>CAIJGS010000162.1 GCA_903820285.1 uncultured Verrucomicrobia subdivision 3 bacterium | reverse complement strand
TGATGAGGTCGCTATAGGTATCACGGATGGTTTCGCCACCGCGGCGGGACGGGCTCAGATTGCCAACCACGTTGCGGACCTTGCGGACGGCGTCTTCCCCGCGGAAGAGCAGCACCATAACGCGGCGGCGGCGGCCGGTCTTGGGATCGGGGGACAGGTGTTCGAGGACATAGTCCCGGAGCAGTTCCTGAATCTTGCGATCCTGCGTATCATGGGCGGAAACGATGGTATCCGCGTATTCTTTCACCAGTTCGGCACTGGGAGCGAACATCCGCAAGTCGGCCAGATCGAGACCGGTCCGGGTGATGAGGCGGCTGAGAATGCCGCCGGTCCTGGATTTGTACAGTGAATAGGGGGTTACAATGACGTAAGCGAGCTGTGATGACATAAAAAATCAAACCGTGGGCGGTGGCGGCGTGGTGGGCGCGGTGGGCGCGGCGGGAGCCGCCTTGCCGAGGATCTTGAACATGACGGTGCCGCAGGTGGGGCATTTGCCCTTGATGGCTTTGCGGCCGTTCTTCATCGTTTCTTCAACGCCATCCACGATTTCCTTCTTGGCCTTGCATTTAACGCAGTATCCTTCAGCCATAAAAAAAGTTTCGCCAACGCACCATGCGCCGATCGAGATAGAGGGAGCCTAAGGGCAAAGGGGGTGAAAATCAACTTTAAACGGCCAGCCGGGAAACCCCATCCGCATACCCCGAACCCGACCACCAACTTCACCTCAACATACTGTCTATGTGCCGCTTAAGGATTATTAAAAGACCATAAAGCGATCAGACTCACCCATTTGTGGTATCTACGGCTAGCATTCGCACCGGTACGTTGGGGACGTGAAAATAGGGCGGTAACGGTGGGACGGCTGGACAATTTCCGGCGGTCAGCCTAGCCTGCTTTGCGTGCGGTTGATAATCGACCGCCGTTGAAAATAACCAAATAACTAATTGCAAATGAAACCCACTTTACTCGTTCTCGCCGCCGGCATGGGCAGCCGCTATGGCGGGTTGAAACAGATTGACCCGGTCGGCCCCAACGGCGAGACCATCATTGATTATTCCATCTATGACGCCATCCGCGCCGGTTTTGGCAAGCTGGTGTTTGTGATCCGCAAGGACATCGAGCAGTCCTTCCGCGAAGTGATCGGCACCCGCTTTGAAAAGCGCATTGCCGTGGAATACGTATTTCAGGAACTGGACAAGCTGCCGGCTGGCTTCACCGTGCCTCCCGGCCGCACCAAGCCCTGGGGCACCAGCCATGCCATTCTCATGGCGGCGGACACCATCCGCGAACCGTTTGCGGCGATCAATGCGGATGACTTTTACGGAGCAGAATCGTACCGCCTGCTGGCCAAGCACCTGACCAGTGGCACCAGCGATTACGCGATGGTCGGGTTCATCCTGCGCAATACCCTGTCCGAATTCGGCAGCGTGGCACGCGGGATCTGCCAGGTGGACGAAACCGGCAGCCTCAAGACGGTGGTGGAATTGACGGCCATCACGCCCGACGGCGGTGCCGCCAAGAACACGGATGCAGCGGGCAAAGTGACGCCGCTCACCGGCAATGAATCGGTTTCCATGAACATGTGGGCGTTTAACCCGGCCCTCTTTCCGCAGCTCAACAGCAGTTTTGTGGCGTTCCTGGAAAAGAGCGGCAAGGCGGAAAAGAGCGAATGCTATATTCCGAGCACGGTCAATGATCTCGTGCAGGCCGGCAAGGCCAATGTCAAAGTGTTGCGCACCACCTCCTCCTGGTTTGGCGTGACGTACCGCGAAGACCGTCCGTTTGTGGTGGAAAATATCCGCAAGTTGATCGCCGCCGGCGAATATCCGGAAAAGCTCTGGACCTGAGCGGGCACCAAAGAAAATATCATATCAGCATATTCCGGCCGGGCTTCCCGGCCGGAATTTTTATTTTCGGGCGGGTTCCGCTCCCTTCACGTTTTCTTAAGGTGGCCTGGGTTATGGTGTTGCTGTGAACAGTGAATTCACAACCAGACACAGCCACGAAGCAATGAATACAAAACTCATGCTTGCCGCCGTCAGCCTTGCCTTGGGCGGGACCTTTGCCCTCGCCCTCGCCCAGGAAAAAAGCCCCTCTGCTGGTCCAATCTGCAGTTCGGAAGACGGTCAAGACTTCCACCATCGCCCTCCACCCAATCTGATTTTTAAGGCGCTGGATGCCAATCACGACGGCGTCATTGATGCCGATGAACTGGCGAATGCCCCAACCACGCTGAAGCAACTGGATAAGAATGGCGATGGCCGGATTAGTTTGGATGAAATCCAACCACCTCCGCCGCCCCGCTTCGACAGCGGCAGTGGCGGTGACACCCAGGGTGGCGGGGATGGCGGAAACCCGCCATCAGGACCTCCACCGGTTGATAACTGATTTTCGGACTTCCGTTCGAGTGAACGGCAAGACGGCGGGCTGGCTTAATAATGGATGTGAACGCCAGTCCGCCGTTCTCTTTTTCACCACCACTCCCCTGCCCCGCTTCCGCCAGCGACAGATGGATGTCGCTGGCGGTTTTGTTTAATCAGGCGGGTTGAAATCATTTTATACACGGGGCTGACAGATGTTGTTGGCCTTCATGTTGTCTTAAGGTGCGGTGTGGCAGAATGTCGTTGTTCCATCCATACCGGCCGGTCAAAACTCAAAGCGACCGACCAGGCAGTTCCCAAAACATAAAAGACGTATGAATACCGAAACCAAGTTCTCCGTGGCCATCATGGCAGGCATTGCTGTATGCGCCTCGGTGCTCGCCATCACCCCGCGACCCAGTTCTGGTTCAGGTGGTCCGCCTGCGAAACCCGGCACCAACACACCGCCCCCCATCACCATCACCAATCTGCCGCCCGCTCCTCCACAGGGTGGCACCAATAACCCACCTCCCTTTCCACCCCCGGGAGGCACGAACAATCCACCGCCGATTATCGGTACGAACACACCGCCCCCGGTCTGCACCAATACGCCCCCGCCGATCACGGGCACGAATTTGCCGCCGGTCTGGACCAACAGTCCGCCGCCCATCATCGGCACGAATTTGCCGCCGCTGCCGCCGAAGGGTGGCACCAACAATCCACCGCCCGGCACGGGCACGAATGCACCCTCAGGCACGAAAAAATGACGAGTTGAGTTAGTTGGATTCGCCTGCGCTCAACCCTGCCGGGTGCCTGCCCCGGGCACCCGGCAGAACCACTTAACCCCGAAAACCTCATGAACACCATGCCTGACAATAGTCGGACGGCGCCCTCCGGTGCGATGAACGGCTTCACCCTGGTGGAACTGCTGGTGGTTATTGCGATCATTGGAATCCTGGCAGCCTTGCTGTTGCCGGCGCTGGCGCGGGCCAAATCCCGGGTAAACTCCGTGGTCTGCCTGAACAACCTGAAACAGCAGCAGGTGAGTTGGCATCTGTATGCGGGCGACAATGATGACGCGACCGCGCCGAATAATTCCTTTTACAGTCTTTCCTCGCCCGGCAGTACCGACACACCATTTTTAAGTGAGACGGGGTCGTCGTGGTGTCCGGGCGTGGCTCCTACCGACGCCACCTTTGCCAACCTCGAGAGCGGCGTGTTGTTTCCGTATAACCGTTCGCATGGCATTTACCATTGCCCGGCGGACCAGTCCACGGTTACCGGCAATTCCGCCCTGCTGCGCACGCGCAGTTACTGCATGAACATCAGCCTGAACTGCGATGACGCCGTGGGCTCCTACCGCAAGGCTACGCAGATCATTGCCCCGGCGCCATCCAATCTGTTTGTGCTGATTGATACACAGGAACAGGACATCTGGGATGCGACGTTCGGGATTTTCTCAACGGACAGCTCCTATGCCAATGACTGGCTGGATCTGCCGGCAGACCGGCATGCGCAGGGGGCCAATCTGGCCTTTGCCGACGGCCACGTGGAGCATTGGCGCTGGCAGGCCGCCAAGGTCTTCACCTCCCGCTGGGAAACGGCTTACAATGCGAGTGATCTGTCCGATCTGCAACGCTTGCAAGCGGCGACCAAAAACGGATTGGACTGATTTCCAGATTTGGCATTTAGCATTGGTTTGATTTCCGCCACCCGCTAGACTGCCCCCGGAAATCAGGAATGAAAGTTCTCATCAACAGCACGCTGCCGTTTGCCCTCGCCCACGGCGGCTGGCAGATTCAAATCGAACAGACCGAGGCCGCCCTGAAACAAAACGGCGTGGAGGTTGAATACACGCGCTGGTATGACGAATCCCAGTCGGCCGACCTGATCCACTACTTTGGCCGCATGCCCGCCGACCACGTCCGCCTCGCGCAGCAAAAAGGCATCAAGGTCGTCATGGCCGAATTGCTCACCGCCACCGGCTCCCGCACTCCGCGCCAGTTGCTCCTGCAAAAGACCATCAGCCGCACCATCGAACGCATTGCCCCCCGCAGTTTCATCACCCCCTTCCACTGGGATTCCTACCGTCAGGCTGACGCCATCGTCGCCCTGACCCCGTGGGAAGGCCACCTGATGAACTACCTGTTCGCCGCCCCGCGCGAACGGATCCACGTCATTCCCAACGGCGTCGAAGAAGTCTTCCTTAATTCAGGCCCGCAACCCCGGGGACCGTGGCTGGTTTGCACCGCCACCATCCACGAACGCAAACGTGTTCTTGAGCTCGCCCAGGCCGCTGTCATCGCCCAGACCCCCGTCTGGATCATCGGTCGTGCCTACGCTGAAACCGAGCCTTACGCCCGCCAATTTCTCGCCTTGGCCAAACAGCATCCGGAATTCGTCCGTTTTGAAGGCGCCATCAACGACCGCCGCCGGCTTGCGGAAATTTACCGGGCCGCCCGAGGATTTGTGCTGTTGAGCAACATGGAAAGCCTGAGCCTGTCTGCCTTGGAAGCCGGTGCCTGTGAATGTCCGTTGCTGCTGAGCGATTTGCCTTGGGCCCGCACCACTTTTGAAGCCCGGGCCAGCTATGCTCCCGTAACCAAAAATGCGGCCCTCACTGCCACGGCATTGCGCGCCTTTTACGATGCCGCCCCCACCCTGCCGCGGCCCCCCAAACCGCTGGCCTGGAAGGAAATCGGCGCGCAGTTAAAATCCCTCTACGAGCAAGTGATAAAAAGTTAAGCAGAGTCTTGGCGGGCCAGGCAAAACTAATCCCCAGGCTCGCATGTAATCAGACTTTGGCAGGTGACGGCGGCTTGCGCCCCCGTTTCAATATTGGCAGGGAGAAAAACCGGTAAACTAACGCGGAAACCAGCAGCCCGGTCACCAGTGAACCGATCATGATCTCCGCGTAAATCAACACATTGCCCCCCGCCGGTCCCAGCTGGAAGCGGAACCAATAGAAAATCGGCTGATGAAACAGATACCATTCGTAGCTGATAATGCCACACCAGCGCAGTACCGGATGGCAGAGCCATCGCACCACCCGGTGCTCCGGATCCGCGACCAACAGCAATAACAATCCCGAGGCAATCTTCTCCATCAAATCAATCCCCTGATCCTGCCAGAACGTTTGCGGCCCCCACCAGACCGTCATGGCCGCCGAAGTCAGCAAGGCCACCAGCCAAAGCCCCAACCCAAGACAGCCAATGTTAGCCCAGCCTTTTTTGAGCAGATTCAGATTGTGCAACCCAGCCATTAGCACTCCCAGAAAAAAGGCATCCAACCCGGCTGGAAAATGCGGATCGATGTAAGGGTGAAATGTGGGACCGGACTTCATCCACACCCGCGCCATCACCGGAATCACCAAGAAGAACAGGCCAGTCATCCCCAGACAAGCCATCGGCCGGAGCCGCCGGCACACCAGAAAGAACAGCGGGAGAAACAGGTAAAACTGCACCTCCACTGCCAGCGACCACATCACCGGGTTCAACCGCCCATCCACCGGCAGCAGAAACGCCAGCCCGGACAACCACCGGGCCGCAATTCCGGCAAAGGACCAGTCGCCGGTTTTGGCAATGTTCCAAACAGTAAAAAACAGAACCGAAACCGCCAGTGGCGGATAAATCTTCCAAAACCGCCGGCGGGCATAGCCCGGCGGCACCACCAGTGGTGCCTGCCCCACCTTGCGCTTCCAAAAAGGCCACGCAATCAGAAAGCCCGAAAGGGCAAAGAACAGCACCACCCCGCGCCCGCATGCGCCAAAGAAATTGCCCATGAACTGCACCCCCGGTCCCGCCTGCGGATTCACGTAGAAATGATGGCAGCAAATGACCATCAAAATGGCCATACCCCGCAGCCCATCAATGAAATCATAATTCCGGTTCACCGCCGGATCCACATGCCAGGGATTCAGCCAGCTATCGCCGGAGAGATTCGGTTTGGGCGTCGGCATAATCATGCGTTCACCGGATAGACATGGTAACCACGCCAAATGACCGGTTGGAGGCTTTGCCGGCAGAAGTAAGTTTGCGGGCTTGGGCCATTTTGCGCCAAGCGGAGAGCAGAAACAGCTCGGCAAAAGCCCGGTTATCCTCACGGATTAGGGCAGCCAGTCGATCCCAAAACGTCGGGACGCCGTTCAACCACAAGGATCTTAATTCTGAGACATCCATTATCTGTTTTGGCAGGATATTTGACCTTGGCTTCAGCGCAAGTTTTTTGCACACAAATCAGCTTAAAACCCCTTTAAAATAAGGGAAACCAGGGATCCTCCCGACGGCAGCCAGGCAACAAATAAAAACGGCGGCTGTCGTCAAACAGCCGCCGTTTGCAGGATTAATTCACCGGCCGGAGCCGTGGCCATTAATTACATATGGGCGATAATATTCTCGCCGAACGCCGAGCACTTGATCTCGGTGGCGCCTTCCATGAGGCGGGCGAAATCATAGGTGACCTTCTTGGACCCGATGGCGCCATTCAGGCCCTTGATGATCAAGTCGGCCACTTCGGTCCAGCCGAGGTAGCGGAACATCATTTCGCCCGAGAGCACCACGGAGCCGGGGTTAACCATGTCCTTGTTGGCATACTTGGGCGCGGTGCCGTGGGTGGCTTCAAAGATGGCGTGACCGGTGAGGTAATTGATATTGCCGCCGGGGGCGATACCAATGCCGCCGACCTGGGCCGCGAGGGCGTCGCTCAGGTAATCACCATTCAGGTTCAGCGTGGCAATCACATCGAAATCCGTCGGGCGCGTGAGCACCTGTTGCAGGGCGATGTCGGCGATGGCGTCCTTGATGATGATGCCCGCGCCGGGTTTGCCTTCGGGAATCTGGCACCACGGACCGCCGTCAATCTCCACCGCACCAAATTCGCTCTTGGCCAGACCGTAACTCCAGTCGCGGAAGGCGCCTTCGGTGTACTTCATGATGTTGCCCTTGTGGACAATCGTCACGCTCTTGCGCTTGTTGATGATGGCGTATTCGACGGCCGAGCGGAACAGGCGTTCCGTGCCAAGCTTGGAGACCGGCTTGATGCCGATGCCAACGGTTTCCGGCTGGTCGCCGAAACGGATTTTCTTGAAATCCTTCGGAAAGTTGGCCTTCAAAAACTCAACCGTCTTGAGGGCGGCTTCCTTGCCGGCTTCAAAATCGATGCCCGCATAAATGTCCTCGGTGTTTTCGCGGAAGATGACCATGTCCACCTTCTCCGGGCGTTTGACCGGGGAGGGCACGCCGGTGAAATATTGCACCGGGCGCAGGCAGACGTAGAGATCCAGCATCTGGCGCAGGGCCACGTTCAGCGAGCGGATGCCCCCGCCCACGGGCGTGGTCAGCGGTCCCTTGATGCCCACGAGATATTCGCGGAAGGCGTCAACTGTGTCATCCGGCAGCCAGTTGTTGAACTTCTTGAACGATTCCTCGCCGGCGAAGACTTCGAACCAGGAGACCTTGCGTTTGCCGCCGTAAGCTTTGGCCACCGCCGCATCAAAGACGCGCACGCTGGAAGCCCAGATATCCGGACCGGTGCCGTCGCCACGGATGAACGGAACGATCGGGTTTTCCGGCACGCTGAGCTTGCCGTTTGTAATGGAAATCTTCCCGCCAGCGGGAACAGTGCAAGTGGTATAGGCCATGATTCGGTACGATTAATTATTTGTGTAAACTGCTATCCAATAGGAAAAGGCGTTACCCGGGGAAAATCAAGGAAAGAAACGCACCATTTCTTGGAATTACCTCAACAAGAAAGAGCGCACATCCCCCCTAAAATGTCAGCCAAGCGGCAGGACAAGCCGGGTTTGGGGCGACTGAAATTACCGTTTGCGGGCCTTGGGCGTCTCACCAAACACGCTGTCCACCACTTTCCGGAATTTGCTGGGGGCCTCCGGCTTCGGAATGGTTCCCTCGGCCACGGCGATTTCCTCCTCCAAATCCAGGCAGAACACCTTCAGCTTTTCGCAGCGTTCCTGGGTCTTCTTGATGGCGAGTTCCAGATGGCCGATTTCAAACCGTAACTTCTCGGCGATTTCTTTCTTATTCATGTTGGCTAAAAATGACAAAAGTTCAGCCGGCTGAATTGCCCGCTGAACTTTTGCCGTCAGATTGCATCAGGTTATCAGACCGCCGCCAGCTGCGGGGCCGCCGGGGCGGTCTTGCCGAAAAACGCCCGAACCTGAGCCACGGTGTTATCCACCGACAGACCGTACTTATGGCGCAGCTCGTCCTGGGTGGTGGCGTGTTCGATAAACTGGTCGGGCCAGCCGATCCGGACGACCGGGGTCGTGACCCGCTTCTCGTTGTACAATTCCAGCACGCTGGAGCCGTACCCGCCCATGAGGACGTGGTCTTCCAACGTGATCACGAGTTCGGCGGTGCGACCGAAGGTTTCATGCGTGGCGGCGTCAATCGGCTTGGTGAAGCGCGGGTTGATTACCGCGACATCAAAGCCTTCCGCCGTCAACTGGATGGCTGCGTTGCGGGCAATGGCGTTCATCGGTCCCAGACCGAACAACGCCACCTTGGGCGAGCCGTTACCGGCAAAATTCCGGTTCACAACTGCGGTCCCCACTTCCAACTGCTTCGGTTCCGCCTTGATCGGCACGCCTTCGGCGACGCCGCGCGGATAACGGATAAAGGAGGGATGATTCAGCTTGGTGGCGGTGTACATCATGTCAGCCAGTTCATCTTCATTGGCCGGAGCCATGGCGACGACGTTCGGCAGGCAGCGCAGGTACGAAATATCAAACAGGCCGTGATGCGTGGGGCCGTCGTTGGCCGAAAGGCCGGCGCGGTCCATGCAGAAAATCACCGGCAGATCCTGGAGACAGACATCATGATGGATGCAGTCGTAGGCACGTTGCAGGAAGGTGGAATAAATCGCCACCACCGGACGATAGCCCATCGTGGCCATGCCGGCGGCAAAGATGACACCGTGTTCCTCGGCAATGCCCACATCAATATAACGGTCGGGCATGGCCTTTTCGAGGTGCTTCATGCCGGTGCCGCTGGGCATGGCGGCGGTGATGCCGACCACGCTGGGATTCGACTGGCACAGGCGGACCATGGTCTGGCCCATGACGTCCTGATATTGCGGCGGGGTGCCGGGCTTGGCGGACGCCGTTTCGCCGGTCTGGGCGTTGTACGGTCCGAGGCCGTGGAATTTTTCCGGCTGCTTGAGCGCGGCTTCAAAGCCCTTGCCCTTTTGCGTCAGCACGTGGATGACAATCGGGTGATCGCACTGCTTGGCAAATTCCAGCGTGCTGATCAGCAACGGCAGGTTGTGGCCGTCAATCGGGCCGAGATAGCGCAGGCCCATTTCCTCAAAAAACACCGGGCTGCCATGACCGCCCCGGCCATCGGCTTCCAAGGTCGAAACGTTCTGCTTCAGGCTCACGCCCGTCAGCGCACCCTTGAAGCCTTCTTCGGCTTTGTGGGCCAGCTTCAGGGCGATGTCACCCTTGGGTAGTTTGCGGACGAAATTCTCGAAATCGCGCGACAGCTTGTTGTAGCTGGGATTCGTGATGAGCTTGTTGAGATAATCGGAGATGGCCCCGACGTTCTTCGCGATGCTCCATTCATTGTCATTCAGAATGCCAATGAACTTCTTGGTGGTTGGCTTGAGGTTGTTCAGCGCCTCAAAGGAAATGCCGTTGGTCAAAGCCGCATCGCCGAAAACGCAGACCACGTTTTCATCACTGCCGCGCTTGTCGCGGGCGGCCGCCATCCCCAAGGCAGCGGAGAGGGCCGTACCGGCGTGGCCGGCGCCAAAGCAGTCGTGCTCGCTCTCCGTCCGGAGGGCGAAGCCATTCAATCCGTTCGTCTGGCGGATGGTGCGGAACCGGTCACGGCGTCCAGTCAGAATCTTGTGAACGTAAATCTGATGGCTGACGTCCCAGACAAATTTGTCCTTGGGCGAATTGAAGACGCGATGGAGGGCGATGGTGAGTTCCACCACGCCCAGATTGGGTCCGAGATGGCCGCCGCCTTTGGCGAGACCATCAATCAACTCGGTCCGGATTTCGCCGGCGAGCTCTTGCAATTGCGGCACCGTGAGCTTTTTGACCTGCTCCGGCCCGTCCACCATGTCCAAGTATCGACTCATATTTTATTCTTCCGACAGGTCAAGCGGCTTAAGTTTAATTTCGCCTGACGCATTTTTCTCCAGCTGCTGGATCTTCACTTCCGCCTCGGCCAGTTTTTCCTGGCAGAGTTTTACCAACCGCGCGCCCTCTTCATACCGGGCGAGCAGCGTCTCCAGCGGCAAATCATCGGCCTCCATGGACTCGACAATGCCCTCTAGTTTTTGCAAGGCCTCTTCAAACAACGGGGCACCTTTGGCCGCGTCACCGGCCTTGGCTGGTTTTGACATCCGGCTAGCATAAGAAAATCCCGCATCCACGTCCAGCGCGGAGACGTAGGGAAACGTTGACCTCCAAATTCGACAATCTAATCATCCAGGCGGGTCATTAGCCTTCCGCCTGGCTGATAATCTCGCCGTTTTTCAGGCGGGTCCTGAGCTTTTGGCCAGGCTTCACGGTGGCCGCATCGCTGATCACCCTGCCTGTGGCTTCTTCCATGGTGATCGAATAGCCCCGCGCCAGCACCTGTTGCGGTCCTAAAGCGTTGAGCCGCCGCCCCAGCTGATGCAACGCTTCGCGCCGGGCCTTGATGGCGTGGGCCGGCTGGGCGCGTAAAAATCGGCCGGTAAGATTATCCAACCGCAGCGCCTGGGACCGCGCCCCGGTTTTCAGCCCCCGCAAGAGACCGGCCAGGCAGTCATCCAGCCGCTGAAGGGATTCATTAAACGCGCGCCGGGGATGGCGCCGGGCCATCCGGCCGGCAAGCGAATCCAGATTCTGCTCCTCCCGTTCCAGCCGGCGGGTGACCAATTGCCGCAACCGCGCCGGGGTCGCCGCCACAAATTCGCGGCTCGCAAAAACGCCTTCGGTGATGAGTTCCGCCGCCGCGCTCGGCGTGGCCGCCCGCAGGTCCGCCACAAAATCGGCGATGGTAAAATCAATTTCATGCCCCACCGCCGACACCACCGGCAACGCGGATTCAAAAATCGCCCGGGCCACGACCTCTTCGTTGAACGCCCATAAATCCTCCAATGACCCGCCGCCCCGGGTGATCAAAATCAAGTCCAACCCCAAGTCGGCCTCATTCAGCAACCGGATGCCCGCCGCGATTTCGCCGGCCGCGCCATCACCCTGTACCCGGCTGGGCACGAGAAATATCTCCAGTCCAGGATGCCGCCGCTGAATGACATGCAACACGTCCCGAATGGCCGCCCCGGTGGGCGACGTCACCAAACCAATGCGCAGGGGATAGGTCGGCAAAGGACGTTTCCGTTCCGGCGCGAACAGTCCCTCCGCATTGAGCTTCTGTTTCAACTTTTCAAACGCCGCCTGCAAAGCGCCCACGCCCTGCAACTCCACCGCGCGAACAATCATCTGATATTGCCCGCGCGCCTCATATACTGTGACATCCCCCTGCAATAAAACCTTCTGGCCATCGGCGAGCAGCTGGCGGCTGGCCGTAGCCGTCCCCCGGAACAGCACACAGCTCAATTGGGCCGCGACATCCTTGAGCGTGAAATACATGTGCCCGGAGCTTTGGGCGCGGAGATTGGTGATTTCACCGCTCACCCAGACCTGGCCAATCTGTTTTTCCAGCAGGCGTTTGATATCCGAAGTGAGTTCCCATACGGACAGCACCTTGCGCGCCGTTTCGACCGGAAACAGTTCGCCGAAGTTCCACTGCGATTTGGATGGTTTGCTCATGTGCGTGACACTGCCATAACCATAAGCGAGCGGACGGAAAGTAGGAAACCCTGTTTTCGGTTAATGGTTGTTTTACCCCCTGCCGGCAAGGGTGGCCTTCCGTTTACACCGCAACCCGCGGCACCGTGGCGGTGTACACCAGTTTCCCATGGTCATCAATCATGCGCACAGCCAGCTGTTCCGCCTGCATAGCCACAGTAACGAAGCCGGAACAGGATTGGGCGAAGTGCGAGTGCGGGGTCGTTTTGGTGGGCCGGACCTTGGAACCGGCACCGCAACAGAATAGGTTTACCGTGCCGGCCTGCAAGTGTTGGAGGTCGTGATCGTGACCGTTGAAATATGCCTGCACCTTGTGCTCCTGCAGGAGCGGCAGGATGCGTTTGATGATATAAGGCGTATCCCCATGTTCGCCCCCGGAGTAAACCGGATGGTGGGCAACCACGATTTTCCACGGCGCGGTGGATGCTTCCAGGGCGGCCTTGAACCAGGCGAGCTGGTGGTCAATATCTTGAGCTGCCAGATTTTTGCTGAAAATACGTTCGGTGCCATGCCACTTGGCCATGGGCGTCGAATCCAGGTAAAAGAAATCCACCGCATTCTGGGCGTCGATCCGTTCCGTGCGGGTGTAATAGCGCGCCGGCATGTTCCAGCGGTGGCTCACGTGGCTGTAGGCAATCTGGGCTTCACAATTCCCGTGATAATCGTGGTTGCCCAGAATCACCTGCCAGGGAACCTGTAACGAAGGCGCGGTATAAACTTTTTCAAATGAAGTCTGCCACTGATGATCGTCCACGGACGCAACGCCATTCTCGTAAAAATTATCACCGACGGAGATGACGAATTTCGCCCCGATTTCCTCGGCTGCGATTCCCATCTGGACGGCCACATCGTGCTGATCCTTTTCACCGTTCCGGCCCCAGTCACCGAACACGAGAAAATTCAGCCCTCCGGACTTGGCATCGGCGGCGAACAAGTTGCCGGGCAGCAAAGTACCAACCAATGTCGCCTGCGTGGCAACAAATAGGGTGCGAACAAAATCGCGACGGGATTGCATCATAAACTTGGCGGGGAAATTATACGTTCAACCGGCGGCGAAAAGGAAATAAATGACAAAATCCAAATCGTGCGTGGTACGCGGGATGCCCCAATAGTTGCTGGCCATCGAACCGGTGAGATAATAACTAACCGCAGCCCGGTTCAAGCGACGAAGACAATCAACCAGCAGTTCCCGCTCGTTCATACGCCACGCACAAGTTTAAGGCGGGATTGCAGGAGTTCTTCAACTTTGACGGCATCAGCGGCTGGATGTTGCCGCCGGATGCCCTCGCGGGCAATGTCGCACGCCATGGTGTGCAAATCCAAGGCGATCGCCAGACGCTGCTCGCCAGTCATCCGTCGATAATGTTCGATTTGCCTTTGCAAGGCCACTTCCGCTGTCATATCTGCTTGATAACCTATATATTCCGCACGTCAATCTTTCTGCGCAGCCGGCACCCGCATCAGTAATCTACTACTTCTGCCGGCAACGGGTCAGTTCCTCGCCGGCGCAACGGCACCGCCCGGCGTCGCCGGCGGCTGTTTCCACGGCGTATAATCCGGGGGCAGTTCAAACAAGGCCGGCTCCACCGGCTCCTGTTTTACGGAAATTGTGTAAATGATGTTGGTCTGGCCGCCGCCAATGGACTGGGTCTTGAGCGCCATGCCCGGCAGCAGGCTCATTTCCGGCTGCACATTCCGGTGCGGACCGGAAATGTTGAACTGGTCAATCTTGGCAATTTCCTTCCGGATCGATTCAAAGTTCGGGAAGTTGGTGGCCACCCAGAGGGTCTTGCTGATGCCATACGCGCCCCTCCAAGTATAGATTTCAGTGTCAAAACCGTCCACCTTGTCCCCTTTGCCGGTGTCCATACAAGGGGCCGGGAGCAAATTCGCCTCATTGTTGGTCGCCGTCTTGTTTTTCACCTCGATCTGCGCCCGCACTTCCGCACCGGACAGCTTTAGAAACATTTTTACCTTGGGCAAAAGGGTGATCGAATCACGCGTATTCATGTCCACCACCACGCTGAAATCACGCCCTTTGGTATTCGTCTGATCCATGCGCATTTTATCCCCATGCACCTTCACGATGACATGGTTGGTGACCGTGCTATCATCGGACTGCTGCTCCAGAATCAAGTCCGCCCGCGCGACGGCGGTGGCCAGGAAACAAAAAATGGTGAGGAAACTGGAACTGAAGCGGATCATTTTTTAATAAATTCGAATTATTCTTCCGGAAACAAATCGCCTGATGCTTTTGACTACTTACCGGACCCGAACAAGGCGTATTTTCCCGTTTTCACCCACTACGAGCGGCAGCCCAAGTCTGGCATGCTCGGAACGTATTTGCCGGGCAACGCGACGAAACGCCCGCCGAGCTGGCGCTATGAAATCGTCCTTTTGAGTATGCCCGTTACGTTTATTCATGACATCCCAAGTTTAGCCTTTAGCTGGTCGAGCGGGCAAGCTTCGGATTTGGCCATCAGTATCGGTGGGCTGGTTTGGTTGTCCCAGACCGCCCAGCGGTCGGCGAGCGGAGCGAAGTCATTGACAAAATGAAGCAGACTGCGCCCATAACGCCGTCGGATATCAGCCGCCGGGACATGATGGCCGCCAATTTTCACACGATCCCGTACCCGGGCAATCGCCATGGTAGGATTTGGCAGCCAAAGATAATGCAGGTAAATCTGAAACCCTGCCAGTTTCGCCTGCTGCAACAGACCAATATAGGTTCTCCCGCTGAGGGTGCTTTCAAAGGCAAAAGTCTGTTTTTTGGCCACAAACAGACGGAATTCAGCGAGGAGAATCCGCCCGGCTTTCAAAGCCGCCGCGCCGGTATCCAACGGCGATAATCCTTGGGCAATCAAATCCGCATTCAGAAAGTTCAAACACTTCACTTCATGCGGCAGAAACTGCCGGGCAAACGTCGTCTTCCCAGCGCCGTTGCAACCGGCAATTACATAGATCGTTGGCGGGCTGACAGCCATTATGGCTTATGCGTTTCCTTCCCCCAGTTATCCTTCAAAGTAATCGTACGATTAAATACCAGCTTGCCGGGGGCGCTGTCCTTGTCCAAGGCAAAGTAGGCCAGGCGCTCAAACTGATAGCGTTCCGCTGGTGAAGCGTCCTTCAGGCTGGGCTCGCATTTGACAGTGATGACTTCCAGTGAATGCGGGTTGAGCGTGGCCTGGAAATCCGCGCCAGTGTCCGGCTCGGCCACCGTGAAGAGTCGGTCGTACAAACGCACCTCGGCGTCCACGGCATGCGGGGCGCTCACCCAATGGATGGTGCCCTTGACCTTGCGGCCGGAGGTTGCGCCACCGGTCTTGCTATCAAGATCAGCCGTGCAGCGCAGTTCGGTAATATTGCCGGCGGCATCTTTCACCACTTCCTCGCACTTGATGATATAGGCGTATTTCAACCTTACTTCGCCGCCGGGTTTGAGGCGGAAAAATTTCGGCGGCGGCACTTCGGCAAAATCGTCGCGCTCAATGAACAGTTCGCGGCTGAACGGCAGCCTGCGCGTGCCGGTCTCGGGCTGTTCGGGATTGTTCACGGCATTCAACTCCTCGACCTGGCCCTCGGGATAATTGGTGATGACCACCTTAATGGGCCGCAACACGGCGAGGCGGCGGAAGGCGCGCTTGTTGAGATCTTCGCGAATCGCATGCTCCAGCACCGCGACGTCGGTCAGACCGTTGTATTTGGTGATGCCAATGTTGTAGGCAAAGGCCCGGAGCGCCGTGGCCGGCACCCCACGACGGCGGATGCCGCTGATCGTGGGCATGCGCGGATCATCCCAGCCGGTGACGACCTTTTCATTCACAAGCTGGAGCAGCTTGCGCTTGCTCATCACCGTGTAAGTAAGGCTGAGGCGCGCAAATTCGTACTGGTGCGGCAGCGGACGCGGCAGCCCGAGGCTTTCGAGAATCCAGTCGTACAGCGGCCGGTGCACCTCGAATTCCAGCGTGCAGATGCTGTGCGTGATGCCTTCAATGTAATCGCTCAGGCAATGCGCGAAATCGTACATCGGATAGATGCACCATTTGTCGCCGGTATGATGATGCGCCGTGTGGCGGATGCGATAGATCAGCGGGTCGCGCAGCCAGATGTTCGGCGCGTCCACCACGATCTTCGCCCGGAGCGAGCGGGTGCCGTCCGGAAACTCGCCGTTCTTCATGCGCGCGAACAGATCCAGATTCTCCTCCACGCTGCGGTCGCGGAACGGCGAAGCCTTGCCCTGCCGGCGATACTCGTCGGTTTCATCCGGCGTCAGGTCGCACACGAACGCCTTGCCCTTTTTGATGAGGGTTACGGCGTATTCGTAAATCTGGTCAAAATAATCGCTCGCGTAAAAGGGTTCCAAGCCGGTGGCGGCACCGGTCACTGCGGGCAGATAAAAATCCGGCTGGCCGTTGCTGGTCACCGCTTCGGGCGTTTTGCCGTGCGGTTTCAGACCCAGCTTGTCATCAGCCCACGCGCTGATGAGCCAGTTGACATCTTCCTGGATGGACTCGACGTATTCGACATCCTCCTTGGTGGGATTCGTATCGTCCATGCGCAGGTTGCACACGCCGCCAAATTCACGGGCGATGCCGAAATTCAGGCAGATGGACTTGGCATGGCCAATGTGCAAATAACCGTTCGGCTCCGGCGGAAAGCGGGTGTGGATGCGCGAATATTTATTCTCCGCCACATGGGCAGCGACGATGTCGCGGATGAAATCCGAGGGTGCGGCCGCAGGCGTTTCTTTATTTTCCAGACTCATAGACAGTTGCCAAGCCTAACAAATGGTCTCGCTTCTGTCCATGAACTAGCCGAGACTGGCAGCGGGGGTGCAACCATAACTATTTGTAAATGAACAGTATTGAAACCATCATCTGCCTGATTTTGTTGTTGATGGCCGTGCCGGATCTGTGCCTGAAAATGGGCCGGCCGGCGCTGGCCAATGCCCTTTTCGTGATTTTTGGCCTCGGCTTGGGACCATTGCTGGAAAAGGATGTGACCACTATGCTCGAGCAGGCCGGCGAAGTTGGCTTCCTGCTGGTGCTCTTCGAAGTGGGCCTGGAAATTGAACTTCCCAAGTTCCGTGAATTGCTCCCCTCCCTGCGCTATGCCGCCTTGTGGACCGTCATCCAATATCCGATCGTCCTGGGTCTAGCCATGGCATCACACCTGTCCTTAGCCGAAGGGATTCTGGCGGCGGCGGCCATGACCGGCTGCTCCATGAGCATGGCCTACTATGGCTGGAAACATTACCCAGGGCTGACGGGCGCGGCTCGGGAGTTCACCTTGCAAACCATGGTCACCTTGGAAATGATCGCGATCGTGGTGCTCACCGTCAGCAGCATCACCGTGAAGGAGGGATTCGGCTGGGGTATTCTGTTCAAGCTGGCCGGCATGGCCGTGACGATTTTTTTGATCAGCCGGTTTGCCAACCATCTGACCCGGCTGTTTCAAACCATCATCCAAAAAACCACGCACTGGCGCGTGCATTTTCTGGTGCTGCTCGTGCTCATCATCTGCGCCATCGGGGAACGGCTGGGGCTGGTGGCATCCAAGACGGCATTCTTCCTGGGCCTGTTCATGAGCCGCGCCCAGTTTGAAGGTCAAAGTGTGGAGGAATATATCGCGCCCATCAGCCGGCGGTTTCTCATTCCCATCTTCTTCGTCTCGCTCGGCCTGCTGATTGATGTGCACAGGCTGATATCCATCACAGCGCTGACCGCTCTGCTCGGCGCGATTTTTCTGCTGGGCCTGCGCGAAGTTCTCCATCGGCGCTGGCTGAAAACCGGCGGCGACCGGCAGACGTACCTGCTCTTCTGCCCGAATCTTACCATGGCTGCGCTCGCCGCCACCGCCCTGCTGGAGGTCAACAGCCGCGCCGCCGCTACCTGGACGGTCTTGTGCGGACTCTTCCTGACGGTGACCGCCCTGCTACTGTTGCCGCAGAAGGTGGAAGGTAAATAAAGCCGCTCAGTTTCCGTTCGTGGACGACCCGGCAAACGCCGCCGTCACGGTTTTGACCGGCAAATCCTGGCCCTGGAAAAAACTGGTGTCCACGCTGTTCCAGGTCGCCAGCAAGGTAACGTAGGGCGACTTGGCCATATATCCATAATGCAGGCTGGAGCCGTTCCAATCCACATCCACGGGATTGTCCGACTGCTTTACGGTGGCCTGAAAAATATGGGAAACCGGTCCCTCCACCCCATCCACATTCACCACTTCGCCCATTTTTTTCGCCGCGCATTCCATGGCCGTAGGCGGCTGCAGCGGATGCAAGGGCGTGAACAGCGTCCAGTTGTTATCACCATAATTCACTCCGCAAACGAGCCGGGCGGTCTGCCCACCATCGGCGGTAAGCTGATATTCATGCCGTTCATAAAAAACCCCCACCTCGCCAATTTCCACCACGGCATGCGCCGCAACGCGATAATGTGTCCCCTTCAAGGTTCCGGCAGCCCCCACGGTCAACGGTGCCGCCCCCGCGGAAATGTGTCTGACCGTGCCCGCCGGCCGACTGGATGCGCACGAAAAATTCCGGCCAAAGAGCAGGAAGATCAACAGGAACACACCACCCGCTTTCAGGGCAAACATGAACCAACTGTCATACCCGCCGGAACTGCCGGAGGAAAACCAACTACCAGTCCCGGACCCGCCGACCGACTCATTGGGTAAATGGAATGCTCCATTGACGAGGCGGGTGGAAAGATTCACCCCATCGTAAAATTCAATCCGGTCGCCGATCCAACTCACCACCTGCATGGCGTTCCCGAATTCCAAATTGAAATAATTTGAAACCTCGCCCACCACCAGCCCATCTGGCACCGAGCCCTCTATGCGATAAACCTGAGCCGTATCCACCCGGCTGATGACCATGTCCCGACCAGTCAGATTCAAATGATCGCCTTGGCGTTTGCTGGCGGCATCGGCGGCGTTCATGGGAAATTCCGGGGTAAATTCGGTGAACAATCGCCACTCCACACTCCCCTCCGTTTCTTCATACACCAGGGTGGCGCGGGTGCCATCGCCGGCCGCCAGATAAAACTCGTTCCAATAATACGTCTGGCCATCCTCGTCCACGCCCATCACGGCGCGGCCGACGAGACGGTAATCCTTGCCGGAAAACGTTCCGTGCTGACCGATGCGCAGGCGGGTGGGATTCTCGTAGCTCATGTGAAATAGTGCGGTACAAACCGGCTGAGATTGCCGGTAATACGACGGGTATCTTCGCGGATGCCCAAGCCCGCGGCCTCGTGATCCACCACCCACACGCCAAACACCGGATGATTGCCGTCGAACTCAGGTACGACGGCCGTGGCCTGGTAAATAAAACCCTCCGCCCCGTAATTGCCGCCGTTATCCTCCAGTGCCACGCCCTCCTCCACCCACGTGACATTGCAGCCTTCGCGGCTCATCTTGGGTTTGCGCACGTAACTGCGGCCCAGCGACTCGGGCGATTCAAACGCGGGAAGCAGATTGGGATGACCGGGAAACAGCTCCCACAGGATCGGCAAAAGCCCCTTCGTGTTCAGTGGAAATTTCCAGAGCGGTTCAATGAACTGCACCGCCTCCTTCGCCAGATGCGCGCCAAACTCCTCGCGCCACAGCCATTCCCAAGGATAGAGCTTGAACGCCAGTTCAATGCGCTCCTCATCCATGTCCACAAAATGATTCTGCCGCTCGTGCCAGCCGATGTCATCAATGAACACGGACTTGGTCTTCACCCCGGCCTGCTCGCAGGTATCGCGCAGATAAAGCACGGTCATTTCATCCTCCGCAAATTCTTTGATGCTGCTGAAATGAATCGTCCGGCCGCGCCAGCGTTTCCAGGCTTCGATCAGCCGCTCATGAAGGGAATTGAACTGGTCGGCCTGTGGACGCAACTCCTGCAACCAATACCATTGCACCACCGCCGCCTCGACCAGTGCCGTCGGCGTGTCGGCATTATACTCCAGCATCTTCGGCGGCGTGATGCCGTCATAGGCCAGATCAAACCGGCCGTACAGGCTGAAATCATCGCGCTCCCACGATTTCAAAATGGACGGCACGGCCACTTCCGGTATGCCGATCCGCGACCACCAGTTTTTGTTGATGACCGCTTCGGTAGCCTCGATGCAGAGGAAGTGCAACGTGTTCGCGGCGAGTTCCAGTTCATCCACCTCGGCCGCCGTCAGTTCATAGGCGGCGGATTCATCCCAATAAGGACCCGACTCGTGGGAATGATACGTCAGGCCGACTCTTTCGACCTTATCGCGCCAGTCCGGCCGGGGTTGACACTCGTGGCGTTTCATCAGGAATGGAATCCCCAGCCGCCCCAGGAATGATAGCCGTAACTGCTGCCGAAGCCGCCCCGGGAAATATCCGTACGCGTCATTTCCGCCACTTGCACCGCATCCGGCGTGGGCGAAGAAATGTTGGTAATGCTCAGGCAGGGCTGTGCGCCCCACTGCCCGCCGTAGTAAAATAGCTGCCGCTGGGTATCAAAATGATTGTACGGCAGCGCATACCAATTGCGGAACGGGGCGTGATAGTACCCCACCCCGGGAACATAAAAATTATTCGTATAGACCCCGGCCGTGGTGATGGCCGGTTTCTGGCTGCAACCAGTAAGCACGCCGGCGGACAGGCCGCCGAGCAATACCAGGCGGATTTGTTTACTCCGTTTCACCGTGCTGCCTTTCTGAGGAGGGCCGATTCCGGGTGTTCATGTTTGAATTCCCCTGAGCATCTCTCTGAAAGCCGCAGCCGTCAATTACAAGAACCGGCCCGTTTTGGAATCAAACCATTACCCCACGGCCATGCCCGGTCAGGCCTTCCCGCCCACCAGCGGCAGGAACTGCCGTTTCTCCGGGTCGTAGGCAAACAGCTCCGCCGTGGCAATTTTGAAAAACCAGCCGTGCAACTGGAGCGTGCCATCCCCCAGCCGCGCCTGCACACACGGATAGGTGTGCAGATTTTCCAGACCGAAGAGCACGTTTTCCTCCGCCGCCGCATATTCCCGGGCCGCGGTATCATGCAAATTGCCATATTCTTTGCGCAGAATTTCACGCACCGGCGCGGCGAGCTTCAACCAGTCGCGCAGGTGCGGCGTACTGTCGCTCACGGGATTGGGCGCGAGCAGCGCGGAAATGGCGCCGCACTGCGAATGGCCGCAGATGACGATGTCGCTCACCCGCAGGGTTTCCACGGCAAATTCAATCGCCGCCGCCGTGGAATTCGTGTCGCCCAGCACATTGGCTGGCGGCACAATATTACCCACGTTTTTAACGACAAAGAGATCACCCGGCTTGCTCTGGGTGATCAGCTCCGCGAGCACGCGGGAATCCGAACACGTTATGAAAAGCGTGTGCGGATTCTGCCCTTCCTGCGACAGCTTGCGAAAAAGCTTCCGGTAATTCCCGAACTCCTCGTTCCGAAACTTGTGAACGCCAGCGATGATCCGTTGCATAGAATTAGGTTATAAAAAATGGTGCTTGGTACCGGTCCGCGCCGTCAGCCATTTTGCAGGGTTTTATTTTTGGCGCGGGATTCGGCGGTCAGCTTGACTTTGAATTCCACCAGCGCCTGTTGGAGGCGTTCGTCGCCCACCGCCAGGATTTGCGCCGCGAGAATGCCCGCGTTGCGCCCGCCGCCCACGGCCACCGTGGCCACCGGCACGCCCGGCGGCATCTGCACAATGGCCAGCAGCGCGTCCAAGCCGTCAAACGCCTTGCCCAGAATCGGCACGCCAATCACCGGCAGGGTCGTAAACGCCGCCGTCACGCCCGGCAGATGCGCCGCGCCGCCGGCACCGGCGATGATCACGCGCAGACCGCGCGTAATTGCCGTCGATACATATTCTTCCAAACCATGCGGATCGCGATGGGCGGAGATTACCCGGGCTTCACTCGCCACGCCAAATTCAGCCAGCGCCTCGGCGGCGGCCTTCAGCACCGGCCAGTCCGAATCACTGCCCATCAATATTCCCACTAATGGCTTGTCAACATTGGTGTTCATCCCGGCAATTTTAAGCCAGTCCGCCCCAAAAGTCATTCCACAAATGAGAGATGCGGAACCGGAAAAAACATGCGATATTGTCCCGCGTGACCACGGCCAACAAAATCACCATCGTCCGGATTCTGCTGATTCCGTTCTTTGTGGTCGAGGTGCTTTATTTTGTCAAAACCGGTAACAGCCTCCACCGGGGGCTCGCCTTGGGTTCCTTCGGGGTGGCGGCGCTGCTGGACGGGGTGGATGGCTACGTGGCCCGGCGGTTCCACCAGATCAGCGAACTGGGCACCATTCTGGATCCCCTCGCCGATAAACTGCTGCTGGTCTCCGCCATCATTCTCCTGAGCAAAGACCATTCGCCCTGGCTGGGACAGATGCCCCTCTGGCTGACCGGCACCATCCTGGGCCGCGACGCCGTGCTGCTGCTCGGCACCGGCCTGATTCATTTCATGGTGGGCAAGGTCCAGGTAAAACCCCGGATGAGCGGCAAGGTGGCCACCGTCTTTCAAATGGCCACCGTCCTCTGGCTGCTGCTCGGCTGGGACAAGAGCCAGGGCCAGGGAGCCCACTGGTTTGCCATCTGCGCGGTGACGGCGGCGATTTGCACTGGCGTCTCCGGGATGCTATATGTGTGGGACGGCGTGCGGCAGTTAAGCCTGCACCCGTCGAGTTCACCCAAAGCAAACAAGCATTAAATCAACATGGCCAAGGAAATTGAATTGAAACTGAAAGCCGGCGACGTGGCTCCCACCTTTACGGTGGCCACCAGCGGCTACGGAAAAATCTCACTCGCCGACTATCTCGGCCAGCATGTCATTTTGTATTTCTATCCCCGGGACGACACGCCGGGTTGCACCAAGGAAGCCTGCGCCTTCCGTGACGGTTTTGCCGATTTCAAAAAGAAAGGTGCCGTGGTCCTGGGCGTCAGCACCGACTCCGTGAAATCCCACGACAAGTTTGTGGAAAAATTCAAACTGCCCTTCACCCTGCTGGCCGACGAGGACAAGCAGATCGTCGAGGCCTACGGCGTCTGGGGCGAGAAGAGTTTCATGGGCAAGAAATATCTGGGCACCAACCGCGTGACCTTTTTGATCGGACCGGACGGCAAAATCAAACACATCTGGCCCGCGGTAAAACCCGAGGAACACGCCGCCGAAGTATTGGCCGCCATTTGACCGCCTCCCCCTTGCCAACCCTGAAAAGGCTATTAAAATTGACAGAACGCGGCGGATATTGAAATATCCCTGCGACATAAAAAGTTAACCATTAGACAAAAAAAGACTATGCCCATTCCCGTTGGATCCAAAGCTCCCGATTTCACCCTCAAATCCAAAAACGCCACCGGTCTGGCCGATGTGACGTTGAGCGCCAATTTCGGCAAGAAAAACACCGTGCTGCTGTTTTTCCCGCTCGCCTTCACCAGTGTCTGCACCAAGGAACTGTGCGACCTCACCGCCGGCCTCTCCAGCTACGCCGGCCTCGGTGCCGAAGTCATCGGCCTGAGCGTAGACAGCCCCTTCGCGCAGGAAGCCTGGGCCAAGCAGGAAAAGATCGGCATCACCCTGGCCAGTGACCTGAACAAGACCACCATCAAAGCTTACGGCGTTGAATTCCCCGGTCTCGCCGGCATCGGCGATACGGCCGCCCGTGCGGCGTTCGTCATCGACAAGAACGGCATCGTCCAGTACAGCGAACAGACCGCCACACCCAAGGACCTCCCGAATTTCGAGGCGGTCAAGGCCGTGCTCGCCAAGCTGTAACCAGCCTATCCATCCAGATTCCTCCAAGGGCGCGTGCCTAACGCGCCCTTTTTTTGTTGGAATTTTTGGCTGGCCGGTGCCTGATCGTAACCTGACCTTAACCCGCACGTCATTGGGGAAATGAGCAAGTAGTGCTACCTTGCAACGTGATGCCACGCATCCTCATAGTAGACGACGAAAGCGACTTTATCGAACTTGTGAAGTTTCGCCTGGCGAAGCTTGGCTGCGAATTTCTGGTGGCCAACGACGGCGTGCATGCCTTGAGTCAGGCCCGCCAGTTCAAGCCCAGTCTCATCCTGCTCGACATCCTCCTGCCCGATCTGGACGGCCTGTCCGTTTGTGAAATTCTCCGCCGCCAGCCCGGCACCAAAAAGATACCGGTCATTTTCATGAGCGCCCTTACCGGCGACGTGACCAAGCGCAGCGCCGCCATGCACGCCGAGGATTTTTTCACCAAACCGCTTGATCTGAACCGGCTGGAAAAGCGGATCAGTGAATTGCTTCAACTCGCGGCAACGACCAAATAGTCAAAAGCGAGCATAGCGGATAGCGGCTGGAGGATGGCAAAAGTATCGCGCCTCCGCCAGCTTCTTGAACCATCCTCAAACCTCCACCTTCCACTCTCGCTTCAAGCCGGCGTCTGCCCGGGCTTGGCCTGAAAACTCTTCCACATTCTGGCCGGCAGCAGGCCCAGGGCAATGATCCCCAGCTGGCTGCCTACAAACAGAATCAGCCACTTGAACGCCGCATCCGTAAAGCCATAACTGTGCAGGCCGATGCCCAGCATGTTCACCCCGAACCAAGACCAGGCGGTCACGATATTGCCAAAGACCGCGCAGTTCATCAGCCCGCGTTCGCGGATGATGCCGCCCCAGCGCAGGTGCAGGATAAGTGCATTCCAGAGAACGATGATCAACGCGCCGTTTTCCTTCGGGTCCCAACCCCAGAACCGGCCCCACGATTGATCCGCCCAGATGCCGCCCAATACGGTGCCCACAAAACTGAATAGCGTGGCAAAACAGACAATGCCGTAAACCATCCGCGCCAGCGACCGGCCGGTGTCCACGTCCAGCGTTTTGGTGAAAACTCCGCGCAAGATATAAATCAGCGCCAGAAAACCCGCCACGTACGTGCTGGCATAACCGACCGTCACCGCCACCACGTGGGTGGCCAGCCAGAAATTGGTATCCAGCACCGCGCGCATCATTTCCATCGTGTCGCCTTCCCGGGCCAGATGGTGCGCAATAATCAGTGTAATGAAACCGATGACCGAAGAGACACACGCGCCAATGCCGTTCTTAAAGAAGCGTTCCAAAATCATGCCCAGCAACACCGCGCCCCACCCGATGAAGATCGCGGAGGAATACAGATTCGTCACCGGCGGCCGGCCTTCCAGCACCATGCGGTAAACGAGCCCAAAGGTATGAATTACAAACGCCAGACAGATCAGCCACATGGCGGAACGTCGCAGCGTCTCCGACATATTGAACCAGAAAAATACCGCCAACAATCCTGCCAGAATATAAATAACCATGGCGCCATAAAACGGCTCCAACTGGTTGAAGAAAACCTCCGACCGCGCCTTGGCGAGGGCCTGCGTCTGCGTGGGCACCAGCGTTGAGCGATAATCCCGCAGCGCCGCATTGAAGGCCTCCGGATTATTCCCCGCCAGCGCGCCGGCCATTTTTGCGTAGTCGTGAATGGCATCATCCACCGGCGTCCCACGCGGAGCGTCCAGCAAGGCATCCCCCATGCGCCGCCACTGCTGGTGACTGCCATTGGGCGGCAGAATCAACGGCGGCTCCCAGCCAGCCATAAACTGAAACCGCTGAATGTAACCGGCGAAGGCATTAAAATAATTCGTATTAAATGCGCTGCCCGCCTGCTGGGCCTGGACTGCCGCCACTCCCTCGGGAATCAGTTTTTCATAAGCCGCCAGTTCAGCGGGCCAGTCCTGGGCATCCGTCGGCAGGACGGCGTTTTCCAACTGCGTATAAAGTGTCAGCCGTTCATGCATCTTGCCCACGGCATTTTCATAGGCGGTGCGGTTGGCCGAATCGATTTTCTCGACGCGTTCACTTTCCTTGTCAAAAGCGGCCAGGCCGGGCTGGATCTGGTTCCAGGAATAATGTTTGCCATCCAATTTTTTTGCGATGTCTTTCTCGGGCAGCTTGAGCAGCGAAAGCAGGTCGGGATTGTCCACGCGAAAGACCGGCCAGTCATTGGCCACGTCCGGATTCATCATCACATTCACCAGCCATTCGGTGGCCGGAATGATTCGGGGCTTTTCATTCCAGCCTTTCCACGGCTCGGCATTCAGCGTCTGCTTCTCGCGGATCGCGAGCAGGGAATTGCGCGCCAGCGAATCCATGGGCAACACGCGGCCGTTGGCGGTCACGGGCAGCAAACCGAAATCGTTATAGGCAAAATCCTTGTCCGCCGGCACGGAAAGATTGCCGAGGAACCACGCGGCCATGACCAGCGTCAGAATGGCGGGAATCCATTTTTTCATGGGGTTTTACGTTTGGAAACAAAGCCGACCAGATGGTACATGAACTGGATGATCAGCCCGATGCCCACCATCCCGCAGCCGATGTACGGTGTCAACCAGCTCGGGTTGCGCACCACCGACAGCACCGACGAGGGCGTAATGCCCTGTTTCTCGGCCATCTCACCGGCGGTCATCTGGTATTGATAAAAAGTATAGCCGCCGTAGCGCAGCGGATGGTTCATGGAAATCTCCACCTCGCGTTTTTCGCCCGTGGCGGAATTCTCCACCAGCACGCGGCTCCGGAAATCCTTGGGAATATCCGTGCCGGGATAAACCGTGTGCGTGGCCTTGAGCAGCGTCAGCGCAAAGTTGTGCTGGATGCGCGCCGGGCGCATCACGAAGACATAGCTCTTGTTGTCCAGCTCCAGGGACTGTGGCACGGCGAGCTGACCGGAAATTTTCCGGGCCATCTCCGCCCCCACCTGGCTCTGGTAAAATTCCGTCACCGTTTCAATGGAGCCAGCATCTCCGGTCCAACCCGAAACTACCCAGTCGCCCAGCAATACCCCGGCCGGGCTGATCAGGTCAATGATCGCCGTGGGAATGTTCTTTTGATCCATGGATTTGACCTCGTCCGATGAACTGAAATCAAAATTCAGGGCCAGCCCGTTGCTCGCCACCAGCGGATTGGACTTCATCATCGGCGCCCGGAACGACACGCCGGAATTTTTCCAGAACGTCTTCACCTTGATGGTGAATGGCAGGCTGCTGATTTTCAACGCTTCCCCGGGGTTCAGCAAAGTGGCCGGAATGGCGGTTTCCTGGCCGCCATTTTTGAAGATCAGTTCATAATCCGTGGCACTCTCCGAATAGCTGCGCTTTTCCCCTTCCACAAACCGGAGTTGCATTTCCCGCGCCAGGATGTCGGTCGCCAATTGGCCCACCAGCAGGAGGATCACTCCCGCGTGCGCCAGTTGAATGCCGATTTTCTTGGTCTTGAGTTGAAACCGGTAAACGTGCGCCGCCACCAGGTTGACCAGCAGGCTGGTCCCAATGAGATAGCCGCCCGGCAGGATGAGCGGCAGCTTGTGACCGAACAGATCCACGCCGATCACAAACCAGCGTTTGAAATAATGCGCCTGTGCGCCATAAAGCCCCTCATCCACCTGTGCCAGCGTGCCGACAAATACCAGGATGATTGAAAACGCCAGCAGCACGACCGTGAGCCGCAGGGAGGTCAGGAAACCTACAATTTTTTTGATGATCATCGGATGCTGGTGGTTTGACGGTTAATAGGGGCCGGCAAACGGATCAGTTCCCGGGATACTTGGCGGATTGCACAAATTTAATGAGGGCATCCTTTTGCGCCGCCACCGTGGCCGCATCCCCCATCAATTTATAAAACCAAGTCTGGCCGCCCAGCGGCAATATCAGGCCCACCAACCGACCCGGCTTGCCGGTGCGCGGATTCGTACCGGCAATATCCACGAGGGTCGCCTTGCCGCCGGGCACTTCAATGAAAGGCAATTTCGCCAGGTCATCCTCCGAGGCCTGAACCACGCCGAGCTGCTGGCGCCAGCGATTCACGTTAGATTGCAAACCGCCTCCGTCAAGGGCCAGCGAACTCACATTCACCTCCGCTTTGGCATCACCGCTACCGGCTATGAGGTATTTTGCGACCAGAAATTGGGTCAACGGACCGGTCTGCCAGCCGTCCGGCACCGTCCAGGTCGGATGCGGACCGACTTCCTCCAGCGCCACCAGTCCGCCCTGACTGGCCGGGCTCATCCCGCCAATCGGCGGATGCGACGGCGGCAACTGCGACAAATCCATGGCCGGAGCCGCTGCCTGACCGCTAAACTGGAGGGTCTTCAGAAATTGAATGAGCGCGGGCTTCTGCTTTTCCACCAAGGCGGCTTCACCGGTAATTTTGAAAAACCAAACTGAGTCGTCGCGATGCAAAATGGCGCCCAATATGCGCTGCACATCCGCTTCGCCGGTATCATTGCCCGCCACGTCATACAGATTGGCGGCCAGTCCGGCTACTTGAACCGGCTCCGCCAGTTTGGCGAGCGCCTCATCCGTGATCTGTTGCAGCCCCACCTGTCCGCGCCAGCGGTTGACGTTGGCGAGATCGCCACCGCCCATGCCGCCGAGGGGAACCACGCTGACATCCGCCTGCTTGCCATTTTCGGCAATGCTAAAACTGGCCAGGCGAATCTCAGTGGGGGGCTTTTCCTGCCAGCCGGGCGGCACGGTATATTTGAGCGCGGGAAGGCTGCTGGTGTCCGGCATCGGCAAGCCGGTCGGCATCGTCGCCGGCATGCCGGAACCCATCGTGGCCGGAGCCGACGCGGGCGGCGGAGTGGCCGCCACGGCTTCGTTGGTATCCACGTTGTAAACCCGGACCGTGTCGCGGCCACAACCAACCGTGGCTAACAGCATCAGGGCCGCCAGGGGCGGCATTACTTTGAGATTGGCTCGAATCTTCATTTTTGTGCCTCTAATAAACCCGTTTTGCCGGCGGACAGCTAACCTTAATTTGGCGTTAACACGCCAAAAAATGCGCTAGCGGCCGCCGGCGGACGGTTGGCCAATCCAGACGGCGGATCAACCCACCGCCATATTTAGCAGGAATTCGATGTTGCTCCCGGTCTTTTTCAGTTTGCCGAGCATCAGCTCCATGGACTCGACCGGCGGCACACCTGTCAGGGCGCGGCGCAGGATCACCACACGGCTGTATTCGTCCGGATGGTACAGCAATTCTTCCTTGCGCGTACCGGAGCGTTCGATGTTGATGGAGGGGAAAATGCGGCGATCCACGAGCGCGCGATCCAGGTGCACTTCCATGTTGCCCGTGCCCTTGAACTCTTCAAAGATGACTTCATCCATGCGCGACCCGGTATCCACCAGCGCGGTGGCCATGATCGTCAGGGACCCGCCCTCTTCAATGTTACGCGCCGCGCCGAAAAAGCGCTTGGGCTTGTGCAACGCATTGGCGTCCACACCGCCGGAAAGGATTTTTCCGGAGTGCGGCTGAACCGTGTTGTAGGCGCGGGCCAGACGGGTGATTGAGTCCAGCAGGATGACGACATCGCGCTTGTGCTCCACCATGCGGCGGGCCTTCTCAATCACCATTTCAGCCACCTGCACATGCCGCTCCGGCGGTTCGTCGAAGGTGGAGGAAATCACTTCCGCGCCTTTGCAGGTGCGTTCCATGTCCGTCACTTCTTCCGGCCGTTCGTCAATGAGCAGAATGAACAGATAGGTCTCGGGATTGTTCTTCAGGATGGCGTTGGCCATCTTCTGCATCAATACCGTTTTGCCCGTGCGGGGCGGCGCGACGATCAAACCGCGCGTGCCTTTGCCGATCGGGCAGACCAGGTCCAGCACCCGGGTGCTCAGCTCGTCTGCGGCTGTTTCCATGAGAAACCGGCGGTTCGGGAACAGCGGAGTGAGGTTGTCAAAATGGGTCTTGTCCTTCGCCTTTTCCGGATCCTCGCCGTCCACGGCCTCGACCTTCAGCAGGGCGAAAAACTTTTCCTTTTCCTTCGGCGGACGGATCTGGCCGGCCACCAGATTCCCGGTTTGCAGATCAAAACGGCGGATCTGCGACGGCGAAACGTAAATGTCTTCCGGGCACGGCAGGTAATTGAAACTCTGCGACCGGAGAAAGCCGAAGCCTTCCGGCAGCACTTCAATGACGCCTTCGGAGAACAGTACCCCGGCGCGCTGGGCATTGCGTTCCAGAATGTGGAAAATGATCTCATGCTTGCGCATGGTGCCGTAGTTCTCCACGCCATATTCCTTGGCCATCGTGGTGAGCTCGGTCATGCTCATCGCCTGCAATTTGGCGATGTTCAGCGAAGCCGCGATCTTGTCGCGCTGATAGCCGACTCCACCGACCCCGCCATTCGGCGGCACCACCCCGCCCGGACGAATCGGCGGGCGGCCTTCGTCGTCTGTGGCTTCCACCGGCGCGGACGGCGGACGCAATTCCGCCGAAGTCTTGGGCGCATTTGAATTGGAAACATCGCGGAGCGCTTCGGCCTTGGCAGAGGCGTTGATGCTATCCACCGTGCGTTCCGGCGCGAGTTCCGGTTGTTCCACCGGGGCGGGCGGACGGACGGGGGGAATGATGCGCGCGCTGGCCGGCACTCTGACCGGGGCGACCGGCGCAACCGGGGCGGGGGTGGCAACTGGAGCCGGAGCCGGAGCCGGTTGCGACGCGGGAACCAAGGGTTTAACCGGAGCTTCTTTGACCGGTATCGCTGTCCTGGCCTGGGCTCTGGCAGCGGCAGAGGCTGGCTTGGTTTTGACTTCAACGGGTTTTTCGACCGCCGGAGCCGGAGTTTCGGCAAGCGGCAACTCGGCCACTTCGGGCGGGGCGGTAGTAGCCACGACCTTGGCAGATTTGCGCGGGACTTTTTCTTTTTCCTTCTTAGTGGAAATTCTAGGCATATATAAATTTTTGTTGGCTGACCGGGGATTCCGTTGGCATCCAAACTGACGTAAGCAAATGCGTCTTCATTGGACGCACTGCGTCAGGAAAAGTTCAAATTGAATTTACTGACTGGCGGGGGACTTTGGTCCTTAAACCAGCAGGAGGAATTTCGCAGTCAACTTCCCCAGAGTCGCGCACTTTGCCTTCCTTGTCAAATCTCATTTTTCCGCTCTGTTCGCCATTTAGCAGGTGCTATTCAAGCATAAACCCACCAAATTGGCCTCTTCACCCCGTTCAAACGGCCACTTCTTTTTCCTGTTCGGCGGCCGCCGAGGCTTTCAATTCGTCCAGCGCCCGGAAACGGCGGGCCGCAAAACCGGCTTCCACCCCCAGATTATTGCAGGGATTGATGAGGCCAATCAGCAAAATCGAAGGTTCCAGCACCCGGCGCATGTCCATGACCAGTTCGTCCACCTTCACGCCCACGCGCACGGCGCGCACCACATAAACGCCATCCTTGACCGGCAGTGAAATGTAAATCTGTTTCACCGACTCCGGCCAGGCGTCATCCACCAGAACCACTTTCTGTCCAACCCTAAACATAGCTTATAAAATAATTATCGGGGTGCGCCCAGGTTGCGCGCAAAAAAATCTTCCAACCGCTGCCAACCGTAACCGGTGGACAGTACACCGTGCCCCATTCCGGGCATAATGAACAGTTCAAAATTCTTGTTGGCCTTTACCAAAGCATTGACCACCTGCATGGTGCTCGCCGGATCCACGTTTTTATCCATCTCGCCAGCCATCAGGAGCAGCTTGCCCGACAGCTTGCCGGCATCCCCCGCGCAGGAGCTGCGCGCATAACTGTCATCCACCGGCCAGCCCATCCATTGCTCGTTCCACCAGATTTTGTCCATCCGGTTGTCATAGCAGCCGGAATCCGCGATGCCCGCCTGGTAAAAGTCGCCATGATCGAGCATCCCGCGCAGGGCATCCTGCCCGCCGGCCGAGGTACCATAAATCCCAACCCGCGACAGGTCAAATCCGGGAAAGGCCTTCGCCGCCGCCTTGATCCAGAGAATCCGGTCCGGAAAACCCGCATCCTTCAGATTTTTCCAGCACACATCATGAAAGGCCTTGGACCGGTTCGCCGTGCCCATGCCATCCATCTCCACCACAATATAACCCCGGTCCGCCAGTTTCTGGTGCGCCGAGGCGGCCCGGAACGCCTTGGGTGTGAAAGAATCCTGCGGCCCGGCATAGATGTCTTCAATCACCGCATATTTTTTATGCGGATTAAAATCCCGCGGCCGCCAGATCGCCCCGTAAATATCCGTCACCCCGTCGCGACCCTTGGCCACAAACGGCTCCGCCAGGGCCAGCTTGCCGGTGGCCGTGGCGGTCTCCAACGCGCAGACCGCTTGGCCATCGCTGCACCGACGCAATTCCGTGACCGGTAACGCATCCACCCGCGACCACGTATCAATCAGATATTGGTGATCCGGCGAGAACTGCGCCTCGTGGGTGCCATTGCCCGCTGTCAGCACGGTCAGACCGGTGCCATCAAAGTTCACCCGGCAGAAATGCAGATAATACGGGTCCTGTCCCGGAATGATGCCACCGGCTTGAAACCAAATTTGCCGTTTCGCCTCGTCCACCCAATCCACCGAACGCACCACCCATTCACCCTTCGTGATCTGATTTTTCACCGCCCCGGTTTTGAAGTCGTAGAGGTAAAGCTGATTCCAGCCGTCGCGTTCGGACATCCAGATGATTTCCCCCGTGGCATCCAACACATCACAAAAATATTTGCCGGAGTAATCAATGAACGTCTTGTTTTCCTCATTCACAATCGGCTTCACCGTTCCCGCCGCCGCGTCCACCGCCAAAATGCGCAGCGCCTGGTGTCCGCGCTGGTTGTACTGAAACGTAAACCGCGCGGAATCCGCGTCCCAGCGCACATCATCAATGGTCCACGGATTGGCAAACAGCGCGTCGCTCACGGGAATTTCTGTCTTCGCCGCCACGTCGAACAGATGCGGCTTGTTGATCGGCACGTCGTCACCGGCTTTCAAATAAGGATAGGAAACCAGCTTGGGCTGGAGCTGATCCGCCGGCGAGGATTCGACCAGATAAACCAGCCGGTGCGTGCCCGCCAGATGGCGCATGGCCACAAAATGCCGCGAATCCGGCGCCCAAAAAACCTCGGGAATTGGTGTCACCGGATCGGCGGCCTCATAGTCCATGTTCATGCCCCGGTCCGCCTCGGCATTCTTGGCATAGGAATCATGCCGGTCCGCATTGACGGTCAGTTGCATTTCATTGGTGGTGGCCAGTTCGCGCAGAAACAAATTGTCATTCCGCACAAATACCTCCCACTTGCCATCGGGCGATGGCACGGCGGACGGCGGCGCCTCTTCCCGCCGGCGGCCGCGGCGATGCGTCACCGGTTTCTGCCCGTCCACCACCGCCACGCCCGGCTGCCGTCTGGCCGTGTACGCGGCAATGGGTTCTCCCGCATCCGTGGTCACCAGCCAGACATGTCCCGCGTAAGTATTTTGCGAAAAACTGCCGCCCGCCGGAATGCTGCCATAGGCAATTCGTTTCCCCTCGTCATTGACCCAGAACAGATTCACCGTTTTTCCCAGCCGGTTCAGAAATTTGATTTTGGTATCCACCTCCGACGCCCGGGACGGATGCGGCGTGCTCTCCGCCGGCAGCAGATTGTCGGCCGGCGTATTCGTCGTCAGTGCCGCCACCGTGTACTCGGGCAGGCTGAGCGCCCAACTCGCATCTAGCCCCACCAACGTAATGTGCTTTTCGTCCGGACTGAATTCCAGTGATTGCACTGGCAACTGACCGGCAACTACTTTGGTTCCCATCAGACGCGCCAGCGCCTTGGCGACGCGTTCCTGATCAAACGCCGGCTGCCGCCGCCCGGCCACGGCATCCACCAGCATGAACTCATGCCGGTCATTGGCCTGATCCACGTCATACCAGAATTGATTCGTCACCCCGTCCGTTCCCGCAAACCAGTGCGGCGTTATCTTATCGCCATGAATCACCACTTGTCCCCGTGACCGGCTTGGAGCCGCCGCCAACGCCGGGACGGCCACCGCCCAAACAAGCATTAAATACGAGCCGAAGAACGCCATTCTGGCGATGGTGGTTGAAAACTTATTCATATGAAATGGATTCTTTTAAAAATGCCTCGCTTACCTTTGGGAGCAGGCAACATCGGCCAAGTATAGCAGGTGGCCGGGAAAAACGGCATACCCTGATCGGGTGATTTTGAACAACCGGATGCCGCGCGGTCAATCCGCCTTACTCCAACATTTTCCGGGCGGCGGCGCGTACGGATTCCGCCAGTTCCGGCGGCGTGATCACCTTCGCCTCACCACCCCAGCTCAGCACCCAGCGCTCGATTTCCGAAAGGCTCGAGAGACTCAGCTTCAACTCCACCCCGCCCTCTTTCAGTTCCGACAATTTCTGGGAGCCATGCCATTTTTTCTCCCGGACATAATCCGCCGCCCGGGAACTGAAATGCAAAACCACCTCGTATTTACCTTCGCCGGAATGCACGCCAAAGCTGTCGCGCAGCCGTTTTTCCAGCGAAAATTTTTCCGTGCGCTCAAAGTTCTTGCCCGTGGGTTTGGCCGACTTGATCCGCCCCGGGGCAAACGTGCGGATGTCCTTGCGCGCATGGTCAAAGGCAAATAGAAACCATTCGCCATTGATGTTCGCCAGATGATACGGATCCACCTGCCGGGCCTCCGTGGCGGTCTGCCCCGGCTTGCGATAGTGGATTTCCAACTGCTGCCGGCCGGAGACTGCCCGGGCCAGCACGTCGAAAATTTTCAGGTCCAGAATGGGCTCCGCGCGGGTGCGAAAAGAAATGGTCTGCTCAATCTCCGCGAGGTTCAAAGAAATGGTATCCGGCAGGGACTCCTCCATTTTGCGGAGGGCGGAAAGGAGCGGCTTCTCAAAACTGGTGCCGCGATATTGCTGCAACGCTTTTTCCGCCACCACCAGGGCAAACAGTTCGCCCTCGGTGATCTGCATGGTGGGAAACGCGTTGACCTCGCTTGTGTAAAAGTAGCCCTTGCGGGAACCGTCAAACTCGATCGGCAGGTTCAGCCGGTCGCGCATGAATTCAATGTCCCGGTGAATGGTCTTGGGGGCCACCTCAATGGCGCGCCCCAAAGTTGAAGCATTCGGATATTTCCCCGCCTGCAAGGCCTGATGGATGCGCAACATCCGCTCCAGCGGCAGACGGGCATGCGGGTATTCGCTCTTCGCCGAATCGTTCGACCGTTGCATGGTGCAAGGTAATCCGATGGGACGTTCGCGACCTCGCCGCTTAAACCGACAGCTTGGCCAGCAGCTCGTCGTTCGTCTTGTGCTTCTTGAGCGCGGCGGTGAGGGTTTCCATCGCTTCGATGGGATTCAAGTCCACCATTGTGCGGCGCAGCTTGCGGATCGCCTCGAGATGTTTGGCCGGGAACAGCTTTTCTTCTTTGCGCGTGCCGGACTTGGGAATGTCAATGGCCGGGAACAGGCGGCGGTCGGAAAGCTTGCGGTCCAGAATCAGCTCCATGTTGCCGGTGCCTTTGAATTCCTGGAAAATCAGTTCATCCATGCGCGAACCGGTGTCAATCAGCGCCGTGGCCAGAATGGTCAGCGAGCCGCCGTTTTCAATCTTGCGCGCGGAGGCAAACATCTTGCGCGGAATTTCCAGGGCGCGGGCATCCACACCACCGGTCATCGTCCGGCCGCTGCCGCCATGCACGCTGTTGTAGGCGCGGGCGATACGGGTGAGCGAATCCATCAGCACGAACACGTCCTTGCCGGATTCCACAATGCGGCGGCAACGTTCGATCATGAAGCGGGAGAGACGCACGTGCGTTTCCAGTTCCATGTCGTTGGAGGAGGCAACCACCTCCGCCTTGACGGAACGTTGGAAATCCGTGACTTCCTCCGGGCGCTCGTCAATGAGCAGCACCATCACATGCACGTCCGGATGATTCACCGTAATGGCGTTGCAAATCTGCTTGAGAATCGTCGTTTTGCCCGTGCGCGGCGGCGCGACGATCAAACCGCGCGTACCGCGGCCAATCGGCGTCACCAGGTCAATCACCCGCGTTTCGAGCACGTCGGGCGTGGTCTCGAGCTTGAATTTTTCAATCGGGTCAATCGTCGTCAGGTTCTCAAAGCGCACGGCCTTGGTGTAATCCTGAAACAGCATTTCGTTCACGCGATCCACGGAACGGAGCTGCGGACTGGTGCCGCGATGCGGCGGCTGGGTGGGGCCTTCGATGAAACTGCCTTCGCGCAGAAAACTGCGGCGGATGGTGTCCGGCGTGACAAAGATGTCCGTCGGCTTGGGATGAAAATGATTTTGCGCCGTGCGCAGAAACCCAAAACCCTTCTCGGAAATCTCGAGATAGCCGCATCCGTAGTTGGGCTTGTCGCCGTTAGCTTGCGTATCGCTCATATAAAAAATTGTGGCCGAAGGCTGAAACCCTTCCGAAAATTGTTGGAAAAGTGAATGTTGGAAAATGCCCGGTCAACCGCTGTTATCACCGCCTGCACCGGACTTATACCTTCGACGATTGGTTATTTAAGGCCAATTCCCGCAAAAGGCAACAAGTTTTTTCGGTTTATTTTCCAGACTCCATCGGATGAATCCGCCCCGAGGACGTTTTCTTTGCTCATGGCATGCCGAAAATGAAGTGCCCGTGCGGCATTCCTGATGCCGCCGCCAATCAAGGTTTGACTGGATTGGGTGCGCCGCTAAACCCGGCATAAAAACCATACCCGTTGCCGGAGCCTCCCGGAGTATATGCATGCATCAACCGGTTATATTTTGCGCCGTATAGTCCGATACCAGTAAGCGCGCGCTGCAATAGACCGGGAGGATCATCCTCCCGATGACGCTGAATCAGACTTTTGTCTTTTCCAAAATAATACCGCAAGCCAAACAGCGCGTGGTCGTAGCCGTTGTCCCCTTTGGCCAGTTCGCTAAAAAGACTCAAACCCCGCACGGGAGTCTGATATTCCAGCAGCAACTCGCCGAGATTATTACCGAACAATCGCGAGTAAGCGCCTTGAACCATCAGGTTGTCCACTGGATAATAGCTCAACGACGCGGTCGCATACACATCGGTGGGATGTGTATCTATGAACGGCGCGGTATTATTATATTGAATTGTCGCGGCTCCCAGGTTGACAGCGAAGGTAAACTGTTTTAGGTAGTATTCCGCCTCCAACCCGCCCTGGAATCCGTAGAGCAATTCGCCCTTGATGCCACCGGCGGTCAGACCGATCAACCCCTTGTCCGAATCCCGCCAGAATAGGTGCAATCCGCCGCCGCCAAAGTTTTCGGCGCCCACCCGGGTGAACAGCCCGTCGGTTTGCAAGCCGAGATGCGGAGCGACCGGCAGGGTGAGACTGGCGTTCAAATTTTCACCCCAGTGGCTATTCATGCTGCCACCCGTGATGTCGGCTTTGCCATTGATGCCATCCACCGCCTCGCCAGCCAGCGCGGCGGAGTTTCCGGCCAGCAGCACAACTGCGCTTGATCGGATTATTTTCACAAATCCAACTGCCACTTTATCTGCCATGAACGCATTCTGCAGTTGGTATTTTGATTTCGATCAGCCGCCCACTTCCGCGCGCGCTTCCGCCGCCAGCGCCGTGCTCAGATAACGTTCGCCCGTCGAACAGGCGATCGTCACAATCATCTTGCCCTTGTTTTCCGGGCGCTTCGCAATCTCAATGGCGGCAAACACATTCGCCCCGGTCGAGATGCCCACCAGCAGGCCCTCTTCCTTGGCCAGCCGTCGCGCCATCGCAAAGGCATCGTCATTGGCCACTTGGAAAGCCTCCACAATCTGCGCATTGCCCGCGCTATCCTTCAGATGCAAATTCTTCGGCACAAATCCCGCGCCCGTGCCCTGGATCTTATGCGGACCCGGCTTCACCGGCTGACCGGCCAGCGTCTGCGAAATCACCGGCGAATCCTTCGGTTCCACCGCCACGGCCTGGAACGACGGTTTCTTCGGTTTGATGACCTCGGTGATCCCGGTGATGGTGCCACCCGTGCCGACCGCCGCCACGAGAATGTCCACTTTACCATCCGTGTCATCCCAGATTTCCACCGCCGTCGTTTTCTTGTGAATTTCCGGATTGGCCGGATTTTCAAACTGCTGGGGAATCCACGCATTCGGAGTTTCGCGCGCCAGCGCTTCCGCCCGGGCGATCGCCCCCTTCATGCCTTCGGCACCGGGTGTGAGCACCAGCTTGGCACCGAGCATCGCGAGCAGCGTGCGGCGCTCGAGCGACATCGTTTCCGGCATCGTTAAAATCAGTTTATAACCCCGCGCCGCCGCCACAAACGCCAGCGCAATCCCGGTGTTGCCGCTCGTCGGCTCAATGATCACCGTATCCTTGTTCAGCACGCCGCGCTTTTCGGCATCATCAATCATCGCCATGCCAATGCGGTCCTTCACGCTGCCCAGCGGATTGAAAAATTCGCACTTCAGCAGGATCGTGGCATCCACGCCGGCGGTGACCTTGTTCAATTTCACCAGCGGGGTGTGCCCGATGGTTTCTACGATATTATTATAAATGCGGCCCATAAAATTTGATTAGTGTTGCAGAACTCGTTTTGGTTGGGGGATTTTGACGAAAAGCGTCGTCTGGGCAAGTATTTTAATTAACCGCCAAAAGCAGGAAGAGGCTGCCGCGATCGCGGCAGCCTCCCGTTATCAACCATGGTCCCAGCCTTACCGGCGATGCCCCTCGTGCGCCCGGTTCCAGTCATAGTGCGCCGGATGATACCGCCAGACACCCGGTGTCCAGACCCAGCGCACCGATTGCCACGCCCAGCCGCCTGGTGCCCAGACATAATCCACTCCCGGACACACCGGCACCCGCTCCACCCGCACCGCCGGCGCCGGGCAGGTCGGAACCACCACCACCGGCGCCGTCACCACCACCGGCACACTGTACGAAACCCCAAAACGGACGCCAGCGTTGGCCGACAAAGCAGCCGTGCCCAGGAGGGCCGCCGCAAGAATCATTTTCGTTTTCATAATGTCTTTCTGTTTTTATAAGGCTTCATTGCCTTATAAAAACCCAGACGAGGCATTTATTTTAAAGTTACACTGTCTGCATTTTGCTAATTTATAACGACTTACAACCAATAAATGTCCGCCACCAAAAAACCCTTCCCCCACCCTCTCACCGCGCAAAAATTGCATAGGCATAGCCGGTTTACATCCCTGCCAACTGACTATGCTGCCAACGGGTGACACACCACCGGTTTGGAACAGTTTTCGTGTCGGATTGAATCGCCAGGCCAGGTGCATTACCCTCCGCCAGTATGACCGATCCGGCCAGCCTCATTCCTGAACCTTCTGCCAAAGGTTCCGCCCGCCTGAAACTGGCCGGCCGCATCATATTAGGTGCCGGGATTCTCAGCGCCGGCCTGGTTTACTGGCTGGCCAGCCGCACCCAAACCGCCCCCGATGATCCCATGATGGCAGGCTATTCCAAAGTGGCAGACCGTCAGTTAAACATCATGTATGGCAAAATGGGCTCCGCAACCCACGACTTGCTCGCGGATCTGGAACGCCCTGGCGCGCTGGCCGTTATTATCATCATATGCTCCATTCTGGTTGCCCTCGTCTGCTTCCGCCTGGCCGAGCCGTTGCCCGCCGAGCCGCCGGATAAAAACAACGGAACCACATCTTAATCGCAACCATTGGCTGGTTTGTGGCGTCTGTTTTTTCGATGAAGTTTGTTTTTTTGCGCGCCACCTCCCTTTTGGTTCTGCCTGCGATCCTTTTTTCCACCCGTTTGACCGCTCCGGCGGCAGCATTGCCGGATCCGCAACGCATCCGGGAAATCACCGGCTGGCTGCCCGCCCACGCCACCGGCATCGGCCAGCCCATCGCCAACCGGGCCGCCTGGGAAAAAGTGGCCGCCGATTACCCCCTACTGAAGGAAATAATCAGCCAGGCGGTCAAGGTCGCGGCCAAACCGCTGGAACCGCAGCGCGACGATCTGTTTCTGGAATTTTCCCAAAACGGCAACCGCGAACGCTGGCAAACCGCCGAAATGCCCCGCCGCGAACGCATCCAGACCTTCGCCCTTGCCGAATGTCTGGAAAATCAGGGACGCTTTCTCGCCCCGCTGGAACAGGCTATTGCCGCCGTCTGCGCCGAAAAAACCTGGCTCCTTTCCGCCCATGACCGCTCACTCAGAAATTTTCATGGCGAAACCATCGAAATCGACCTCGGTGCCGCCAGTGTGGGCTGCCTGCTGGCCACCACCGATTACTTGCTCGGTGAAAAACTGTCGCCCGCCACCCGCCGGCTTATCCACGAAAATCTGGCCCGGCGTATCTTCACCCCTTACGAGGCGGCCATCAACGGCAAGAGCCGCGGCTTCTTCTGGATTCATGGCATCAATAATTGGAATGCCGTCTGCCTCGATGGCGTCACCAGCGCCGCGCTGACCGAACTGGACTCGCCCGCCGAACGCGCCTGGTACATTGCCGTGGCCGAAAAGAATCTCGATTACTATTTCGCCGGTTTCACCCGGGACGGTTATTGCGTGGAAGGCCTCGGCTATTGGGGATACGGCTTCGGCAACTATGCCCTGCTGGCCGAAACCATCCGCCAGGCCACCGACGGACATGTGGACTTGCTTGCCCAACCGCAAGCCGCCCAACCCGCGCTCTTCGGTGCCCGCACTGAAATTCTCAATGGCGTATACCCCTCCATCGCCGACTGTCATCCGGGCAATCAGCCGGGACCGGATCTGATGTATTTTTTAAACCGCCGCTTTGGCTGGCAACTGCCCGCCTGGACTTCTCCGGAACTCAAGGGGGAACTGCACAGCCGGATTACCATGGCGTTCTTGCCGTCCGATCTGCCGCTGATCCATGCCGAAAACAATCTCGGTGAAATTCCCTGGCGCACCGGTTTCCCGCAAGGTGGGGTCTTTATTTTCCGGCCCGGCCCAGCCGCGCCCGTGCCGTTTGCTGTGTGCGTCAAAGGCGGCAACAACGGCGTCAGCCACGGCCACAACGACGCCGGCAGCTTCAGTATCGTAGCCGGCAGAACCATGGTCATCTGCGATCCCGGCGGCGAAGTGTACACCTCCCGCACCTTCGGCCCTCACCGTTATGACAGCAAGGTGCTCAACTCCTTCGGCCACGCCGTGCCCGTCGTCGGCGGTCAATTGCAGCACGATGGCAGCGATGCGAAAGCCGTGATCCTCTCCACCAACTTCACCGCCGCCGCCGACTCCCTCACCTTCGACCTCCGCTCCGCCTATTCCGTGGCTGGCCTGAAAAAGCTGGAGCGCACCTTCGTCTATCAACGCGGAAAATCACCTTCCCTCACCGTCATGGATAGCGCCGCCTACGCCAAACCGAACACCTTTGAATCCGCGCTGGTCACCTGGGGCACCGTCACCCGCCTGAACGGCAACCGCCTCATCATCCAGGACGGCAACGATAGCGTCGCCGTGGATATTGTTACCCAAGGACAACCCTTTCACATCCAACAGGAGCGCATCGACGAAGACGTCTCCAACCACCGCCAGCCCACCCGCATCGGCATCGTGTTAGACACCAAAGCCACGGCCTTCCAAGTCACCTTAAAAATCCAGCCCATCACCGAAACCCCGGGAAAATAATTTTTCCATCCTCCACCCTCTGCCATCCATCTTCGCCCCGCTGTCGGCCCTCAATGCGCCGCGCGTCCGCAAATGGTCAGAATGATGCCCGCGAGAATGCCCAGCACCGCCGGCAATTTCTTCCACCCATTGAGCTCGCCAAAAAACAGCAGCCCGCCGCCGAAGGCCACCAGCGTACTGGCCCGCCGCAGACTCATCACCAGCGAGACCAGCGCATCCGGCTGCCGCAATGCGCTGAAATACAGATAATCCGCCACCAGCAGCGCCAGTGAAATAAACGGCACCGTCCAGCGCCATTGAAATTCATTGCGCGGCCACCAGCGCAATTTCCAGCCAATGGACATCGGCAGAAAACACACCACCAGATAAATCGAAAACCAGCACTGCACCGTCGGCACCGAAAACTTCAGCGTCCCCAGCAGATATTTGTCAAACAACGAACTCACCGCCCCGAATAATGTCCCCATGATCAGGAACCATACCCACTTGTTGCGATGAAAATGCACCCCTTCCTGCGACCCGATAAAGGAGAGCCCAATGAACGAAGCCAGCGTGGTGAGCACGCCAAGGGTTTCCAGCCAGGTCGGCCGCTCGCCGAGAATGAGGATGGCCCCAAACAACGTCCATAGGGGACTCGTGGCCCGGATCGGCGCCCCCAGTGACAGCGGCAAATGCTTTAAACCATAGTAAGTGCCAATCCACGAAGCCGCCACGATCAGTGATTTCAGGAACAGTAGAAAATGTTGGTGTGGCGTCAGCGAATCCGTCACCAACCCCGCCGGCAGCAGTCCCGGATGGATCGCTTGCACCAGCAATAAAAGGCCCCATACCCCCGCCCCGGTCATAGTGCTCAGGATCAATACCGGCGTCACCGCATTGCCCCGCACCGCGTACTTGGTGCAGAGATCATACAGGCCCAGAAAAAGGGCGGACAGCAATGTGGCTAAAATCCAGCTCATTTAAAAAAGCAAACGGGCGAACCGCTTTGGCTCGCCCGTGGTTGCTGAGAATCAAAATCGGCTCCCATCCTACCAGCTGCCAACATATTTGTCAGCAACGGCGTGCAGCAGAAACGCCACTTTCCCCACCCCCGGACTTGTTTTTCCCCATCCCCACCGGCATCCTTCCGCACGGTTTTGCTAATGCATCGCATCGGAATTGATTGAAACGAAACAACGATTTGCCGGCACCGGAATTTTTCCATTATGTCCAAATTTAAAATCGGGGTTGATCTGGGTGGCACCAAGATCGAGGGCGTGGTCCTGGACGCGGCCGGTCGCGAAATCTTTCGCAAACGGGTGCCCACCGAACGCGAGCTCGGCTACCAGCACATCCTCGGCAGCCTGAAAAACCTGC
>CAIJGS010000161.1 GCA_903820285.1 uncultured Verrucomicrobia subdivision 3 bacterium | reverse complement strand
TCGAATTTGTCCGGGCCCGTGGCGATCCATTCAAAGGCATCGGCCTGCACGGTTTCGTGCTGGCAGGCGGCCACGGCGGGATGCTGTTGGTTCAGCGCAAAATTGCGTTTGGCGGAGTCCAGCGCGTGGGCGCTGATATCGAGGTCGGTCACCGACTTGGCGCCGCCACGCGCGGCGTAAACGGAGAAGCCGCCGGAGAAGCTGAAGGTATTCAGCACGCGCCGTCCCTGTGCGAGCAATTCCACTTCGCGCCGGTTTTCCCGTTGGTCGAGGAAAAATCCTGTCTTCTGACCGCGCAGGACATCGGCTTCGAAGCGGACGCCATTTTCCGCGAAGATCACCGGGCCATCCGGGGTGGGGCCGGACATCACCTGACCATCGTGTAGTTTGAAAGCTTTGCCGGCGACGGGCTGGATATTGCGGCTCAGTCGCAGGATGAGGCGGTCGTTGGGAATGGCGGCTTGCAGCAAGGCCAGGATTTTGGGCAGCTCCGGCAGCCAGGCGGCGGTGTAGAGTTTCAGCACCAGCGTGGTGTCGTAGCGATCCAACACGAGACCGGGCCAGCCGTCACTTTCGCCATGAATCAGACGGTAGCCGGTGGTCTGGGCATCGAACAAATTGCGGCGGCGGGCGAGGGCTTGTTCGAGGCGGGCTGCCCACCAGGGGGCGTCGATGGTGGCGGGTTTGCCAGTGTGCAGAATGCGGACGCGTATGGGGGAGTCGGGATCAAAGAGGCCGATGGCGAGGAACTTGTCCTTGCGGTCGTACATAATCGCCAGTTCGCCGGATGTGCCGGGGCGGTTGGCCTCCAGTACGCTGTCGGAAAAGACCCAGGGATGGCCGTAGCGCACCGCTGTTTCGGCTGCGGCCGTGATGCGCAGACGCAAACGGACCGGCGCGGGCGGTTGAGGGGCGGCGCTCATTCCAAGCCGCAGGCCTGGCGCGCGCGTTTTAGGATGGGGCGCGCGATGGCGCGGGCCTTGGCGGCGCCATCGGCGAGCACACCGTTCACGTAATCGGGATTGGCGGCGAACTCGGCGCGGCGCTGGCGGGCGGCGGCGAAATGATTCCAGTAGTGCTCGAAGAGGGCTTTCTTCAGGTCGCCATAGCCAAAGCCGCCGGCGCGCAGTCGTTCCTCGATTTCAGCGCCGACCCCGGCGGGGGCGACGAGTTTGAGGAGTTGCACGGCCAGGTTCTTGTCCGCATCCGGCTTGGGTTCGGCCGGGGTGCGGGAATCCATGGTGATGCCCATGATCTTTTTGCGGGTGGCCTTCTCTTCGCCAAAGATTTCAATGGTGTTGCCGTAGCTCTTGCTCATCTTCTGGCCGTCGATGCCGGGGACGAGGGCGGTTTCTTCGCGGATCTGGGGTTCGGGAATCACGAAGGTCTGGCCATACTGTTCATTGAACTTGATGGCGATGTCACGGGTCATTTCCACGTGCTGCTTCTGGTCCTTGCCCACAGGGACGATGTTGGAATCGTAGAGCAGAATGTCAGCCGCCATGAGCACGGGATAGGCAAAGAGACCGTGATTCACGGGAATGCCTTTGGCGGACTTGTCTTTGAAGGAGTGCCCCTTTTCCAGCAGGCTCATGGGGGTGAGTGTGGAGAGGAGCCAGGCGAGTTCGGTGACTTCGGGGACATCCGACTGGCGGAAGAAAATGGATTTCTGGGGATCGAGGCCGCAGGCGAGGAAATCCAGAGCGACATCCCAGGTATTCTTGCGCCGCTGGGCGGCGTCGAAGAGGGAGGTCATGGAATGGTAATCGGCGATGAAGTACAACGCCTCGCCCTTGTCCTGCAACTCAATGGCCGGCCGCATCATCCCGAAATAGTTTCCGAGGTGCAGGGTGCCGCTGGGTTGGATGCCCGATAAAATTCTCATCCCGGGATTTTAAGCGGAAGGCGGCGGGGGGCAAAGCTTGAAAACGCGGGAATGGAAGGGGGAAATAAAAAAGGCGGCCAACCGTGGGTTGGCCGCCGTTGAGAAATCCTCCGATCACCACCAGAAGCCGGGGATGCCGTTTATAGAATGGCAGGTCATCAGGTCGAATTTTTCCCATTCGGTATGGCCGTCCAGCATCAGTAAATTGCCGCCGCTGGGTTGAGCGCTTTTCAAATGGGCACTGGTGTGCGGTTTTAGAACGCCGTTGACTCGATAGCCGCCGGTAATCGCATTCCACGTGTAGATGTTCTTGGAGGTGGCGGTGTATTGGCCGGCCAGGGAAAGCGTCGAGTCGGCGGCCAACACCCGGGTGGAAACAGTGTTGGTGGGGGCGATGGAGAGGCGGGTGTTCAAGTCGGCCTGAACCGCATTCGCGGTGCCCGGCAAAGTCATAGCATAGCCGATGATGTGAAGCTGGCCGGGAGTCTGACCATCAACATTGACGTCATTCCATAGATTTAAATTATCCACGTCCGTGAATTTTTGGGCGGTACCAGGGCAAAACATCTGCTTTTGGGAACAGCCGCTGGCAACGAAGGCATCCCCCACGGCTTCTGGCAAATCCCATAACCAGTTTGCACCGCTGGCCCCGGCGGGGGCGGTGGGGATGCGGTCGTTGTTTTCCCCGGCATAGATGAAGAAAGCGATGCCCAGCTGATGCATATTGCTCATGCATTGGGCGCGGATGGCCTTGTCTTTGGCCTTGGCCAGCGCGGGGAGCAGCATGGCGGCCAGAATGGCGATGATGGCGATGACCACCAGGAGTTCAATGAGGGTGAATCCTTTCAATCGGATAGAACCCTTGGGATGACGGGGTGTTTGACTCATATTATGAATGGGTTGGGTATTTAATTAACATTACTATTAAAATACCCCGGCGGCAAACGCTAAGTGCTGAAAACCACCCCCTCAATTGAGGGGGGTGGTCGGGTCAACCGTGATTTGTGGTAGGCGGAAAGGTAAGGGGATGGCGGTGGGGACAGGGTTTTGGACATTTTAAATGGATGGGTTGTGGGCTGGCGGCGGTGGGAGGGAGGGCCATACGTCCAGAGTTGCCAAGGCATGCCGGTTCCCAACCGGCGATACAGCCGACTGCCAGTCGGCGCCACTTGGTCGCGGGGGGCGAGCGGAGTGGGCGCACCAACTCCGGCAATGGTTTGATTAAACGCAAAGACGCAAAGGGGGCTTTGAGGGGATATTTCCGGGCTCGTTAATAATGATCGGGAGATTTGGTGGTTGGCGGGGCGTTACTTATAGATGGGGCGGAGGAGCACCTCCGGCCCTACCGATTTGAGGGGCGCGGCGATGAGGTGGAGGGCCGATGGCATGATGGCGCTTGGGGTGCCTTGATATGGGCTTGATATAGTTTGATTTGGTTTGATTTGGTTTGATTTTCAGGGCTTTTGATAAAAGCCGGCGAGGATCGGGGAGGTCTTGGGGCGGGGCGGGGTGGCCGAGGATGGGAGGAGGTCGGGGGTTGGATTGGCGG
>CAIJGS010000160.1 GCA_903820285.1 uncultured Verrucomicrobia subdivision 3 bacterium | reverse complement strand
GGCGCACGGGGCAGCCATCGTTCCCGTTCTAATCCGGTTTCAAATACGCCTGAGATTACCATTTCTGTCAGCGGGCCAAGCCGGTTCGCTGGCTCGCGCATTCATACTTTTTAACTTTTAAATAATATCCTGAGGCCATCCATGTGGATGGGCTCGCAACGTTGCAGTAAAAATGAAAAAAACCAATTCGCAGTTTAAAAATGTCAGTGTCGGTGTGGGGGTGGCGGTAGTCGCGGCGCTGTTGTCGCCCGGGGCCGCTTGGGCGTGTGCCTGTGGCTGTGGCGTGTTCGATGTGGCCACCAGTTCCATGCTGCCGGACCGGCTGGGTGGCACGGCTTTTCTGAATTATGATTATCAGAATCAGAATCGCAACCAAAGCGGGACTTCGTTTGCTCCCTCGGCCGACAACACCGACAAACAGATTCAAACCTCGTTTACGAGCCTGGGCCTGCAATACATGTTTAATCGCAGTTGGGGCGTGCAGGGTGAATTGCCCTACTGGTTTCGGGCCTTCAAGACGGATATCGGATCGCCCGGTTCCCCGGACATCGTCTCCCGGAGTTGGAACGGCCTGGGTGATATCCGGCTGAAGGGTATTTATACGGGGTTCACCCCGGATTTGTCCGCCGGCCTGACCTTCGGGCTGAAGTTGCCGACGGGCAGCTATAATCGTGATGGGGACATTGTGGATCGTGATACACAGATTGGCACCGGCAGCACCGACTTTTTGCTCGGCGGATTTTACCGTCATAATCTTACGGCGGACGGCAAGTTCACCTGGTTCTCGCAGGCGGAACTGGATGTGCCATTCCTGGTGCAGGATGGCTACCGGCCGGGGGCGGAGCTGGACGCCGCTACGGGCATCTATTACAGCGGTTTGTCCGTCGGGCATGTGCATATTACGCCTATCGCGCAGGTGATTGGTTCCTGGCGGGGGCGGGATAATGGAGATAACGCCGCTCCGGATGATTCCGGGTATCAGCGCATTCTGCTGTCACCGGGCATTGAATTCCATGTGCATCCGGTGAAAATTTATGCGGATGCGGAGCTGCCGGTATATGCCAATGTCCGGGGCAACCAGTTGGTGGCACCGGTGCTGGTGAAAGTCTCCATCAGCTATATGTTTTGAGCATCGTGAGGCCCGCCCATGAATCGTTGATTCGTGGGCGGGTTGAATATTGACGCGCTCCGCTCAAGGGCTGAAAGCCTGTAAGGCAGACACACCAGCACGTATTGACGCGGTGCCCGCCCGACAGGCAGGAGAACGATTTGATGGCATTTACCCAGGCCTGCGCTCGCCGACTCGCTCCTGCCTGGGCTATAACCTGGCATGCTTTCAGCCCTTGGAATCCGCCGCCGGCTGCGGCCACCCGGATTTGTTTTTGAAAACCCGCTGCAAAATCATACGCTGATACTGTTACATTATGTCTGATTCATCGGATGCCAGCCCGGAGCGCCGGGGCGAAGAACGGTTCTTTCTTGGAATCGTGGTGGCCCTGGCCATTGTGGCCGGGACGGGAAGCTGGGCGGCGGTTTATGCGTTGTCGCATCACGAAAAATTGCAAAGCCTGCCGGTGGATCATCCGCGCCGGCTGGTGGATTTCAGTCTGACGGATCGCACCGGCCGCACGGTGACCCGCGCGGATTTGAACGGCAAAATTCTGGTGGTGAGCTTTCTGTTTACCAGTTGTTCGCTGACATGTCCGGAAGTGAGCCGACGCATGGCGGAAATCCAGCGGCTCACGGCGGGCCAGCCGGATGTGTTGTTGGTTTCCGTGACCGTGGATCCGCGCACGGACACACCGTCGGCGCTGGCCAAATTTGGCGACAAGTATGGGGCGAGTACCAATCGCTGGTATATGCTCACAGGGGCCAAGCCGGTGCTGTACGATTTGATTGGGACCAGCTTTTTGCCGCAGGATAACAAGGATCCATTCAATTCCATGCCGGGTAATTTTACCGGTACGGACCGGATTGCGATCGTGGATAAAAAAGGCAACACGCGGGGATTTTTTGACGGGCTGAATGTGGCCACGCCGGCGGCGGTGGTGGCAAATATCAATCATCTAAGGAGTGAACCATGATGAAAACCATTTTACCCCTGCTGGTCCTACTGGTCGCCTTGTTTCCAGCTTTGGCCCAGACGAACCAATACCCGGTTCATGGGGTGGTGCAAAAGATCGACCCGGATCGTCGGCATGTAACCGTCAAGCATGAGAAAATTCCCGGGTACATGATGGCCATGACGATGGATTTTTCGGTGCATGATACCAATGTCCTCAGCCAGGTGGCGGCGGGGGATGAGATTGATTTTACGCTGTCGGTGACGGCAGATGATGACTGGGTGGAAAATATCCGGCGCATGGGCAAATCCGGAGTGGCCACACTACCCGCCGTGCAGTTCAATGTACCCGAACTCCAGGTGGGGGATGAAATGCCGGCGGCGGAATTTACCAGTGAATCGGGCCAGGCTGTCCACTTGGCAGATTATCGCGGTCAGACGGTGGCCTTCACATTTTTCTTCACGAGCTGTCCGCTGCCGGAGTTCTGTCCGCGCATGAACAAAAACTTTGCCGAGGCGCGCAAGCTGTTGCTCGCGGATACGAATGCGCTTGGCAACTGGCAGTTTCTGTCCGTTTCATTTGATCCGGGGTTCGACCGGCCGGAAAACCTGCGGCTGTACGGTGACATCTATCGTGGTGATAATACCAACCGCTGGCTGTTTGCCGTGGCTTCGCCGGAAACCTTGCGGATGTTGGGACCCCGGCTGGATTTCCGGTTCTGGCGCGAGAATGGTTCGCTCTCGCACAATTTGCGCACCGTGGTGCTGGATACTCATGGCCGGATTGCCGCCCAGTTTGATGGCAATGAGTGGACGCCGGCGCAGCTCGCGCAAGCGATCCGGGAAGCGGCCCGGCGGTAGTGTCGGTGCTTGACCACGGAGTGCGCCGGTCTTGGTTACATCGCGGTTACGACAGCTCCGGGTTTTGACTTCTGCTGGTATTTCGTTAGATTGTCAGTTCTCGAATGAATTTGAATGATCAGATGACGGAATTGGCCCGGCAGGCCAAGGAGGCGTCGCGCGAACTTGCCAAGCTCACCACGGCGGAGAAAAACGCCTGTTTGCTGGCCATGGCGGAGGCTTTGGAGAAGAATGTCGAAGCCCTGAAGTACGCCAATGCCGATGACATGGAGCTGGGCGCAAAGATCAATCTTTCCCCGGCCATGATGGACCGGCTCAAGCTGGATGATAAGCGCATCGCGGCCATGGCCAAGGGGCTGCGTGAAGTGGCCGCCCTGCCGGATCCGGTTGGCCGGCTGCTGGATGAACGCGTGCGGCCCAACGGGCTCAAGCTGCAGAAGATTTCCACGCCCATCGGCGTGGTGGTGATCATTTACGAATCCCGCCCCAACGTGACGGCGGATGCCGCCAGCCTGTGCTTCAAATCCGGCAACGCCACGATTTTACGCGGCGGCAAGGAGGCCTTGAACTCCAACCAGCTCATCGCGCAGATCATGATCGAAGCGGGCCGGGGAGCGGTGGCGCATTTTCCGGAACACGCCATTCAGGTGGTGTCCGTGACGGAGCGTGAGGCCATTCCGGCGTTGCTGTCGCTGACGCAGTATGTGGACCTTTGCATGCCCCGGGGCGGCGAAGGGCTGATTCGCGCGGTCACGGAATGTTCCAAGGTGCCGGTGATCAAACATTACAAGGGCGTCTGCCATGTGTATGTGGCAGCCGAGGCCGACCTGAAGATGGCGGAGGCGATTGTAATGAATGCCAAAGTGCAGCGGCCCGGTGTTTGCAACGCGGCCGAAACACTGTTGGTGGACAAGGCCATTGCGGGCCAGTTTTTACCCGTCATCGGGGCAAGACTGTTTGAGAAGCAGGTGGAACTCCGGTGCGACGGCACCTCGCACTCCATCCTGCAACCGTTGCTGGCCCAGTTCAAAGCGGCCCGGCTCAAGCTGGCGGTGGAGCAGGATTATTTTACCGAGTACAACGACTACGTGCTGAATGTGCGGGTGGCGGCGAATGTCCAGGCGGCGATTGATCACATCAATTATTACGGCTCGGCGCATTCGGACAGCATCATTACGCGCAATGAGGCCGTGGCGAAAAAGTTCCTGGCCGAGGTGGATTCGGCGACGGTCTATTGGAATGCCAGCACGCGGTTCACCGATGGCGGCGAATTCGGCATGGGCGCGGAAATTGGCATTAGTACGGATAAGATTGGCGCGCGCGGGCCGATGGGCTTGGAAGAATTGACGAGCTATAAGTGGCTGGGTATCGGCACCGGGCAGATTCGCGGGTGAGGCGCGTACATGATCACTGCTTCCACCCCGGCCGATTGTGTTTCCGTGGCGATTCATCGGACTGCCCAGCCGGCGGAGTTTGCTGCGAGCTTGCGGCGTTCCTTCGAGCAGCGGCGCATTGACCCCAAGTTCCATTACACCAGCGCCCGGCAGGCGGCGGAATGGCTGGCGCTGCACAAAAAATATTCTCCCTTCATCAAGACGGCGGATGGCACAGCGGTTTATGACGCGGCGTTTGACTGGGCCGTTGGAAATTTGCCGTCTAGTTCGGTGCAATTGCTGAGCCTGGCTTGTGGTGGGGCGGGCAAGGAATTGCGGCTGGTGCAGGCGTTGCAACGCGCGGGGAAAGCCGTGTCGGCGACGGTCTCAGACATCAGCGTGCCGCTGGTGATCGAGGGATTTCAGGTGCTGACAGGTGAAGCCGCTCTCATCGGGGTGAACGCGGTGGCGCTGGATTTGCTGGAGACGGAAGTGCTGGATGCGGTGCTGACGGCGGGAGCAGGGCAGGGGATTCCCCGGGTGGTGACGTGCTTTGGCCTGATGCCCAATGTGGATCCACTGGTAATTTCGGCGCGGCTGGCTGCGCTGGTCCGGCCCGGCGATGTATTGCTGGTGGGTGCCAATCTGGTGCCGGCCGAAAATTATGCGCAGAGCACCGACGCGGTTTTGGGTGAATACGACAATCCGGAAACACGTGGCTGGCTTTCGCTGCTGCTGGCGGATTGTGGTTTTGAGCCGGGCGATGGCGAGGTTCGCTTTGCGGTAGAAGCCTGCGCCAGCCTGCCGGAACTGTTGCAGATTGTCGGCCGATATCATCTGCACCGGGACAAATCCATTTGGCTGGATGGCCACGCCCTGAACTTTTCCGCCGGTGAAAACCTGCGGCTCTTCTTCTCCAACCGTTATACCCCGTCGTTGCTCAAGCAGGTTTTTGCCCGTACCAAAATGAAAATTCCCGGCGAATGGATATCCGCCGGGAAAACTGAAGGGGTGATTGCGTGTCAGGTTACATCCCCATGATCTGATAGCCGGAGTCCACGTAGAGGACCTGACCGGTCATGGCTGCCGCGCCATCGCTGGCGAGGAATACGCCGGTGGCGCCGAGTTCTTCGGGCAGCACATTGCGCTTGAGCGGAGAGTGGGCTTCGTAATGCTTCAGCATGTCGGTGAAGCCGGCAATGCCGCGCGCGGCGAGGGTATTAACGGGGCCGGCGCTGATGCAGTTCACGCGGATTTTCTTGGGACCCAAATCGTAGGCGAGGTAGCGGGTGCTGGCTTCGAGCGAGGCCTTGGCTACGCCCATCACGTTGTAGTGGGGCACCACTTTTTCGGCGCCATAATAGCTCATGGCCACAATGCTGCCGCCATCGGTCATCAGTGGGGCGGCGGCACGGGCGAGGGCGACGAGCGAGTAGGCGCTGACATCGTGGGCAATGCGATAGGCCTCGCGGCTGGTGTTCACAAATTCACCTTCGAGCGCATCCTTGGGCGCGAAGGCGACGGAATGCAGCAGCAGGTTGAGTTTGCCGAACTTGGCGCCGACTTCGGCGAACACGCGGGCGATATCCTCATCCTTGGTCACGTCACAGGAGAGGATCAGGGTGTCCGCGCCGAAGGTGCCGGCGAGTTCCTCGACGTTATCCTTGAGGCGTTCGCCCTGGTAGGTGAAGGCGAGTTTCGCGCCTTCGCGGGCCCAGGCCTGGGCGATGGCCCAGGCGATGGAGCGTTTGTTGGCGACACCAAAGACGATACCGGTTTTTCCAGCGAGTAATGACATAGGTCTAATTGTTCCCCTCATTTTAAAATAAATTCGCGCCGCGTCCAGTCTCGACTCGCTGGTTCTGTCTCGCTAGAATCCGCACGATGCAAGATCTTCCGGACGCATTAATCCAATATTTGATGCTGATTGCGCTCCTGACCTTCCACGAATACGGACATGCGTGGATGGCCTGGAAGTGCGGCGACGACACCGCGCGCCTGCAAGGCCGGCTGTCGCTGAATCCCCTCGTGCATATTGATCCCATTGGCACGGTGCTGATGCCGCTGCTGATGTTTGTTCTGCCCTACGGGGTCAGCCGGTTTTTGATTGGCGGAGCCAAGCCGGTGCCGGTGAATCCCTATAACCTGCGCAATCCCAACCGGGACGATGTGCTGGTGACGCTGGCGGGGCCGGCGATGAACCTAATGCTGGCCATCTTCATTCTGGGGGTGGCGCGGGTGCTCGGCGTGGTGGGCGGGCTCGGTGAAAACACCCGTATCGTATTGGATTTGTTGGAGCGGATGGCGGATCTGAGCCTGTTCCTGTGTTTTTTCAACCTATTGCTGCCGATTCCGCCGCTGGATGGTTCGCATATTGCGCGGGCGCTCATCGGCATGAGCCATGAAAATTACCAGAAGCTCACCCAATTCGGATTCATTCCGGTGATCCTCGTTTGGCAGATTCCATTCGTGCAAAATTTTGTGATGGGGGTGACGCAGACCGTTTTCTACCTGATTGCGCGCGGGTTTGGTTTTTCGTTTTAGGCGGTTGAAATCGTAACGGGCGCATCTGCCTACGCCCGCGAACAGTCCACCGGTCGGAGCGCCGGCTCGCAGCCGGCTTTGCGCGTTCATTCTGGCAAAACGGCGGGAAAGAACCAACCGTGTGAGACGGCGTGAGATTTAAGCCGGTCACAGACCGGCGCTCCGGGCAGGCAGTGCGCGGGTGCGCCCAATCGTTACTGGAACTTAACAAAAAGCTCGCATGCCGACGGCAAATTGCCGAAATTGCAGGGCATGCAGCAAGGAAGCCACGACGCGAAAATAACCCAGGAAAAAGATATTGAACTGCCCATCGCCGGTTTCACCGGCACGCCCGAAGAAATCGAGCGGCAATGGTACGAGCAGGTGTATCGCGGGCGCGGCGACTCCATGCGCCAGCTCACTTGGCGCGCGGTTTTGATGGGTTCGCTCCTCGGCGGGGTGCTTTCACTCACGAATCTTTACATCGGCCTCAAATCGGGCTGGGCCATGGGCGTGGCCATCACCGCCTGTATTCTCTCCTATGCACTTTGGACGGCGCTGGTCAAAATCGGCATTGCCAAGACGCCGATGACGATTCTGGAAAACAATTGCATGCAGTCCACTGCGAGTTCAGCCGGATATTCCACGGGCGGCACGCTGGTCTCGGCCTTTGCGGCGTTCATTGTGCTAAACGGTCATGCCCTCCCCATTCCCCTGACGCTGGCGTGGGTGTTTTTTCTGGCGGTGCTGGGCGTGACCATGGCGGTGCCAATGAAGAAGCAGATGATCAACATTGAGCAACTCCGTTTTCCCAGCGGGGTGGCGGCGGCAGAAACGCTGCGCGCGCTGCATTCGCATGGGGAAAAAGGGATGCGGGCCGCCAAGGCGCTGGGCATCGCGGGCGTTCTCGCGGCGATTGATAATTTCTGGCATGACGGGTTCGGGATGATCACCCGGCTGGCAGACTATTCCAGCGATGCACTCATTACCAAATTGAACGGCGTCATCTTTGGTCCACTCTGGATGGGGCGGACGGTGATGTGTAGTTGGGAGCCGATCTTTATCGCCTCCGGGGCGATCATGGGCATGCGCGTGTGCATCAGTGTCCTGATCGGCAGCGTGGCCTGCTGGATGGTGTTTGTACCGGAGTTTCAACACCTGGGGTTGATTGCCCCGACCGGCGGGTTCCGCGCCTGTGTGCAGTGGACTTTGTGGTTTGGGGTGTCGTGCATGGTGTCCTCCAGCCTGCTAAGTTTCATTCTGCAATGGCGCACGGTGGTACGGGCGTTTCAGGGATTTGGTGTTTTGTTTACCCGCAAATCGGGAAAACCCAGCGAGATGGATGCCATTGAAACACCGATGTCCTGGTTCGCCGCCGGCCAGCTCATTTCGCTGGTGGCGCTGGGCTGGCTGGCACACGCCTCCTTTGGCATGCCCTGGTGGCAGAGCACCATCGCGGTGGTGATGTCCTTTGCGCTGGCGTTAGTGGCTTGCCGCATTACCGGGGAAACAGACACGACGCCCATCGGCGCGCTCGGGAAAGTGACCCAACTGACCTTTGGCGTACTGAGTCCGGGCAACATGAATGTGAACCTGATGAGCGCCAACATCACGGCCGGCGCGGCGGGATCCTCGGCGGATTTGTTGACGGATTTGAAGAGCGGCTATCTGCTGGGCGCCAATCCGCGCAAACAGTTCATCGCGCAGTTTGCTGGAATTTTCATTGGCACCCTGGTGAGCGTGCTGGCCTTTGCCGTACTGGTGCCGAATGCCTCAGTCATCGGTTCTGATCAATTTCCCGCACCTTCGGCCATGACCTGGTCGGCGGTGGCGAAGGCCTTGAGCAAGGGGTTGGATGCACTGGAGCCGGCGAAAGTTTGGAGCATTGTAGGCGGTGGCACCTTGGGCATCATCTTTACAATACTGCCGATGCTGTACCCGAAGCAGCAGAAGTATCTGCCCTCGGCGGCGGGCTTCGGACTCGCCTGGATTTTTCAGTGGTATTACGGCGTGCTGTTTTTCATCGGCGCGGTGATTGCCTACTGGTATCAGAAAAAGTCGCCAACGAAGGCGGAGGAATACACGTATCCGGTGGCGTCAGGGATTATTGCCGGCGGCTCACTGATGGGGGTGGCGCTAATCTTCTGGCAGAACGGGCCGGAAATGTTTCATAAGTTGATAGGGCATTGATTATACGCTTCGTCTCGGCCATTGTGGTCAGACATCGCCCCGTGAGTGAACCATCAGAAAAAATCAACCGGCTGGATTTTGGGCATCCGCCGGAGACCGTTGAATTTTGGAAGCGGTGTGCCCGGGAGTCACTCGCGCTGACGCCGGCACCGCTTTATGTCTTTGCCAGCGGCCCGGTCGCCGAACGGTTGGCGGAGCTGGAGGCCGAAATGGTTGCCGCCGGCTTCCGCAGTGCCACCACCAATCAAAAATCACCCCTTGGTTTTCGCCATTGGCTTTCCTTCAAAACCCAGCCACTTCGGCCCTTGCTGAACTGGTGGCGTGCGTCGGGGCGTCCCATTGAAGTGGTTAGTGAATTTGAATTGCGCGCCGTCCTGGCGGAAGGTTTTGCCCCGGAAAACATCCTGGTAAATGGTCCGGCCAAACATTATTGGCTGTCGGCTTTTGAACTGCCCGAGCTCAGTGTGAATTTTGATTCGGCGGCTGAAGCGGAAGCCCTGTTACCATTGGCTAAAAGACAGAATTGGCGCCTCGGCGTGCGAATTCTCACCAGTCAGGAATTCGACCCGGAAAACCCGGCGAATCCCACCCAATTCGGTCTGGAGCCGGTCGCGGCTGTGGCGGTGCTCAAAAAACTGCTGGCCTCACAGGTGCGGGTGGAGACGGTGCATTTTCATCTGCGGACGAACGTTTCGGCGGTGCACATGTTTGAGCAGGCCATCGCGGAAGTGGCGGAGGTTTGTCGCGCTGCGGAGTTTAGTCCGCTGCATCTGGATGTGGGCGGCGGGGTGCCGGTGCGGCATGTGCTGTCCCGCGGCAGCAAGGTTTACGATGGCGAATTCGGACTGCGTTCCTTTGCGCGGATGTTGCGGCAGTCGGTGAAAGTCATGCCCAGTCTGCAGGAGGTCTGGTTGGAAAACGGACGCTTCATGACGGCGGGCAGCGGCGCGCTGGTGGTAAAAATTCTTGAGGTGAAGGAGCGGCGCGGGCTGCGCCAGTTGATTTGTGATGGCGGCCGCACGTTGCACGCCATCACCTCGGTATGGGAACAGCATGCTTTGATCCCCCTCGAAACCCACGCCGGTCCGGAAGTGCTGACGGTCGTGCATGGCCCCACGTGCATGGCCTTTGACCAACTTGCGCGCATTCCATTGCCGCGCAGTTTGTCGCCCGGCGATCACCTCGTCTGGCTTGATGCCGGGGCGTATCATCTCCCTTGGGAAACCCAATTTTCCCACGGGCACGCGGCCATTTGCTGGCAGGATGAGGCCGGCCTGCGGGTGGTGCGTCCGCACCAGACGTTTGCCGATTGGTGGGGGCATTGGCAATAAGTGGTGAGCATAATCCGATTTGGTTTTATTTAATCGTGCGGGTGTTTGTCGGACCGATTAATCCGGGCATGCAACGGTTGAATTGCCGGCTTTTCTGAATGCCATGGGCGGCGTTCAATGCATATAATCAGTCGGTGGTTGAAATATTAGCATTTGATGGTGCCAAACATTATATTTTCGATCATAATCGATAATACAGAAAGCAAACTGCTGGTACGGCGGATCCGTATCAGAAACTTACAATCAAAAATCCACATTTTAAAATCCATGTCACGAATCCTGATTGTTGATGACAACGAAGACTTCTCGGCCGCATTGGCCACGGCGCTCAACCGTGTGGGTTACGAGGTGGCCCGGGCCCAGGACGGCAAGCTGGGGCTGAAACTCTATCGGGAATCCAAGTTTGACCTGGTTATCAGTGACATCCTTATGCCGGAGGTGGATGGTTTGGAATTGATTTTTGCCCTCCGCAAAAACAATGCCACGGTGCCGATCATTGCGATGTCCGGCGGCGGGCACGGATCGGCGGAGCATTATCTGAAAGTTGCCGGCATCAGTGGTGCCAACGCCGTGCTTTGCAAACCCTTCAACCCCATAGATCTGATTGAACTGGTTCAACGGCAGTTGTCTGACGCAAAGCCGCCGGGCGTTGCCTGATCCGGATTCTGACTGACGGGACGCCTGGATGTTTGGGCGGAGCGGGGCGGGCGGCGGGTCTTCCGTGGGTACTTACTTTTTCCAGCGGCTTGATTCCTGAGCCTTCCTGCGTCATTCTGGCCGGGAAATGAGCCTTTCTGAACACCGTCAAGCGATTGACCAGTTGGACGCCGAGATCGTCAAACTGCTCAATGAGCGCACGCGTCATGTCCTGGCCATCGGCGAAATCAAGCTGAAGGCCGGCGAAGAAATCTATGCCCCGCACCGCGAACGCGCCGTGTTTGAGAAGGTCTGCGCCCTAAATCAGGGGCCCATCACCGGCGAACAGCTCCGGACTATCTACCGCGAAATCATGTCCAGCGCCCTCGCGCTGGAAAAGACCATGACCATCGCCTATTTCGGACCGGAGGCGACCTTCACTCATCAGGCCGCCATTCAGAAATTCGGCTCCAGCCTCACTTATTCCGCGTACAAGACGATTGGCGATGTTTTCACCGAGGTCAGCAAACGCAGCGCGGATTATGGCGTGGTACCGGTGGAAAATTCCACCGAAGGCGTCGTCACCCATACGCTCGACATGTTTGTGGACAGCGATCTCAAGATCGTTTCGCAGATCATGCTGCGTATCCAGCAATGTCTGATGAGCAATTCGCCGATGGCAAAGATCAAGAAGCTGTATGTGCATCCGCAGTCGCTCGCCCAATGTCGGGGCTGGCTGCAAAAGCATCTGCCACGCGTCGAGATCATCGAAACCTCTTCCAACGCCCGGTCCGCCGAAATGGCGGCGGCTGAAAAATTCTCCGCCGCGCTGGGTGGTATGCTGGCGGCCGAAAAATACGGCTTGAACGTGCTCGCGCAGGATATTCAGGACAACGCCGTGAATGTCACCCGTTTCCTCGTGCTGGGCCGCCGTTGCAGTCCGCCCACGGGCGACGACCGCACCAGCCTGATGGTCAGCGTCGCTGACAAGGCGGGTGCGCTGCATGAAGCCATTGCCGCCTTCCGCAAGAACAAGATCAACATGACGAAGATTGAGTCCCGCCCCAGCAAACGCAAGGCGTGGGAATATTTCTTCTTCATTGATTGCGCCGGGCATTTCCAGGAACCCAAGGTGGCGAAAGCCATCGAGGAACTGGGCCGGCACTGCCATTTCGTCAAAATCCTTGGCTCCTATCCCAACACTGAATAGAAACGTTATGGAAACACCAACCAACACCGACCGGTATTTCATTTGGGGCATTGATCAGGCCGCTTACGGCCCCGTGGATCTCCCCACGCTTATCGAATGGATCAAGGATGAACGGGTATTGGCGGAGACATGGGTGTTTTCCTCAAGGGAGGAATTGTGGCAGCAGGCCAAAAGGATTGTGGAAATTGAAGGCCACTTTGCTGCCGCCGTGCCCGCAGTGGTGGCAGAGCCGGTTCCCGGTGGCAAGCTCAAGCCCGGCTCCCTGCGCCGCATCAAAATACTCGCGGATCTCAGCGACATGCAGCTTGCGCATCTGGTGCAATTTGTCGAGCCGCTGAATGTGCTGCAATTCAAAAAAGTTTTTGTGCAAGGCGACCCCGGTGACGCCATGTACATGGTGCTGGGCGGCGAACTCCGTGCCCGACTGGTGGCGGACGAAAAGGAAACGATTCTGGCCACGTTCACTGCCGGGGAGTTTTTTGGCGACATGGCTCTGTTTGATCACGGCACCCGTTCCGCCGATGTGGTGGCGAATGTGGACAGCACGCTGCTGAAGCTTTCCGCGACCAGTTTTGAGCGTCTCGTGAAGGAGGCTCCCGCGCTGGCCTCACCGTTCCTGCAATCCGCCGCCCGCACGCTGGCGGCGCGCATTCGCGTGGATAACAAACGGCTGGCCCGCATTACCGAGCAGTTTTCCGCGAGCCGGTGAGGGGGGGCGGTGCCATGATGAGGTGCTAGGTATCATGGTTTGGTTGCAAGAACGGGAAGGATAATCAATGTGTGATGCTCTCCCTCACCCAACCCTCTCCCCATGGAGAGGGCTTTTACCTGGCACATTTTCGTAAATTCGATTACTGCATTGGCCATTCCCACGAACGGGCTGTGCGAAAAGCGGCATCCATTTGCGCTTTGACCGGCCTCAACTATATTCCGTCATGAATTTAAAAATCGAAAACAAACTCGCGCTCGTCACCGGTTCCACCAAAGGCATTGGCCTGGCCATTGCCACCTCGCTGGCCCGGGAAGGGGCGCGGGTGATTGTAAATGGCCGTACGGAAACCTCCGTGGTTAAGGCGGTAGCCAGCATTCAGGCGGTGGTGCCGGGCGCCATACTGGAAGCGTTCGCCGGTGATCTGGCGAGCGAAACAGATACGGCCAAATTGATCGGCCATTTTCCGGCGGTGGACATTCTGGTCAACAACCTCGGCATTTTTGAGCCCAAACCGTTTGAACAGATTTCGGATGCGGATTGGCGGCGGTTTCTGGAGGTGAATGTGCTGAGCGGCGTGCGGCTGAGCCGGGCATATTTGGGCGGCATGCTCAAACAGAACTGGGGGCGCATCATTTTTATCAGCAGCGAAAGCGGCCTCCAGATTCCGGCCGAAATGATTCATTACGGCGTGACCAAGACGGCGCAGATTGCCGTTGCGCGCGGTTTGGCCGAACTGACCGCCGGCACGGGCGTGACCGTCAATTCCGTGCTGCCCGGTCCCACCCATTCGGACGGCGTGGATGAATTTGTGAAACAGTTGAGCGGCGGCGCACCGTTTGCGGAGTTCGAAAAGGAATTCTTCGCCAAGGTGCGGCCCACCTCGCTGCTCAAGCGCTTTGCCACCACCGAGGAAGTCGCCAATCTGGTCACCTACGTGGCGAGTCCGCTTTCCTCCGCCACCAATGGTGCGGCGCTGCGAGTGGATGGCGGCACTGTGAAATCCGCGTTCTGATCGTCTGATGCTTATGCGCGCCATTGCCATTGTCGAAAAACTGCCACTGACGGATCCCCGCTGTTTTGTGGCGGTGGAATTGCCGAAACCCGCACCGGGGCCAAATGATCTGCTGGTGCGGGTCAAGGCGGTCTCGGTCAACCCCGTCGATTACAAGGTCCGCCAGAAGCGTGATCCGGCCGCGCGCGAGCCGCGGATTCTGGGCTGGGATGCTGCCGGAGTGGTGGAGGCGGTGGGACCCCAGGTGCAGTTGTTCCGGCCCGGCGATGAGGTGTTTTATGCCGGTGATATCACGCTGCCCGGTTCCAATGCTGAGTATCAACTGGTGGATGCCCGCATTGTGGCGCGCAAGCCGACGGGGCTCTCCTTTGAAGAGGCGGCGGCACTGCCGCTTACGGCCATTACCGCGTGGGAGGCCCTGTTCGTCCGGCTGAATGTTCCGGCGGAAACCGAATTGGAATCGACGCGGAGCACGGTATTGATCATCGGGGGCGCTGGTGGCGTGGGCTCCATTGCCATCCAGATAGCCCGGCGCGTGGCCGGGTTGCTGGTGATTGCCACGGCTTCACGGCCGGAGACCGCCGACTGGTGCCGTTCGCTGGGGGCGGATCTGGTCATTGACCATCGCCAGCCGCTGCTGCCGCAGTTGAAGGCGCTGAACATTGGCGAGGTAGATTACATACTGTGTTTTAATAACACCGACCAGCATTGGGCCGGCATGGCGGAGGCAATCAAGCCGCAGGGCCGGATTTGTTCCATCGTAGAGAATGAAAAGCCGTTGGAACTGGGCCTGCTCAAAAACAAGAGCGCCGGATTCATTTGGGAATTCATGTTCACGCGGTCCATGTTTAAGACACTGGACATGATCGAGCAGCATCGCTTGCTGACACGCATTGCCGAGCTGGTGGAGCAGGGGATCGTGCGCACTACGCATACGGAAACCCTCGGAGTGCTGAACCCGGCCAACCTGGCGAGGGCCCATCAGCGGCTGGAGGCGGGTCAGACCATCGGCAAGCTCACGCTGACGGTGGAGTGAGCCGTACGGTTCCGGATTGAAATTCCCCGGTTTTTCGCGCATCGTCTGGCTGTGAGCCACCTTGCCAAAGCCCGCGAAGTGTTTGATATCGAACTGGCCGCCCTCAAAGCGGTGCGCGCCCAGTTGGATGCGTCGTTTGATCTCGCGGTCGAAACCATCATCGCCACGCTCAAACAGCGCGGCAAAATAGTGATTGTCGGCATCGGCAAATCCGGCAATGTCGGCCAGAAGATCGCCGCCACCCTCACCAGCACCGGTTCCACGGCCATCGTACTCAACAGCGTGGACGCCCTGCACGGCGACCTCGGCATCATCAACGATGGCGATGTCATCTTTGCGCTGAGTTATTCCGGGGAGTCCGATGAGTTATTGAATCTGCTGCCGGCCATCAAACGGTTTGCGGTCAAAATCATCAGCTTCACCGGCAATGCCAAATCTTCGCTCGCGCGGCACAGCGATATCGTGCTGGCCGTGAAAGTGCCGAAAGAGGCATGTCCCTTTAATCTCGCGCCCACCAGCAGCACCACCGCCATGCTCGTGATGGGCGATGCGCTGGCCATGGCGGTGTTGCAGGCGCGCGGGTTCAAGCAGAGCGATTTTGCGAAGTATCATCCGAGCGGGGCCATTGGCCGCGCCATGCTGCTGCGCGTGGGCGAGATCATGCGCCAGGGCGAACGCAATGCCGTGGCTGCGGAAAACATCCTTGTGCGCGAGGCGCTGATGGTGATGACCCGCGCGCGTTCCGGCAGCTTGGCGGTGGTGAATGCCCGGGGCAAGCTTGTGGGAGTGTTCACGGATGGCGATTTCCGCCGGCGTATGGCCGAGGATGCCAATCTGCTCGCGCAGCCGCTGAAATCCGTGATGACGCGCAAACCCATTTGCGTGCGGCAAGATGCGCTGGCCGTGGAGGCGTTGAAGATTTTCGACCAGCGAAACATTGACGACCTGATCGTCGTGAATGCGAAGAACGAACCGGTGGGCCTGATTGATTCGCAGGATCTGCCGAAACTTAAAATCATGTGACCATGCGTGCGCTGAAATTGTTTTGCCTGCTGCCGCTGTTGTTCGCCTTGGGCGCGTGCACTCATTTAAAGAATACCCCTGCCATGAAACCCGGCCAGACTGCCCACCAGTTTAATCACGAACGTAAACAGGTTTTTGCTTCGGATTACCTGCTGTTCCTGCCGGAGGGTTATGATGCCAATTCCACGAAGCGCTGGCCGGTGATTTTGTTTCTGCATGGCGCCGGTGAGCGCGGTACGAACGTTTGGAATGTGGCCAAGCACGGTCCGCCAAAGGTCGACACCAGCGCCACCAACTTTCCCTTCATCGTCGTTTCGCCGCAGTGTCCGGATGGCAAGCTCTGGTCTAATGACTTGCTGCTAGCCCTGCTGGATGAGATCACCCAAAAATATGCCGTGGACACGCACCGGGTTTATCTGACCGGCCTGAGCATGGGCGGGTTTGGGACGTGGAACCTGGGTCTTAGTTACCCGGAACGGTTTGCCGCGATGGCTCCGATCTGCGGCGGCGGGGAATTGATCACTCCATTGCTTACCTTAGTCTATTCAAATGAGCACACGCCGTTCCTCAAGACTCTGCCGATCTGGGCATTCCATGGTGGCAAGGACCCGGTGGTGCCGGTGCAAGAATCCGAGCGCATGGTGAACTATCTCAAAGAGCACGGCGTGGCGGATGTGAAACTTACCGTCTATCCTGAAGCCCAGCATGATTCATGGACGCAGACGTATGCGAATCCGGAATTGTTTCGGTGGTTTTTGCAGCACTCTAGGCCCTGAAGTCAGGGCGAGGATGGAGGATTGAAGAGGGAGGATGGCACGAGGAGGCCAACCGCCATTCTCGATCATCAATCCTCTATCCGCGTTTTTGGGCAAATACTACCCGTTAAACTTCAAATAAATCACCTTCAAATACTCGGCTTCTTTGAAGCCGGCAGGATGGTCCGGCGGGTGGAGGACGGTTTTGAATTCGGTGAAGGGGCGGCCGGATTTTTGGGCGGCGCGGCGGACGGCGTCGAAGAAGTCCGTGGCGGGCACGTGGGCGGAACAGGAGCCGGCGACCAGGATACCATTTCGGTCCAACTTCTGGATGCCTTGCCCGTTGACCCGTTCGTACGCGCGCACCGCGCCTTCGCGTTCGGCGGCGCGTTTGGCCAGGGAGGGCGGGTCGAGGACAATCAGATCGAATTTGTCCGGGCCCGTGGCGATCCATTCAAAGGCATCGGCCTGCACGGTTTCGTGATGGCAGGCGGCTACGGCGGGATGGTGTTGGTTCAGCGCAAAATTGCGTTTGGCGGAGTCCAAGGCGTGGGCGCTGATATCGAGGTCGGTCACGGACTTGGCACCGCCGCGCGCGGCATAGACGGAGAAGCCGCCGGAGAAACTGAAGGTGTTTAGCACGCGACGTCCCTGGGCGAGCGATTCCACTTCACGCCGGTTTTCCCGTTGGTCGAGGAAGAAACCGGTCTTTTGGCCGCGCCGGACGTCGGCTTCGAAGCGGACGCCGTTTTCCGAGAAGATCACGGGGCCTTCCGGGGTAGGGCCGGACATCACCTGACCATCGTGCAGTTTGAAAGCTTTGCCGGCGACGGGCTGGATAT
>CAIJGS010000159.1 GCA_903820285.1 uncultured Verrucomicrobia subdivision 3 bacterium | reverse complement strand
TGGATGAGTTCGTTCGGCGGATTGTTCCGCGTGGCCAAGACTGAATTGAACCGGTGTGCCGACGGCGAAATAAATTCGGTGAGCTGTCTGGTGTGTGATAGTTCCGGCGGACTGGCGACGTTGGAAATGTCCGAACAAGGCCAGCCCGCAGGATGTCGCACGAGCGATGGCCGACTCTGGTTTGCCACGGGCCGTGGGTTGGCGATGGTCGAGCCGGATGAAGTGACCCCCAATCTGCTTCCACCTCCGGTGAAAATTGAAGAAGTGTTGGTGGATGGCGAGGCGCTCACGTTGCCGCTATCTTCCGAGCAGGTCAGCCCGTTTTTATATCCCGTGGCAACTAGCAATGTCCGGCGGATGCTTACCATCCCACCCGGCGGCCGGCAATTCGAGTTTCGCTACACCGGATTGAGCCTGGCAAATCCAGCGCGCGTGGTTTTTCGGTATGAACTCGAAGGACTTCAAGAAGATTGGTTTGATGCTGGGGCGCGACGTTCCGCAGTTTTCACGCACCTTCCGCCCGGCGACTACACTTTCCGCGTCACCGCACGCAATGCCGATGGTGTATGGAACGAAAAATGCGCTTCATTGCTCGTGCGGGTTTTGCCATTTTTTTGGCAAACTTGGTGGTTCAAGCTGGCGAGTCGCGCGGGCGGAGCCGTTGCGATTGCCTTGACTGTGTTGTTGATTGTTCGCCGCCGTGCTCACCGCAAATTGGCGGTCTTGGAACGCCAACGCGCGGTTGAACGTGAACGCGGTCGTATCGCCCGCGACATCCACGACGACTTAGGCAGTAGCCTGACGCGGATCGTGATGTTGAGCGAATCGGCGCGCATAGGCTTGGAGCAACCCAGTCAGGCGGCAACTGATCTGGCTGAAATCTGTCATACCGGTCGCGACCTCACGCTCCAATTAAGCGAAATCGTTTGGGCCGTGAACCCGGAGCATGACACGCTCGACAGTTTCGCAACCTATGTGGGCAAATACGCGCATGATTTTCTGGCCGCAACGGGAATGCGTTGCCGGTTGGATTTGCCCCTGTCACTGCCGTCCTTGGTGCTTGATTCACCAGTGAGGCACAACGTGTTTCTCGCGTTCAAAGAAGCCTTAAACAATGCCGTCAAACACGCGGGCGCAAAGTCTGCGCTGGTGACCTTGACGCTCGCGGATCAACACTTCACCTTGGTCGTGGCGGATGATGGCTGCGGCTTGGTTCAGGCGAAAGTCCACAGCCATGGATTGGAAAACATGAAACGCAGACTGGCAGACGTGGGTGGCCGCTGTGAAATTGAAAACACGCCAGCCTCCGGCACGAGTGTCCGCTTGATCGTGCCGTTGACGCCGCACAAATGAGCAACCACAAATCAGCGTGACGCTATACTCCCACGAAAATTATGACTAAACCATTGCCCATTCGAATCTGCCTGATTGAAGATGACGCACGGTTACGCCAACTTTTCGTCCGCTGGTTGCAACACGAGCCGGGTTTTCAGATTCTCAATCAATACGCCGACGCCGAGAGCGCATTGATTGGACTTCCCAAGGACCAACCCGAGGTGGCTCTGGTGGACATTAATTTGCCGGGACAAAGCGGGATTGATTGCGTGCGACAATTGAAGCCACTGCTGCCGGCCACACAGTTCGGCATGGTCACCGTTTATGAAGATGCCGACAAAATTTTTCAAGCCCTTGCCGCCGGCGCCACCGGCTACATCCTGAAACAAACTCCGCGCGCAGATTTGATCATTGCCATTCGGGAGTTGCATCGCGGCGGATCGCCGATGAGTCCAAATATCGCCCGGAAGGTGGTGCAATCATTTCACCATTCATCACCGACGGTGGCCGAACCGCGCAGCCAATTATCCGAGCGCGAGCAACAAGTCCTGGATGGCCTGGTGCGGGGCGACCTCTACAAGGAGATTTCCGACAGCCTCGGCATTAGCATGGGCACGCTGCACACCTACATCCGGCGCATCTACGAAAAATTACACGTCCATTCCCGCGCGCAGGCAGTGGCCAAGGTGGCCAAAAAATAAACTTGATTCCGGTGCTGGCGTCGGTTTTTTGCTTAAAACTTATGTGTTTTACCGAGCGCAAAAACATGTCATAGGCTCCTATGACATGACGTTTTTTTTTCATGGGCTACGTTGGTCAACAGCACACCCAAAAAAACACTTTGCGACTTTTACGTTGCCGCGACGTTTGGCGTTTTTTAGGTGTCGAGTTCAATAACATTAAACCAACAACGACAAACCGACAGACAGCGAAAGATAAAAAATCCTAAACTCCTCCGACAATGAAAACTAAAACTCAATTCCTCGGCGCAGCACTCGGGCTGCTTTGCGGTTCCGCAGCGGTGGCGCAAAGTTACTACGACCTCAACGGAACCACCGCCGGCAGCGGTGTGACCAATGGTGGCAGCTATGTTTGGAATACGACCGATTCATTTTGGAACAGCGATTCTACCGGTGGTGGCGGCGGCGCTTTCAGCACTTGGACTGACAGTTCCAGTTCGCCCGGAACGGCATATTTTTCGGCGGGCGGTGGTGGTTCAAATTACCTCGTCACCATTCCCAGTGGCCAGGTGCGTGACATTAATTACCTATGGGCCAAAGGAGACAATGTGACATTGTCCGGAACGGTGCGTCCAGACGGTGTTGGAACATACAATCGCGGATTTGGCGCTATAAACCCAGGTGTGTTGACGTTCAGCAACCTCACAATTTTGACGACCAATTGCGACTACGTTAATTTGAACAGTGGCAACTACCTTGGCCGTTACAAATTCAGCACCGGTGTCAATGTCGGCTACAAACAATGGGCCATACCCAGCTATACCACCGTGGATTTCGGCAATCTGCTTGATCAAAATCTCATCTTTACCACCAACTATCCCGGCGGCGGTCAAATTGCGTGTCTTTTCTTTAACAATTATGCCGACAACGCCATTATTCAGGGCAGTGGTTTGCTGACAGTTCCGCTTGGGAATTGGTATAGTGGCCCATTCCCTTGTATCGCGTGGAACGGTGATCCTTATGGTAATAACTGCGGTGGCGGTTTTGCGGGTCGGGGTGGCAAGTTGACGGTGAATCTGTTTGGCGACGGTCGCACCATTGCTTGGGGCACCAATAATTTCGTGGGCGACGGCAATGGAAACAAATTCAACCTGATTTTTAATTCCGGCGACGCAGATAGCCCGGTGGAATTTCAAAACGGAATTAACTTGAAAGGCCGGTCGGCAACTTTGAAGGTGCTTACGCCGGCGTCATCTAATGCGATTGCTACCATCTCTGGGGCTATTTCAGATTCAGCTGGAGGCGGAACATTTACCAAGCTGGCGCAAAATGGATACCAAGCCGCAGGGACGCTCATTTTGAGCGGTGCCAACACCTATCGCGGCACTACGGTCATCAAAGAAGGCAAACTCTTGGTCTCTTCAGCGCATACTGGCGGTGGCGAATTTGATGTCTATGCCAACAGCTACGGCAATTGCGGGTTTGGCGTGCAAGTCAAGAGCACTGCTACCGTTCCGGCGTCGGCGGTAATTTTGGATTTCATCGGCAGTGGCAATAATACTACCCTCGATTTTAATTACGTCGCCGCCAACACCAACGGCGCATTGTTGGCCACCAACTTCACGGTGAACAGCGCGGTCTGCACGGTCAGTGTCAGCGGCAGCTTGTCTGTTGGCCAATTTCCGTTGATCAAATATCAAGGCAGCATTGGTGGCAATGGCTTCGGTGCGCTGACACTCGGCAGCCTGCCTGCCGGCGTGACGGCTTCTTTGGTGGATAATAGCGGAAACAGCTCGGTGGATCTTAACGTCACTGCTGTGCCCACGCCTTCTATCCCGAAGATTATCAACGTATCCGTCTCCGGCGGTTCGGTAAGCTTCACGGCGACAAATGGCACTCCTAGCTCTAGCTGCGCCGTTTTGAGTTCAACTAACATTGCGTTGCCCTTGTCTAGCTGGACGACGAATACCACGACCACTTTCGATGGCAATGGCGTGTTTCAATTCAGTTCGCCTATCTCTGGCAGCCAAACGTTTTATCGGTTGAAACAGTGATTGGGTGTGGTCGCAGGTTGGTTTGACCGGAGCAGGTGGTGACGGAGTTTCACCGCCTGCTCCTTAAATCGGAAAAATCGTATGCAAAATAAAATTTATTTAAAGCATCATTCGCAGCAAGGGCGGGGCTTTACACTGATTGAATTGCTGGTCGTTATTGCCATTATTGCCATTCTCGCGGCCATGTTGCTGCCCGCCTTGAGCAAGGCCAAAGACAAGGCCAAGTCCATTCAATGTCTCAGCAACATGAAGCAAATCGGTCTTGCCACCCGGATGTATATGGATGACAGCGGCGGAAAGTTAGTTCCGCTTTACCGGCCAAACGGTAGCGGTGGTTATGGCAGTGTGACGTTCACACCCAGCACGTTCATCATGGACGGCTCAACTTATATCTGGTGGCCCGATCTGTTGCGCCTCGGCGGACAAATGCCAAGCACCAAGGTGTTTGATTGTCCAGCGATGAGCTGGCTACAACTCAAAAACACCACAGGAATTTTTTCGCATACGATGGGCATTGCCATGAATCATTATGAGTTTGGTCGAGACATTACCGATTCTTCACAGGAATCAAAGCTGGCAAAAGAAAACCAAGTCACCTCGCCCAGCGCATCCGTGGTTTTTGCCGATGCGGGCGCGGTTCAAGGCAATCCCCAGACCTTTGCCAATTCAGACACCTGGAAGGAAGATAAAACCTACACGCAGTTGGTTTACAATAACGGTGGGAATACGTTGATTTATTTTCGCGCACCCAGCGATGCCTATGGCTCTCCAGCATTTTATAGTGATCCAATCGGGACAATTCCTCGTCATAATCTTCGCGTCAATACTACCCATTTTGATGGGCACGCTGAGGCGGTAAAAAACGGCAACATGGGCTACACCCTCCAACGCACGGACTCCGGTGCGATTTGGGCCAAAGATCACAATTCAACAACGCTTTCCTATTAAGGCCGGTTCCATGACAAAGAACATAAAATGGTTTTTGGTGGTCGGCCTAGCTTTAGTATCGCTTGGCGGATTGTCCGCTTGCTCTAAAAAGAAACACGCGGCTTTCGGCGAGGAAGCCACCCTGGCGGACATGAACCGCGCCTTGACCACTTGGGGCATGATGGTTCACCGTCCGCAACCAACACAAATTAGCGACCTGACTAATTCACCTATTTTGAAGGACAAGATTCTGCCGACAGCACCGCCGGGCAAAAAATACACGATTGATTCTGCCAAGCGCCAAGTAGTGCTCGTGGATCAATGAAAGCGAACATCTGTGTTGAAGAAGGATTTTGTGACTTTGCTGGCAATGGCGCTTTTGCTGGCCAATCCAGCGCACGGCGCGGTTAAGCCTGCATTTGAATTTGCCCAAGGGTGTCTTGAGCCAGCTTTCGCTCGCGCAGGGCGACCAGCGCAGATTGTCGTGAAGGTTAAGAACCCTGGTCCAAAACAGATGGATGTTGAAGCAATTCTGTTTTTACCCGCCGGGGTGACGAACGCTTCACCAAAAATTAACATGTCGCGTTGGCAAAAAGGAGAGTTTAAGACTTTGGTCTGGAACGTTTCAGCCTCCTCACCTTTGCTTGGGGAGGCTCGTCTGGAATTGCGCCAAGGCAGTAACTTGGTGGGATCCTTTACCTTTCATGTTAATTGGCGTAACGCCATTCCGCAGGCACTGGGAAGCTACATTCCAATGCCAGTCCGTGCCGAAACCGGACGTTATCTAATTGGCGCAATCCAGTGTCCGCTTTGGAACAATGGTATCCGCTGGCCGGCCATTGCAACTTACCCGGATCGCGAACCTGTGCTTGGTTGGTATGACGAAGGCAACCCCGAGGTGACGGATTGGGAAATAAAATATGCATTGGATCATGGGATTTCCTTTTTCATGATGTGCTGGTATAGAGCTAAGGACAACGCCAACCAACCCGTCAAACCCGCCCTTGAACACTGGCTGCGTGAGGGACTGTTTCATAGCCGCTACG
>CAIJGS010000158.1 GCA_903820285.1 uncultured Verrucomicrobia subdivision 3 bacterium | reverse complement strand
TCATGGAGAGCGCCGGGGTTTGCACATAGGTGCTGGAACCGTTGAAGCCCAGACTTTCATAAACCTGGCCCACCGCCTGGGTGGGTGAACTGTAGAGCGTGCCGTCGTGATAAGGTGCGCCGGCGCGGTCGTAGGTGGTGGAGGCGGAGGTGTCGCGTGCGTCCAGGGAGAGATACAGTTTCAGCCCGCCGTGAATCGAGTCCGGCGCGGTGGTGAAATTCCAGACCGGCCCGGCCACGATGTTCGTGCCATACACTTCATCCACGCGCCAGTAATAGGTGGTGTTCGTGGCGAGCGCGGCGGTCGGGGTGAAGCTGGAGCTGCTGACCTGGCCCTGATACTCGTTGGAACCGGTCGTGGCGATGGCAACATTGGCGGCGTTGGTGCCCAGGTAGACTTTGTATTGAAAATTATTGGTCGTGCCTGGCTGCCAGGTGAAGAGCGGTTGAAAGATCACGTTGATTGTGCTCACGGCCGGATTCGGTCCGCCCGCCGGCAGCAGGCCCGCGCCGGAATAGATGGACTGCACTTCCGTGAGGGAGAGCGCCTTCGTGTAGAGGCGCAAATCATCAATCGTGCCGACGAGCCACGACTTGTTGCCGTTGCCATCGTTGGCCATGCCCAGCACCGGCCAGTTGTCCGCCGCAATGTATTCGCCCGCCGGGATGGTGCGGGTGTTGGAGGTGGTGGTGTATTCCACGCCATTCACGTAGAGGCGGATCAGGCCGCTGGTGCGGTCGATTTCGCCGACCAGATGATACCAGACGCCGGCCTGCGGCACGACGGCGGCGGTGACGCTGAAACTGCTTTGCCCGCCCACCGTGCAACCGGTGAAGAAGAAGGAACTGCCCGTCATCCCCAGCCGGAGCCCGGGGGAATTGTTGGCATCGAGGGACCCTTTCATGAGCAGCATCTGCTCGCTGCTCGGCGTGGCATCCGGTTTGCACCAGAGGCTGATGCTCAGGTTGGTGTTATAGGAATCAAACCAGGTGCCCTTGAAGCGTGCATAGCCCGCGCCATCGAAATGCAGCGCCGTGCTGCCGCTCACGCCGGGCACCGAACCGGTGCCGAAGTTGGCGGAGCCGAACAGCGTGGCGGCCGTGCCGTTGCCGGTGGTCTCACTCACGCCGGTGCCGGTGGTGTCGTTGAACGGCCATTCGCCCAGTAGCGGACTGGAATCGCTCGTCACGAGCACTTTCGCCGCGGTGAGACTTTTCAGGCCGCCGGCTTCGCCCACGTAATAATGAAACAGATCGTAGCCGGTGAAGCCGGTGGGCGGGGTGTATTTCAAGATGCCGCCGCCGAGATTGGTCACGGTGCCGCCGGCCGCCGTGTTGGTTTCAAAGGAGACAATCGTGAGCGCGTTGCTGTTGGCAATGTAGTCGTTTTGCAGCACGTTCACGCTCACCGGCTGGTTGGTTTTGGTGGTCGCCAGATCCGGCGTGGCGTGCGGGGCGAGCTGATAATTATATTGCACCCATTCGATGCCGCCCTTGGCGTTGTTGCGACGCAGGCCTTGGGCGATGTTGGCATCCAGCGTGGAATAGCCCAGGCCCGAGCCGTCCATGGCCACGTGCCAGAAGTTGTCGCCGGTATAATCGTGCGTGGAGGTGTAATGATTCTGGCCCCAGTTATGGCCCATTTCGTGGCCTGAGGCATAGCCGGACCAGCTCGGGTCCATGACGCTGAAATCACCGGGGTCATACGCCCAGCCGCCGGCGTCGGCGACATTCACCGAGCCGTGCACCATGTCGAACCAGCCGTTGGTGGCCACGCCGTGACTGTAGCCGGGGTCCGGGCTCCAGAACGCCTGCTCCTCGGAAAGATCGCCGGTGGTGGTGGTGTAGGGAAGCTGCACGGTGGTGCGCACACAGACGCAGGCAATCTGGTAGCAGAGGCCCAGGTCGCGGGCCTGCTCGTAGTCGACATCGTTGATGCGGCTTTCCTGCATCAGGATGGCGGTGTTGACGTTGTTGCCGGCCAGGTTGGAGAAGAAACGGGCATAGTCGGAGTCCAGCACCAGCCGCGCGCGCTGCACCGGCACCTGTTTCAGGACATTCAAATACGGCGGCCCGCCAAAGCTGGCCGGGTAGTTGGTGGGATAGTTGGCGACCGACCAGGTGATGTGCTGCGGCAGGTTTGTGGGCACGACCGCGTAGTTCGTCACGTAGCCGAGGCTGGGGATGTTCGTGGTCGCCACATAGGCACCCATGCCGCCCCAGGAAAGGCGGTTCGTGGTGTCGTAAGGATCATACTCCGAAGTGCTGCCCTGCCAGCGGCAGCCGTAGTGGACTTGGTAATAGAACTTGCCATCAATGCCGAACGTGCCAATCACCATCGCCCCCGGATCGGTGGCAATGCGGCCGCGATAGGTGGTCACCTCGGGAATCTGGTTGGTGGGCAGCAGGGTGTAAGTGGTGGCATCCGTGTAGATGCGCACCGAATAATTGGTGGCGCGCAGGTTGTAGCGTTGCAGGTTGAAAACCACGGGCTGTTTGGTCCAGGTATTGGTGACGGTGAGGGACAGCGAGTCCGAGAGGGCCAGGGCGCGGGCACCGCCCAGCAGGATGACCGCGGCCAGACAGGCCGGGAAACATTTGGCGAGAGTCTTGATCATATGGATGTGGCATGGCCGGGGCTGGATAATGCTCACACCCGGCGGGACGGTAGAAAGATAACCCATCTGAAAATATCGGCCATACCCTATATGTGGTAGGGCCGGAGTTTGGCTGAAACAGGGGATTAATCCGGCTCATGACGCAGGGGAAAGGTTGGGGAGGGATAACCACGAAATTCGCGAAACACGCGAATGGGGCAGGGGCAGGGCGAGACACGGATTTCACGAAGGTGGCACGAATTTATGGGGCGTCGTCTTGACGACGGAGCGCGGTTTGTCTCAAACCGGAGCGCGTCGCCGGTCCGAGGCGGGTGGCAAAAATTCAAGACTCGTCCTGGTTCCGGTATCAGCCTCCGGAAACATTCCACCCTGCGTTTGCTTGCGACGTGCTGCGGTTTGAGACAAACCGCGCTCGGGGGCAGGCCGGTTCTGACGAACACCACCGGCTACTTGGTGACTGCCGCCTCGGTCTCATTTCTGCTTCCGTTGAAACGCTGAATACTCATCAGCTCCATACTTCTTATAATATTCATCCTGCAGGTTGGGCACAAACATCACCTGCCCGTGCTGGTGGCCGATGTGCAGCTCCTTCAAATGACCCTTCATCATGTCGGTCTCGGTGGAAGGTACAAAGACCACCCGGTCACCGGTCACCGACCACGTGCCGCCCGCCTTGCCATAACTGCCAAGACAGCCATACCACTCGGCTTTGTAGGCGCCATTCGTCAGCAAATCCAGGTAGATATTATAACCCGTGTGGTCGCCGCGATAATAGCTGCCGGCCAACGATGACACGCTTTCCTGCCGGCGGCATCCGGCCAGCAGTGTCACGAGGGACAAAATGAGGAGGAGCGGTTTCATGCGGTGGCGTGTCAGCCGCCTTGGTCTTGGAGCAGGTAGAAAACATCGGTGCGGATTCTGGATGGATTGGCATTCCAACTTTCGTCCCAGTGTCCGTAGATCTCCCACGAAATGCCGGTTGGCCGATGCCCGTGTTCGGCGCACCATTGGCGGATGCGGGTATGCGTTTCGGCAAGACGCTGGTAGGGTCCGAAATGGACCGCGGTCGCCACCCGGCCCGCTGGCAACTGCGAGCAGTGGACGCGGTCGTTCCCGGCAAACGGTTCTGTTACCTCGGCCCCGACCTCCACGGATCCCTGCGCATCCAAATACAAAGCGACATGCCGGCCTGGTTTTGGCAGGCCGGCGGCGCGGACAAACGACCAGACCTCGCCGCACGCGGCGGGCACAAACCGCGCCAGTTCTCGCGCCGGTACGCGACCGCGCACCACCGCCGTGAGGGTGGCCGGGGAATCCGTCAATACGATTTGGTCGGGCATAGGATTATAAAAGGATGGATTTGCCGCAGTGTTGTGCTCCGGTCAAATTCATCCTTTGATGGTCATTTGCTTGGTTGATATTCGTGGGTTACATCTTCGATGGACTTCGCGATGACAAAGCCGGCGAATCCGATCGCCGAACTGATGTCCCATGCTTTGTATCCGTCTGCCATGAGCTTTGCCTGGTATGTGGCACGATCATCGTGGTCCCAGTGGGGGACTCCTCCAGGCTGATGCGCCCAATGGAAGATTTGGTCCCAGCACTGATCGAGGATTTTAGATACGGGAACCTCTTCAATATCCGTAATGATGGCGCCGCCGGGGTGAACAAAGTGATACACCGCCACCAGAGCAAAGCGGATATGTGACTCCTCGGAAGTTGTTTCCGAGGAAACGAGGTGAAGTACAATTTCGCCGCCAAATTTCTGCACTTCGTACCCGCTGAGATGAAAATCATGGTAACGCATGGCTGTCGGTTGCTTAAGGGCGATCCACAAAATGTGGCTTGGCGGGTTTCCTGGCAGAGTGTTTAAGGCTATTTTTCATTCACGAGTTTACCTCACTCTTGGACTTCCAGTTGTTCGACTTCCCGATCGGGCAGAAAGTACATCAGCGCCGGCAGGGCAATCATGATCAGGGAGCCCGCGATGGTTATCCAGGCCAGGGGGATGGCGGCCACATAGACCAGCAGGGCGACGTAATTTTTGTGCGCGAGTTTCCGGTGCAAGGCGGTCAGCCGTTCGCTGCCGCGATGGTGGCAGGCGATCGAGCGGCGCAGCAGATGAAAGGCGGCGGAGCAGGCCAGCGCCACCCCGCCATAAATCGCCACGACCGCCGGGGTGTGATGATATTTCCCCAGGCAGGCCGTGATCCACGGCATGAAGGACATCCAGAACAGCAGGTTGATGTTCGCCCACAGCGTCAGGGCGTCCACTTTTTGCACCAGATGGATCAGGTGGTGATGGTTCACCCAATAAATGGCCACGATCACAAAACTGAGGGTATAGCTCAGCAGCGTGGGCACGATTTTCAGGATCTCCGGCCGGGTCCAGTCCACCGGCACATGCAAATCCAGCACCATGATCGTGATGATAATGGCGATGACCCCGTCGCTGAAGGCCTCGAGTCGGTTGGCTCGCATGCGGAAAGCTTAATGGGTGGCGGCGGGATTTGCCGCAAAAAAGTTGAGAGCAGTACGCAATCGTTTGTGCGCGCTGGCGGTTGTTAATTGCGGGCGATCTGGTGAGAGACCACGGGATACTTTTATATGGGGCGGCGGGCACCTCCGGCCCTACCAGTTTATAGGATGGGTTCGCGGGTTTGGGGATGGTTTTCGGTTACATTATTCGGTTAGTTTGATTCTGGATTTACCTTGATTTAGTTGGATTTGCTTGGATTTTTGACCGGAAATCAAGGTTGAGGGGGCGTGGTGGTAACGGCGGTCAGGTTGGAAAACCAGCTGCAAATAGGGTGCAACGCTCGCCCTCACCCCGGCCCTCTCCCCCGTGGAGAGGGGGAAACGGTTCCAGCGTTTGGTGTTGGCCAGACGAGTGGATGGTTCACGCGCTTTGAAATTCGGAAAGATGGCCATAAGGCGGGTTGTATGGTGATGGTCATATGGGTTCACCTTCGTCGTCGGGGGCGGGTTTTAAGCCTTTTTTCTTGCGCTCCTTTTCCTCGGCGGCGATGGCGGCGAAGGTTTCGGGGTAGAATTCTTCGGTGAAGAATTCATCCTCTTCTTCGTCTCCCTCGGTCTCGGCGTCCTGTTTGTCTTTGGCGGACTTGCCGGATTTGGTTTTGCCGTCCTTGGTCTTGGCGGCTTTGCTCTTCTTTTTGTATTTGGGGTCGCGGATGGGCGGGTCCGGCGGGATGTTGGGTTCGGCGAGGGCCCATGCGCGTTCTTCCTTGGATTCTTTGCACTTCACTTCGCGCTCGTGGAGTTCTTCCCGGCGCTGGTGCATGACTTGTTTGTTCAGGCGGTGGAGGGCGTCCATTTGGCGCCAGAGGTCGGCTGGCGGCGGGCCTTCCAGGGGGACGCGGGCCAGGAGCGCGGCGTAGCGGGCCATGATGGTGGTAGCCATGTGGCTGGCGAACGTGCCGTCGATGGGTTTGGTGGTGAGGAAATCGCGGGTGTGGAGTTCGATCTCTTTCTTGGCGACCCAGTCGAGGTAGCCGCCCTGGTTCCAGTTGGTGAGGTTTTGGGGTCCAATGGCCTGGCCGCCGAAGCATTCGGCCATGATGGCTTGGACGACGGGGAGTTCGTTCAGCCACAGGAGAATGGTGACGCCGTGGACGCCTTCGTGGAGTTTTTCGTTGATTTGGTCCCGGATTTTTTCCGGGAGACGGGCGATTTTGCCGATGCGGCTCATAGGTTAAGCGAGGGTGGAGGGTTGCGGATGGGATTAAAATTTGGGAAACATCCAACATCCAACGCGTAACACCCAACATCCAATGACGGAGGAAGAGGCGCGCTGGGTAATCACGGGCGTTGGGCTGGCGGCGGTAATGTGGATGCGCAGGCATGACTGCGCTTTGGGACTGGGAGACATGTCTCCCAGTTCAAAGCGGCGACATGTCGCCGCACTCCACAAGGGGGACGGGTGCCGGTGGGCGGTGGCGGTGGGCTTGGACGTGGCTGCGCCCGGGGACGGGCGCGCGCCGATGGGAGGCGGTGGTTGGTTCATGGGTTTTTGGCTGATTATGGCAGGTATCCGGAAAAAATAATACGCGCTCACAGCGCACTCGGGTGGGAGGGCCGTGGTTATTGGGGATAATTGGGGTCGAAAGTTGAAAATTGGCTGAAATCAGGAAAACTGATGTTAGGAAACCCGCGTAAACATTGGGTGGAAATGGGGTCGGGTGAAAAAGGCGTGGGAAAATTTCCCCAATCCGGGAAAAAGCCAATGTTTTAACGATAAAGACGCATTACCAGCG
>CAIJGS010000157.1 GCA_903820285.1 uncultured Verrucomicrobia subdivision 3 bacterium | reverse complement strand
GCGGCGGCTGGGGGAGCGCGCCGACGCTCACCATCGAAGACGCCCGGGCCATCAAGAATGAGGTGGGGAATGTGGTGGCCGTGAGTCCCGAAGTGCGCGACCGCGAGCAAATCCTCGCCAACGGGCTGAACTGGAATACGCAAATTCAGGGGGAATCGCCTGATTATCCGCAAATCCGTGACTGGGACATTGCCAGCGGTTCCATGTTTACCGATGGGGATGTGCGCAGTCTCGGCAAGGTGGCGGTGATCGGCAAAACCGTGGTGGACCAGCTTTATGGCAGTGATGATCCGGTCGGCCAGACCCTGGTCATTCGCAACATCCCGTTCAAGGTGGTGGGGGTGCTGGCGGCCAAGGGGTTCAACCTGTTTGGCCAGGATCAGGACGATGTGGTGCTGATTCCCTATACCAGCCACATGCGGCGCATCACCAAGCGCACGTTCGTAAATTCCATCATGGTGCAGGCGGCCAGCAAAGACACCATCAACGAGGTGCAGAACGATATTAACACCCTGCTGCGGGACCGGCACAAGAGCGCGGATCCGGACTTTACCGTGCGCAGCCAGCTGGAGCTGATGCAGATGGCCACGGCCACCACGCGCATCATGTCCGTGCTGCTGGGCGCGATTGCGAGCGTGTCACTGATCGTCGGCGGCATTGGCATCATGAACATCATGCTGGTGAGCGTCACGGAGCGGACCCGGGAAATTGGCATCCGCATGGCAGTGGGCGCGCGGGGCCGGGACATTCTAATTCAATTTCTGATTGAGGCGGTGACGTTGAGTCTCGTCGGTGGCATGGTGGGCATTGCGCTGGGGATGATCTCGGCCCAGATTGTGGCCGCCACCACCGGCTGGCCCACCATCACGCCGTTTGCGTGGATCGGCATCGCCTGTGTTTCCAGCGCCGGCATTGGGATTGTTTCCGGTTTTTATCCAGCCTGGAAAGCTTCCCGGCTCGACCCCATCGAAGCTTTGCGCTACGAATAGGGTGTGGCCGCTGAAATCCTTTCCACTCATACCCCGGCGCTTTTCCAAAAAGCCGTCCGAGCGGCCGTAACCCGGCTACGGGCGGGCGAAGTGGTTGCACTGCCCACCGAAACCGTTTACGGCCTGGCGGCCAACGCCCTCGATGCCGCCGCCGTGGCCAAGATCTACGAGATTAAAGGTCGGCCGGCGCATAATCCCATTATTGTTCATGTGGCCGGCAATGACCTTGCCCGTCAGTGCGTGGCGGACTGGCCGGCGGCGGCGGAGCAGCTTTCACGTGCTTTCTGGCCGGGGCCGTTAACGCTGGTGTTGCCCCGAGCGGCCGGGATTCCGGATGCGGTGACGGCGGGTGGCAATACTGTGGGCGTGCGCTGGCCCAGTCATCCATTCATGCAGGCGGTGATTCGCGAATGCGGTTTTCCTCTGGCGGCACCCAGCGCCAACCTTTCCAACCAGATTTCCCCGACGAATGCGGAGCATGTGCGAGCGCAATTGGGAGAACAGCTTTCCCTGATTGTGGATGGTGGGCAATCACAGGTGGGCATTGAGTCCACCGTGGTGGACCTGACGGTTTCTCCGGCGCGGATTTTGCGGCCGGGCATGATCCATGCGGAATCGCTGGCGGCGGTGCTGGGCAGTTTGCAAACGGCGGCGGCCGGGGCCAAAAGCGGAGCCTTGAAAAGTCCGGGCCTGCTGGCGAAACATTATTCACCGCGGACCAAGCTGGTGGTTTTAAAATGGCAGAGCGAAGCGGAGTTGCGGGTCCAGCTGGGCGGCCTGGCGGTGGCGCCGGACCAGTGCCAAGTGATCGCACATACGTGCATTCCCGCCGGTTTGGGCACGGACAATGTCAGTGTGATCCCCCACGACGCGGAAGCGTTTGCCCGGGCGCTTTATGGTGAATTGCATCGCTGCGATGCGGCGGGGGCCAGGCTGATTGTGGTGGAAGCGCTGCCGGAAACGGCGGAGTGGTCGGGCATTGCCGACCGGCTGCGCCGGGCGGCAGCCTGAATTCGTCCGCCTCGTTCAGGGCGCGATCGCAGGGGCGGCGGCCGTCCAGCGTTCGTGATCGGTGAGGAACAGGCCGGAAGGGACAATCCCGGACGGAGCCACATGGAGCAGCGGGAAATTCTGGGGGATCAGGTTGTTGGCCAGCAAGTCCAGGGAGAAACGGGTCCAGGTGCCGGGGGTGGTGCCATGCATGCCGGTGAACATTTTGCCATCCATGGTTTCGGCAGTGAGGAAAATCGCCTGCACGGGACGCAGATAGTCATTCAGCGCGTAAAACTGTTCCTGGGCATCGCCGGTCAGCCAGATGCATTGATGGTGGCCGTACCACGCCACCGCCCAGGGGACATCGCTCATGATGAGTTCATCCTCCTTCATCCAGCTGGAAACCTTCTGGATATCCGGCGGATAATAGGGGGGATAAACGAAGGGGCTCACTTTGGGGCCAAGCAGGGTGTAGATCAGGGGCAGACAGGCAATGATCGTGAAAAAACCGGCTACAACATAACGCAGCTGGCCGACGGGCACGGTCTGTTTTTCCAGAAAATTGACCATGAACCCGCCCCGTGAATGGGTGCCACCGGCGAATTGGAGGAAAAAAACCACCGCATAAATCAGAATCATTGGGACCAGGAGGATGATCAGATTTTCCGAATTGATGTCCGGCGTGAGGTCCGAGAGCGCGGTCCGGCCCACGGCTTCGACCACCATGAAGGTGGCCAGGCAGAGCATGAGAAAATAGCGCATGCGCCGGGCGGCAAAGCCCCGGAACGACATCAGCAAGCCGGTCAGGAACAGCATGCCCGCCCAGCTGCCCCCGAGTTTGGACAGGTCATTCACCACGATGGGTCGCAGGTTGGACAGCAGTTTATGGATGTAGTTGTCGAGAATGAAAATGTTGGCAATGGTGGGATGGAGCTGCTGTTCCAGCGAAAAATCGGGAAAGGGCTGGGTTTGCTCCGCCACCAGATAGCCTGCCACTCCGAACGGCTCGCCACAGACCACGATATTCCGCAGCACCCAAGGGGTGACCATCAGTCCGAAACCGGCCACGGCCGCCAGGGCATGGCCCATACCGCGCTTGCCGGTGAAGAGGATCAAAAAGACGGTCACCGGGATGATGATCCAGCCGAAGGAATAGCGGGTGAGGGTGCCAAACCCCGCGAGCAGGCCGAGGGTCAGGGCGGCCACAAACATCGTGCCGGAGGGCTGCCGGTATAGCCGCGATTTTTCCTCGATAAACACCACGCACAAAATGATCGCCAGAAAAATCAGCAGCAGAAAATTGGTGGACAGGCCGGAAACGCTGAACTCCCAGAGCGGCTCGCAGCCCAGCACCAGCAGGCTCGCCAGCCAGCCGACCAGCACATCAAACATCCGGCGGCCGAGGTAAAAGGTCAGCAGCACCGTGGCGATCAGGAAAAACTGGTTTAACAGGGCGATGGCGAACTCCGGCGGATATCGGCCCTGGCCGACATCATATTTAAAGGGCAGCACTTTCAGCAACCCCGCCAGCACCACCGGGTAAACGGGCGGATTGACGATGTCCGGATGCGGCCCGCGGATGCGGGCAAAGTCCGCGTCGGCACTGGCCGGGTTATTCTGGTGGATCTCCTCGTTATGCCGCTGGACCAGAAAGACGCTGAAGGGCCGGATAAAGGAGGTGGTATAGCCCTTGCCATCGGCGATGTTGCGGGCCAGTTGCGCGGTGTCCATGGCCTCCGGCGTGGCGAAATTATGGTAGCAATGGACGTCAAAATACCCCAGCAAGCCGATAAACCCCGCCAGCACGGCCGCCAGGCGTACAAAGCGATAGCCAGCACCGGCCTCCAGTACATGGATGGCGGTTTGGATGTAGCTGGCTACTTTCATTGATTACAGGGTCTCCAATTGGTAAATCCGCAATTTGCGGTGAAACGTCCGGCGGCTCATGCCGATCTTCTTCGCCGCCAGTGTGCGGTTACCGTCACATTCTTTCAAGGCGCGAATCATTAACTGTTTTTCTGCATCCTTGACGGTCAGGTCCTTATCCGGATGCCAGCGGTCGCCGGCAGGCAGGCCGCCACGCACGGAGGGGGGCAGATCCCGGAGCGAAATCCGTTCGCTTCGGCTCAAGACGACCGCGTGTTCGATGGCGGTGCGCAATTCCCGCACATTGCCCGGCCAGGGATGGTTCATCAGAGCTTCGAGGGCGTCCACGGTAAAATCCGTAACCGCCTTGCCGTTTTCCTTGGCAAATTCCCGCAGAAAATTCTGGGCCAGCAGCGGAATGTCGCCCGTGCGTTCCCGCAGCGGTGGCAGCAGGATTTCCACCACCCGCAGCCGGAAAAACAGGTCTTCCCGGAATTTGCCCGCCTTGACCATCTCCTCCAGATGCCGGTTGGTGGCCGCGACCAGTCGCACGTCAGCAGTGAGGGTTTTATTGGAACCGACGCGTTCAAACGTGCGTTCGCCCAGAAAACGCAGCAGTTTCACCTGAAGGGTGGCGTCGATTTCGCCGATCTCATCCAGAAACAGCGTGCCGCCTTCGGCCTGTTCAAACCGGCCAATGCGGCGTTCGTGGGCACCGGTGAAGGCGCCTTTTTCGTGGCCGAACAGTTCGCTCTCCAGCAGGGTGGGTGCGAGCGCGGCACAATGGACAGTGACAAACGGATGTTTGGCCCGGGGACTCAGCTGGTGCACAGCCTTGGCGATGAGTTCCTTGCCGGTACCGCTTTCGCCGGTCACCAGCACTGTCGCACGGGTGGGGGCCACTTGCTGAACGATCTCGAAGATCTCCTCCATCACCGGGGATTTGCCGACGATATTTTCCAGGCCAAACTTGGAATCGAGCTGCTTGCGCAGGATGACGTTTTCCGTCTCCAGGTTTTGCTGCCGCAGGGCGCGGGCGATGCGCATTTCCAGTTCGTCAATCTGCAGGCGGCCCTTGGCGATGTAATCATCCGCGCCGCGTTTCATGGCTTCCACGGCGATTTCCTCGGAGCCGTAGGCGGTCATCAGGATGCAAATGGGCGGCTTGGGTAGCGACTTGGCGCGGGTGATCAGCTTCAGCCCGTCTTCGTTGGGCAGCCGGAAATCGGTCAGCAGCACGGCAAAATCCTCGCTCTCGAGCAGATTCATGGCCGTCTTGGCGTCCTCGGCAATATAGACGTCGTAGCGTTCCTCGAGGGCGGCGCGGAGGCCTTCGCGGGTGGTCTTCTCATCATCCACGATGAGCAGGGTTGCTTTTTCAACCATTGGATTTTGCCTCCAATAAACGCGGTTTCCGTTCGTGCAACGGCAGCCAGATGCGGAAGGTGGTGCCGCGGCCCACATGGCTTTCCAGCTCAATCCGGCCATTGTGCGCGCGGATGATGCGCTGCACGATCATCAGGCCGAGGCCGGTGCCCTTCTTCTTGGTGGTATAAAACGGTTCGAAGATGCGGTTGATTTGCTCCTGCGGAATGCCGCCGCCGGTGTCGGTAACGCTCACCCACACGCTGTCGCTGGTCTCGCCGGTCTGCAGGGTCAGCGAGCCGCCGGTGGTCATGGCCTGGACGGCGTTTTTGACCAGATTCACCAGCACCTGCTGCATCTGGGTGGTGTCAATCTGGGTGGGCGGCAGGTTGCGCGCGAGCTTGCTTTTAATGCTGACGCCCCGGTTATCTATTTCAGGGCGCAACAGTTCCAGCGTTTTCTCGACGACTTCGTTGAGGGAAACGATTTTCAACTGCAACGGGGTGGGGCGGATGGCACCTAGAAATTGGGTGACGATGTAATCCAGCCGGTGGATTTCACCTTTGGCCACCTGAAGATATTGCTCCAACTTTTGCGCCACTTCCGCGGGATCTGGTTCCGCTTCGGAGGATTTGACCCGGGTGCGTGGCATCAATTTCCCGCCGGCCGAGCCGGTGCGCAATTTTTTCAGCTCCCGCTCCATCAATTGCAGATGAATATGCAGGGCGTTGAGTGGATTGCCAATTTCGTGCGCCACGCTGGCGGCCAGCAGGGTCAGGGCCTGAACCCGTTCGCTTTCGATGGCTTCGTAGGTTTTTTGCCGCGCTTCGGTGGCGTCATGGAGAATCAGGGCTACGCCGGTGCTGCCATTGGCATCGCCATCCAGCGGGGCGGCGTAGAGCCGGAGAAAGCGGGATTTGGGATAGTGAATCTCAAATTCGTGGCGGGTCACATGGGTGCCGCCATTCCGGTCGAGGCGGGAAATCCGTTCCCAATCCACTTCCGGCAAGACTTCGGTGACATGCTTGTCCTCGGCCTCCGGCGACAGGCCGAGGATGCGCGTCACGGCCTGATTGAAATAGATCACCCGGCCAGTTTCATCGGCCACGAGCACGCCGTCTTCGATGGTATTGAAGAGGGTTTCGAGAAAGCTTCGTTCCCGCGCGAGCCGTTGCACGACGGTCTGGAGCCCTTCGGTGTCCAGCCGCCCAATGCGACCGAGCACTTTATCGAGGAAACTGGATTTAGGAGCGGCCATCTGTGTCATTCAACCATTCAAACAGTTGAGGGACAATATGGCACAATTTTAAACGCCGTCAAATGGGGTTTGGGGGTATTTTGGCGCAGTTGGGGATGGCTGCACCCGAGGACGGGCGTTCTCCGGGAATGGTTTGATCTGGTTTGATTTAACGCAAAGCCGCTAAGACACCAAGGGGGGCTGGGGTTGTATTTGCGGCTCGTTGGTAATAAGCGGGGGATTTGGCGGTTGGCCGGGCGCTACTTTTAGATGGGGCGGAGGGGCACCTCCGGCCATACCGATTTGAGGGGCGCGGCGATGAGGTGGCGGGCCGATGGCATGATGGCGTTGCATTTGGTTTGATTTGGTTTGATTTGGTTTGATTTGGTTTGATTTGGTTTGATTTGGTTTGATTTACCCGGATTTTCAGGGTTTTTCGTAGAAGCCGGCGAGGGCGGGGAAATTCTTGGGCTGGCGGTTGGTGGCCAGCGGGGGGAGGATGGCGGGCTGCAGTTCAGCCTGGTTAAGCCAGCGGTTCATTTGGGAGTTTTGTTTGCGGCTGAGCGGGGCGGGTTGGCCGGTGGGTGCGGGTGCGGGAGCCGGAGCTTTGGCCGGGGCGGGTGTGGGTTGGGATTCGGTCTGGGCTTTGGTGAGGCGTTCTTTATGGGCCAGAAGGGCGCGGCGCTGGACTTGGAGGACCGTGCGATGGAGGCGGAGCAGGAGATGTAACTGGT
>CAIJGS010000156.1 GCA_903820285.1 uncultured Verrucomicrobia subdivision 3 bacterium | reverse complement strand
GGCAGTGTCAAGATGCGCCCTTTGTCCGCAGGGGTGTGCATTTGAAGTTGAGCTAAACGTCGTCTTGCAGCACTATTAGTGGCTGGTATTTGCCAGCGAAAAAGTCCGAACCCAGCAACAATTTATGAAAAAATCCGTGAAAAAAGTGGGCATCCTCACCGCCGGCGGCCTGGCCCCGTGCCTGAGCGCCGCCATTGGTTATTTGATTGAAACCTACACGCGCAAAGCGCCCAAGGTGGAGATCATCTGTTACGTGAATGGTTATATGGGCCTGCTGCAGGGCAAAAGCCTGAAGGTGACCCCGGCCGTCCGCAAGAACTGGAAGGCGTTCGTGGAACACGGCGGCAGCCCCATCGGCAACAGTCGCGTGAAGCTGACGAACGTCAAGGATTGCGTGAAGCGCGGACTGGTCAAGGAAGGCCAGGACCCGCAGAAGGTGGCCGCCGACCAACTGGTGAAGGACGGCGTGGACGTGCTGCATACCATCGGCGGCGACGACACGAATACCGCGGCGGCGGAACTGGCGAAATTTCTCCAAAACAACAAATACAACCTCACCGTGGTGGGCCTGCCCAAAACGATCGACAACGACGTGATCCCCATCCGCCAGAGCCTCGGCGCGTGGACGGCGGCGGAAGAAGGCGCGGAATATTTCTCCAACGTGGTGGCCGAGCACAACGCCAATCCGCGCATGCTCATCATCCACGAAGTCATGGGCCGCAACTGCGGCTGGCTGACGGCCGCCACGGCGGTGGATTACCACGAGCTGATCGGCAAAATGGCGTTTGTGCCGGAGTTGGGCCTGAGCCAGCAGCGCCGCGAAGTCCACGGCATCTACATTCCCGAGATGGCGCTCGACATCAAGTCTGAGGCCGCGCGCCTGCGCAAAATCATGGACCAATACGACTGCGTGAACCTGTTCATCTCCGAGGGCGCGTGCGTGCCATCGATCGTGGCCGAACTGGAATCGCGGGGCGAAGAAGTGCCGCGGGATGCCTTCGGCCATGTGCGCCTGGACAAAGTGAACGTGGGTGCCTGGTTCTCCAAGCAGTTCGCCACCTTGCTGGGCGCGGAGAAGACGCTGGTGCAAAAGAGCGGTTATTACAGCCGCGCCGCCGCGGCCAACGCGGCCGACCGCAAGCTCATTAAGCGTTGTGCCGTGAAGGCGGTGCAATGCGCGTTCGCCGGCGAGGGCGGCGTGGTGGGCGAGGACGAAGCCCGGGGCAACCAGCTGCGCGCCATCGAGTTTGAGCGCATCAAGGGCGGCAAACCGTTCGACATCAAGTCCAAGTGGTTCTTGAAGTTGCTCAAGGAAATCGGGCAGCCCCTCGGCCAGGCCGTGGAAGTGAAGCATTAAGTATTGACCGAAAAGCGGAAGCCGCGGGCAGCGTGATGGCAGGCTGCCAAGAACAGTTGGGGTTGGGCGAGGATTTGGCGATGGGCGCAGGTTATGAACAACCTGTTACTCGGCCAAAACGAAGCCCAACCCCAAATTGACCGCTGTCGGTACGCCCTTCAGCCTGCCTGCCGGTACGATGATAACCTCATGATGAATCTGCCTTGCTCCCGTTCCAGCGGGCAGATTCGCCGGTCCAAATGCCGGACAAGATTGCCACCCTCACGTACGGTTCGCCGGGTTAAAATTCATTGAGCCGTTGTTGGGTTTGTGGTTGGTTTTCCGGAGGAATACGCGTAAGTCTTTGAATGAAAGAGATGGTGCGCGCTGCAGGTTTCGAACCTGCGACCCCTACCGTGTGAAGGTAATGCTCTACCACTGAGCTAAGCGCGCCCGGATTGTTAATTTATCCAAAACCACCGCTGTTTCGCAAGCCTTCTTTGCTGGGTTCAGCCCCGGACGGGGGTCAGCGCATCTTCACCATCCCGGTTGGCGGCATGCCGAACACGGATTTAAACACGCGCGAGAAATGAAACTGGTTAAGGAAGCCCGTTTCTTCCGCCACCTGCTTGACCAGGGCGTTGGGCGATTGCAGCCGTTCCGCCGCGTAATTCATTTTCAACCGGATGAGCAGGCGGTAGGGTGATTGATGATCGTACCGCTGAAACAGCCGGCAAAGATAGGCATCGTCTACGTGGCATTCCCCGGCGGTCTGCGTCACCGAGCGCAGGCGCAGAAAATGCCGCCGAAGATGCGCGAGGCACTGCTGGTAGGTGGCAAAGGCCAGTGTGTCATGCCCGGGCAGGGGGGCGCGCGCCTCGGCAATTTTCAGCGCCAGTCCGCGCAGCAATTGAACGCAAATTTCCGGGGTGCCGGCGGTGCCGCGCCGGCCATTGCGGATCAGTTCGTCAAAGAGCGGTTGGATTTCGCCGGGCGGGAACACTTTGGCTACCGCCCCGGGTTTCAGCCGGGCCACGCCAAGCAATGAAACGGCCTCCTTGCCGGCAAAATCAATGAAGTATTTGACCAGCGGTTCGCCCGGCTCCGTTGTGATGTCATGGGCCACCCCTGGCCCGTACGAGAACACCATGCCTGGTTGCAACCGGTGTTCCTGCCGGTTGATCTTCAACTGCCCGCCGCCCCGGGCCACAAATTCGATTGAGCAATACGGAAACGTCGCCCGGTGAATCGCATAGTCCGGCGCGCACTGTTCAGCCCCGCCGCAGATGATCGTCAGCGCCGTCTTGGCCGATGGTTTGAGATTCAGATAAAACCGGCTGGCTTGCGCCACCTGCGCGGAAAAGAAGTCCGGAGCGGTCGCGGGTGCGGGTGGTGGTTTTTTCATAAAAAGACAAGAATAGATATGCGCCCGTCAAGAATGGACATTCTCCGCCGGCCATAACAAGGGCAAAGTGGCCTGATACATTACTGCGATCTGGGCGGCATCACTGCTGCTCGCGGCCAAAGCGGCAATGCCATTTAATATGATTGCTAAACATAACCCCGGTTCGGTCAGCTGTCTCCGTTCCCCCGGCCGCCATGCTCGCATCGGCATGGTCTGATTCGCCGGCCGAAATGTGTTTTAATTTTTCCGCCAACCCAACCATCCAACCAACCATGAAAATAATCCGCGTCCTCGGCCTGTGTCTGCTGGCTGTCACAAACGTCTGGGCCGATTCCGTTGCTCCGGACAGCCTGCCGATCACGCCCGGGCCTTTCCAGCCCACCATGGATTCGCTCACCAACTACACCTACCCCGAGTGGTTTCGCGATGCCAAGTTCGGCATTTGGGCCCACTGGGGACCGCAGTCCGTGCCGATGATGGGCGACTGGTATGCGCGCAAGATGTACCAGCAGGGCACCGCCGATTATAACGACCACCTCGCGCGTTTCGGTCATCCCTCCACCAACGGCTGGAAGGACATCATTCCCCTTTGGAAAGCCGAGAACTGGGATCCCGAGCGACTGATGAAACTCTACAAAAAGGCCGGCGCGAAGTATTTCGTGAGCATGGGCACGCACCATGACGATTTCTTCCTTTGGAAATCCCAGCTGCATGCCTGGAATGCCGTGAACTACGGACCGCACCGCGATGTGGTGGCCAACTGGCAGAAAGCCGCCAAGGCCAACGGCCTGCGCTTCGGTGTGTCCGAACATCTCGGCGCCAGCTTTACCTGGTTCCAGGACAGCCATCACGCCGACAAGACCGGTCCGCTTGCGGGTGTGCCTTATGACGGGGCGAATTCGAACAACTGGGATCTCTACCACTTCCCCGCCGAAGGCAACGACAAAGGCTGGTACAGCAAGAACCCCCGCTGGCAGCAGCAGTGGCTGGGCGAAATCGAGGAACTCGAACGCACCTATCATCCTGACCTCCTCTACTCCGACGGACCTGTGCCCTTCGGCAACGAAGTCGGCCTCACCATGATTGCGGATTATTACAACTCCGGTGCCGCCTACCGGCATGGACGCGTGGAAACCGTTTATAACTGCAAACAGGATTCCGGCGGCCGCTGGGTGCGCGATTATGAACGCGGCGTGGGCGGCGGCATCAGCCCCTATCCCTGGCAGACCGACACCTCCATTGGCGACTGGTTTTATAACAAGAACTGGAAGTACCGTCCTATCAACTGGACCGTCACCATGCTCGTGGACATCGTCAGCAAAAACGGCAACCTGCTGCTGAACGTCGTGCAGCGTCCCGACGGCACGCTCGATCCCGAAGTGGAACAGTTGCTCGGCCAGCTCTCCGACTGGTTTTCCATTCATGGCGAGGCCATCTACGGCACGCGTCCCTGGTCCATCGCCGGCGAAGGCCCCGTGAAAGCCAAAGGCGGCGCTTTCAAGGAAGACTTCCAGTACACGGCGGATGACATCCGCTTCACTACCAAAGGCAAGACCCTCTATGCCATCGCCCTCGGCTGGCCCACCACCGGGCACATGACGGTTCGCGCCCTCGCCGCCACTGGCGACGGAGAAGTCAACAAGATCAAGCGCGTGGAATTGCTCGGCTACAAGGGCAAGCTCAAGTTCACCCAGGATGCCACCGGTCTAACCGTGGAATTGCCTGCCGCCAAGGTTAGTGACTATACTTGTGCGCTGAAAATCACCGGTTCCAATTTGAAACCGGCCGGTGGTACGGATGCCGCCAAACCTTGAGTCGCATTTACACCTAATCATGAAGAAGCCCGCGCCTGTGGCCGCCTATCTCGGAGCCATCCCCAACCGCCTGCAACTGGCGGGCGGTTGGATTGACCAGCCATTCGTTTCCGCGCACAACCCCAAGCCCCCGGGCTCCATGGTAGTGGTGCAAATCCTGGCGGATTTCCGGCCGATGGATCGTTCGGGTATT
>CAIJGS010000155.1 GCA_903820285.1 uncultured Verrucomicrobia subdivision 3 bacterium | reverse complement strand
GCTTTTAACTTGGCTTTGTTCAAGGCCGGCAGCAGCAAGGCCGCCAATATGGCGATGATGGCAATGACCACCAATAATTCAATCAACGTAAAACCCAGCTCAGGACGAACGCCGTAGCCGGGGATGGACCGGGATTTAGGATTTAGTTTCATAGAAATTCAGGGTGCTGACAAGACGCGGTGACCAGCGATACCACCAATGCACACGGCAACATATTGGATGGTTCTCCACAGCAAGCTTTGCAAACAACGGAAAGTTGCCGGTCATAGTGATTTCTTAAGTCACACACGGTCTTTTACTCCTAATGAAACCACTGTAGGTTTTGCGACCGTTTTCTGTCAAGTGATTTCTTCGTTAAATTCATGCCACACTTATGTCACATTTGGGGCGCGTTTTCTCAGCGTTTTCTCATCCAAGGGCCGGTTTTAAAAATATTTTAAAGACCTGGCTTTAATCCGCTTGCGAACATTTCAAGCAACATCGTCAAGCAGAAAATATCGCCCAAAAGTGGCCGCCCGCCGGCAACTTTTTAAACCCCGGCAAATCATTTTTGGCCCGCTTCGGACCAATGAATGTCTGCCGGTTCCGTTCGATCCCCAGCCCGCATGCTGGCGCCAAAACAGGTAGCTCAAATCAGAATGGAGACCAGGGCGGGAGTAACTCCGGATCATTGCTTAGAACCCTCGCGAGCAGTATTATCATCAGGAATTTGGCAGGCGCCCACCAAAAGCAACCGCCGTTCCCGGGAGGACCCGCCATCCATTTGGTCCCCGGCGGGCGCACCGCCACCAGTAAGGTGCCCGGTTGTAATCGAAATTCGATGCAGCCGAAGCTTGGAAGCCCAAAAAATATTTTGATTCGATGCTGCCCACTGGCGAATGGCTAACTGGATAAATGGCATAACGATTTTATTATTGCTTCACTTAATCCAGTTGTCTGGTAGATTATACACGTTATAGCCATAATTAACATGGCTACGACTTGATTAGGTTACACTTTTATATACGACCATGTCAATAGTATATAAGGTTTAAAACCAACCGCTCTTTTGGTCAAGGCATCAGCCGTGGGCAGATTTATTCCTCATACCGTTCATAATCAAACAGTACCGGAAAACCAGAACACTCCGAAAATTGCTGCGCCTGAGACCATTGATTTTCTCAATCAGCGGAATTTCTTTTCGATTCACGCTCCGGCGTCGAATGCGTTTAGGGTCGCCACATGAAAACGAAATCAACCAATCAAAAATCAAATTGGGCTCGCAACACACCGCCGGTGGCGAAGCGGATTCCCCTGACGCTCAAGCTGACGTTCACCGCGTTCATGACGGTGCTGGTGCCGGTGTACTGGAGCCATTATGGGCCGACTAACTTTTTGTATTTCTGCGATCTGGCGCTATTTCTCACCTTGGCGGCGATGTGGCTGGAAAACCGGCTGCTGGCCAGCATGGCGGCGGTGGGCATCATTCTGCCGCAGCTCGTGCTCTGGTGCGGCGATTTTGTGACACATCTGGTGGGAGTGAAATTCATCGGGATGACCGACTACATGTTCGACGCCCACCGCTCGCTGTTTCTGCGCAGCCTGTCACTGTTCCACGGCTGGCTGCCGTTCCTGTTGTTATTCATCGTGATCCGGCTGGGTTACGACCGCCGGGCGCTGTTTGCCTGGACGGGTGTAGCCTGGGGCGCAATGTTGTTCAGTTATTTCTGCCTGCCCGCGCCAGGTGCGAAACTGGCGAACCCGCTGGCCCCCGTGAATGTGGATTATGTCTACGGTTTCAGCGACACCGCTGTGCAGACCTGGCTGCCGGAGTGGGCCTGGCTGACATTTATGCTTGTGGCGCTGCCGCTGCTGGTCTTTATCCCCACGCATTTCCTGCTGATCAAGCTGGCGGGTAAACGTTCCTCAGCAACCCGGCCAGCGGCGGAAACGGCGGCAGAATTTCAATCCACCTAAAAACTGGCACACGCGGCGGCGGAACCTCCCCCCTTTTGGGTAATGTTTTCCAGGTTGCCACGGGGTCGGTTCGGGTTGAAAATGGGCGCATGACAGTTCAATTAAACGGACGCCAATTGATCGCCGGGCAATGGGTTGCCAGCGGCAAAGAAACGCTGACTGCGCTCAATCCCGCCACCGGGGCGCCGCTGGAGACGGCCTTTGTTCACGCCACCGCCGCCGAGGTGGAGGCCGTGATGTCGACGGCGCAACGCGTGTTTCCCATCACCCGGGAAATTTCCGTGGAACGCCGCATTGAACTGCTCGAAGCCATCGCCGCCCAGATCATGGCCCTGGGGGATGATCTGCTCCAGCGCGCCCACGCCGAGACCGGCCTGCCACTCGTGCGCCTGACCGGCGAACGCGCCCGCACCTGCAACCAGCTCAAGCATTTCGCCGAGGTACTACGCGAAGGCTCCTGGGTGGCCGCCACCATTGATACCGCTGATCCCGGCCGCCAGCCGCTGCCCAAGCCCGATCTCCGACGCATGGCCCGGCCCATCGGCCCCGTCGTGGTTTTTGGTGCGAGTAATTTTCCCTTTGCCTACGGTGCCTGCGGGGGCGACACCGCCTCCGCCCTCGCCGCCGGCAATCCGGTGGTGGTCAAGGCCCACGAACGGCATCCGGGCACCAACGAATTGTTCGGCCATGCCGTGGTGGCCGCCTTGCAGCAGACTGGTCTGCCGCAGGAAATGTTCGGTCTCGTGCATGGACCCGGTATCACCGTGGGGCGGGCGCTGGCGAAACATCCGGCCACGCAGGCCATTGGCTTCACCGGCTCCAAACGTGCCGGCCGGGCGCTGTTCGATCTGGCGGCGGCGCGACCGGTACCCATTCCCGTGTTTGCCGAAATGGGCAGCGTCAACCCGCTCGTCATTCTGCCCGGGGCCATTGCGGAACGCGCCGATGCCATCGCCGCCGGCCTGGCACAATCCATCACCATGGGGGTTGGCCAGTTTTGCACCAAACCGGGACTGATCTTCCTGGTGGGTAATTCCGGCGCGCAGGCGTTTGTCACCCAGCTCGCCAAACAAATGGCGGCCATACCCGCCACCACCATGCTCACGGCCGATATGCAAAAGCATTTCTGTGCCGCAACCGCCGCCTTTCAAAAAATTGACGGCGTTCGCACGTTGCTGGCCGGGGCCACCGCCGGTTTCGCCGCGATGTCGCCCGCCTTGGTGGCGGTGGATTCCGCCACATGGCGTGCCCACGCGGAATTGCACGAGGAGACTTTTGGCCCAGGTGCCGTGGTTGTACTCTGCCGCGATCTGGAGGATTTACGTGCCGCCGTGGCGCAGGCCGGCGGCAACCTGACGGCGTCGCTCCACACCGGCACGGCCGATGCCGCGCCGGAAGTGCGCGAAGTGTTGCAGCAATTGGAACAGCAGGCCGGGCGTGTCGTTTTCAACGGCTTTCCGACCGGCGTGGAAGTCTGCGCCGCCATGATCCATGGCGGTCCCTATCCGGCCACCAGCGCGCCAGCCACGACATCGGTGGGGGCCTTGGCCATCCAGCGGTTCGTCCGCCCGGTGGCGTTTCAGAATACGCCGGATGCCTTCCTCCCGCTGGAATTGCAAAACGCCAATCCGCGTGGAATCTGGCGGACGCTGAACGAGAAATGGACGCAGCAGGCGGTGGGCTGAGAATTTACGATGGGCGATTTTCGATTTACGCACTGCCGGTGGCATTTGAATATTTTAAATGCACCGGCAGTTGTTTTTTCAAGCGTATCGATCAGGCGAAAGTAAATTGAGGTCAAACGAAGGCTTTTCACCGCTGATGATTTCGCTGACCAGCTTGCCCGTGATGGGGCTGAGGCTCATGCCCATCATGGCGTGACCGGTGGCGAGAGTGAGATTGGCAAATTTTTGGGTGCGACCCAGATAGGGCATGCCATCCGGCGAGCAGGGGCGCAGGCCGCGCCAGGGCTGGATGCCGGCGAAATCCGCCGGCGAAAACTTCGGGAAATACTTCGCGACCGCCTTAATAATGCCCTGCACCCGCACGGGATTGATATCTTCGTTCAACCCGGCCACTTCCATGGTGCCGCCAAAGCGCAGCGTACTGCCCATGGGCGTGACTGCCATGCGTGCCTCGGTGAAAATGGAGCACAATTGCGGCAGTTCCCGCGGCTGTTTGACGGTGAGGCTGTAGCCTTTACCCGCCTGGATGGGAATTTTCAGGCTCAGCTGCCGCGCGAGCAAAGGCGACCACGAACCGCCGCACAGAACGATTTCATCGGCCGTTATTTTACCGAACTCGGTCTGGACAGCCACGAGCTTCCGGCCCTGGATTTCCACGCCAGACACCTCGGTTTGCCAGCGGAAATCAACCCCGAGGTTTTGCGCCAGCCGCATCAGGGTGGCCAGATAATGTTCCGGAGTCAGGTGGGCATCCTTGGGAAAATAAACACCGCCGGCCACATCCATGGTCACACCGGGATCCAGCTTGGCCAACTCCTGTGGACTTAACACCTGCGCGGGCACGCCGAGTTTCACTGCCTGGGCGGCAAACCTGGCTTCGTCATCCAGCCCATGTTGCGTCTTGCACAGCATGATCAGGCCGCGGGTGACCAGGCTGATTTCATTTTGCGTTTCCGCCGCCAGTTCTTCAAACAGGGCGCGGCTGGCGAAACTCAGGTCGCGCAGCAATGGCGCACTCCGCTCGACATGGGCGGGAGTGGCGGCCTGCCAGAATTTGAAGCACCAGTCAAAGAGTTCGCTGCTCAGGCGGGGTTTGATGTAGAAAGGCGATTCCGGATTCCACATCCATTTCAGGCCAAGCTTCACCATGCCCGGTGCCGCCAGCGGCACAAAATGGCTGGGCACCACCATCCCCGCGTTGCCAAAAGAACAGCCATCGCGCCGGGCGGGATTGCGGTCCAGCACCGTCACCTTATGCCCCTTGCGCGCGCAATGCAGGGCGGTGGACAGCCCGATGACACCCCCGCCGATAATGACAACTCGTTTGCTCATGAAATTAACGGATGCCCCAGCAGAATGGATCGTTCTCCGCCAGCAGCAGCATGGACTCGGCATTCACATGCGCCGCGCCGGTAATGACGGGCAGGACTTCGCCACGCGACCGGTTGTGCCAGCGGAACTTGCCGCTGAAGCGCGTGCCGATGATGCTTTCCTGCACCCACGTTTCGCCTTCCAGCAGTTTGCCGTCCGCGGCCAGACAGGCCAGCTTGGCGCTGGTGCCAGTGCCACAGGGCGAACGGTCGTAAGCCTTGCCGGGACACATCACAAAATTCCGGGAATACGCACCCGCCGTTTGCGGCGGACCGAATAATTCCACGTGATCCACCTCGGGAAAACCTTGGGCATTTACTGCCTTTCGGATCCTCCAAGTGAGGTCCGTGAGCGCTTCCACGTTGGCCAGTTTCAGCTCGCATCCGTGATCGCTCACCAGAAAAAACCAGTTGCCCGCCCAAGCAACATCGCCGGTCACCAATCCCGTGCCGGGCACATCCACCGTGGCCGATTTAACCGCGCGGTAGCTCGGCACATTGGCCACCGAGACCGAGCCATCCGCATGCAGCGTGGCCGTGACCACGCCCACGCAGGTTTCAATCCGATGATCCCCGGGTTTGATCCGGCCGAGATGCGCCAGCGTTACAACCAGGCCGATCGTGCCGTGGCCGCACATGCCCAGATAGCCGACGTTGTTGAAAAAGATCACCCCCGCCACGCAGGACTTGTCCGCCGGTTCCACCAGCAACGCCCCCACCAGCACATCCGAGCCGCGCGGTTCGTTTACCACCGCCGAGCGGAAGGCATCGTGCTGTTCACGGAAAACCTGCAGCCGTTCGGCCACCGTGCCCTTGCCCAGGTCCGGACCGCCGGTAATGACAATGCGTGTCGGTTCGCCGCCGGTGTGGGAATCAATGACGGAGACCTTTTTCATTTGCGCTTCGGCAGTTTGGGCCGGGTCTTGATGCCGTCATGAATGATTTTCAGGACGCGCTTGCGTTCCTCGCCGCTGAGCGTGAGGCGCGGGGCGCGCACCCATTCCTTGCCCAGACCGGTTTCCTGCACGGCCAGCTTGATGTATTGCACGAACTTGGTGCTGACATCGAGGTGCAGCAACGGCGTGAACCAGCGATAGATTGTGCGGGCTTCGTCCCATTTGCCTTGGCGGGTGAGGTCCCAGAAATATTGGTTCTCTTCGGGAAAGGCGATGCCGCTGCCGGCCACCCAGCCGTCGATACCCAAGATGGAGGCTTCAAGCGCCAGGTTGTCCACGCCCGTGAACAGCGCATAACGGTTGCCGACCGTATTATGCAAATCAGTGATGCGCCGCACGTCGCCGGAACTTTCCTTCAGCGCGACAAATTTTTCTTCATCCGCAATCTCCGCAAACATCTCGGGCGTGATGTCGTTGGCGTAGCTCAGCGGGTTGTTGTAAATCATGATGGGCAGGTCGCTGCCCTTGGCCACGGTGCGGAAATGGGTGATAGTCTCGCGCGGGTCACCCTTGTAGAGCATCGCCGGCATGAGCATGATGCCGTCCACACCCAGCTTCTGCACATCGCGGGCATACCGGACCGCCTCGGCCGTGCTGCTTTCCGCCACGCCGCTCAACACCTTCACGCGGCCGTTCACCGCCTTGACCATGGCTTCGATGATCAGGCGTTTTTCCGTCCCGGCCAGCGCCTGGTTTTCACCGAGCGAGCCAAGGAAGATAATCCCCTTCACGCCGGATTTGATCAGCGCTTCGACGTGTACCGCCGTGGCGTCCAGGTCAACTGACTGGTCTTTTTTAAGCTGGGTGGTGACGGCGGGAAAAACCCCGCTCCAAAATGGTTTGCTCATGGTTTGATTGGTTTAAAATTATATTTCGCGGCTCCGGTCAATGGCACGGCAGCCGGGCGGTTTTCAATTTGAAATGCCGCCGTTCTCCCACATACTGCCGCCTGCTGCGATCCACTATGATTGATATCATGGCAGGTCACCGGGGTGGTGTCTTGTCGGTTAAACCAGTGGCAACTTGAATTTTGGCATAATGCCCGGCATGACGTCCGCAACCCTGCAAACCGAGCTGTTCTCGCAACTCGCCGAGCCGTTCACCGGCGAGGCGCTGTTTGACTGCCTGGGCGACCTCGTCTTCTTCATCAAGAACCTTCGCGGCGAATATGTGGTGGTAAACCAGACTTTGGTGGAACGTTGCGGCCGGCGGGAAAAATCAGAACTGATTGGCCGGCGCGCGGATGAGCTCTTTCCCGCCCCCTTGGGGTCCGGTTACCGCGCACAGGACGAGAGCGTCTTTCGCAATGGCACGGCCATTCGCAACCAGTTGGAAATTCATTTTTATGCCGTCGGCGGACGCGGCTGGTGCCTCACCAACAAGCTGGCGCTGCGGGATCGGGCGGGCCGGGTAATCGGGCTGATGGGTATTTCCAAGGATTTGACGGCTGCCAATATTCGCAGCCGGGATTATTCCAGCGTCGCCCGCGTGGTTAAGCATATCCAGAACCATTACGGCACCAGGTTGCGGGTAAAGGACCTGGCCGCCCTGGCCGGACTTTCCCACTACCAGTTTGAAGAGCGAATCCGGGCCATTTTCCAGCTCACCGCCGGACAGTTCATCCAGCAGGTGCGGATGGAAAATGCCATGCGGCTTTTACGCGCCACGGACCTGCCCATCGCTCAGATCGCTTTGGAATGCGGGTACTCGGACCAAAGCGCCTTCACGCGGCAGTTCCGGCAGACCACTGGCATGCCGCCAACCAGCTACCGGGCCACGGCGTGCTGAGCGTCCATCAGCGGCCTATCGCCGGTGCATCAGGTCTTCAATCTCCCCGGCTTCGATGGGGATATGGCCCATCAGATCAAACTGGCTGTTTTCTGTCACCAGCACCGTGTTTTCAAGGCGGACGCCAAAACCTTCTTCCTTGATGTAAATGGCGGGCTCCACGGTCAGCACCCAGCCGGGTGCGATCTTCAAATGATTGTAGGTGGCATCGTGCACATCCAGGCCGATGGGATGCGACACGCCGTGCATGAAATATTGCCGGACAGCGGGGTCATTGGGATTTTGTTTTTTCACCTGCGACATCTTCAGCAAGCCGAGATCCACGCATTCCTTGGCGGTAACTTCCTCGCATTCCAGCCGCAGATCACGGGTGGTCTTGCCGGGCACCAGCGCTGCGACTTGATGGCGGAAAATGCGCAGGACGGCGTTGTACACCTGCTTCTGCCGGCGCGTGAATTTGCCGCTGATCGGAATGGTACGCGTGAGGTCGCTCATGTAATTCCCCAGGCCCGCCGCCACATCCAGCAGGAGCAGATCACCCTTCTTGCAGGTGCGATCATTCTGGTTGTAATGGAGAATGTTGTTATTGGCCCCGGAGGCAATGATGGGACCATAGGCGAACTGGCCTTTGGCGCGGATGAATTCATGGGCGAATTCGGCTTCCACCTCGGCTTCGTTCACGCCGGGCTTCAGAAATTTACAGACGCGCACGAATCCCTTGCCGGTCAGATTGCAGGCCGCCTGGATGGCGTCCACCTCGTACTGCGATTTCACGGTGCGCAGCTCATACATGAGCGGCGCGAGACGTTGATACTGGTGCAGCGGAAACTGGCTCAGACAATTACGGACGAACCGGTTGTCGCGCGTCTCCACCGTCACGTCCGCGCGCTGGTGCTCGTTGGTGTTGAGATAAATCGTTTTCATCTCACAGGCAACCTGGCGGAAGATGCCGGGAAATTCCGAGAGCCATTTCACATTTGCAATCCCGGAGATGGCCGTGGCCTGTTCCTTGGTATGCTTGTGCCCTTCCCAGATGGCGAGATGTTCATTCGGCTGGCGGATGAACAGAATTTCGCGGTGGTTCGGATCAAACGCATCCGGCGCGAGCAGCAGCATCGTCTCCTCCTGATGGATGCCGGTCAGGTAAAACAGATCGGCATTCTGGAGATGGCCCATCGAACCGTCGGCGTTCGTGGGCATGATGTCGTTGGCGTTGAAAACCGCCACGGAATGCGGTTGCAGACGCGGAGTGAGACGTTCACGGTTCAGCGTGAACAACGCGGAAGGAAGTTGAATGGCTTTCACGGTAAAATGTTCGTAACCGCTCCAGCTTATACCGGTCCGCCGCCAAAATTAAGTGAATTCAGCTACCCCGTTTGAGGGATGCCTGCCGCAGCCACACCAGCCCGCCCAACCCCAGAGTCAGCAAACCGGACACCGCCCAGGCACACATGTCCGGCGAGCGGGGTGCCAGCGTCATCGCCAGAGCGCCCGTGGCCGGCCCCAGGAAAATGCCCGCGCCAATGAAGGCCTCATGCAGACCGCCATGCTCGCTGCTGGCCTCGCCTACATCCATCGAGTAGAACAGCGAGGAATAATAGATCAGGCCCGTGGCCAGCCCGAAAAACACCTGCGCCACCACCACCAGCCATAAAACCGGCGACAGCAGAATCGCCGCCAAACTCGCAATGAGCAGGAAGAACGCGGTGAGGAGCCAGCGAAACCGGTAATGCCAACCGCGCCATTTCCACAGCAGCGCAAACGCGCCAAACCGTCCAAAAAACCAGACCGAACAGAACAACCCCGCCTGCGTGGGCGTCAGCCCGAGTTTATCCGAAACGCCCGGCATGACCGCGATCAGCGTATTGATGGCGATGTAGGCAAAGGGGTTGGCCAGCCACGCCATTTTCAAAAATGCCTGGGGCGGGAGCGGTTGGTCCTGCGCGGTTTTTTCAATGACGTGCTCAGTTTCAGCCGGCGCTGCTGCCCGGGTGGTGGCAATCACCCGGTGATGTTTCTCCAGCCAGAGCAACAGGATGAACTGGGCGAAAAAGATGCCCGCCGGCAGCCAGTACACCGCGCCCAAACCGAAGGCATCATACAGTTTGCCACCCGTGAAATAAGCCAATGACGCCGCCCCGGCCCATGTGCAATTATAAATGCCTACCATCTCCTGCACGCCCGCCTGCGTTTCGCCCTCGCTGACCAATGCTTCGAGCGCCGGCCACGTAAGCAGCAACACCACGCTGTAACTGGCAAGCAACACCAGTTGGGCCGCCAGACCATGAAACAGGCCACCACCGATCATGATGAGAGCCAGCCCCAGAAAACCAATTTTCAAACTCAGCACCCGACCACACCGCGCCGCAAATTTGCCGCATTGCCACGCGGCGAAAACGTAGATGAACCCGTGCAAGGCGGTGACGCCGAGGTTGCCGCGATTCCCGAAACCAAAGTGGTCGCGGAGAAAGAAAAACAGGTAATTGAAATAATACGACGTCGCGAGGGTGTTCATCCCCGCGAGCGTAAAATAGCCCACCTTGAGCTGCCGGTGAGTCATCGGGAGATTTCCGCCAGGGCTGTGCGGCAATACCATTTCACCGCGTCGGTCATGGGCGGCACCAAGGCATCCAACTCGGCGAGCGTACACCAGCGAATGTCATGGTGCTCCGCATCGGCCAAAGTCAGTTTGCCGTTCTTCGGCCGCGCCCAATAAATCATGCCGATGTGCTCGTGCGTGTCATTGATGCGGTGGATATCCAGAAAGCGCGGCGCGATCAGCGCGCGGGTGCCGGGCGAAGTTGTCGGCGGACGTTCGCCCACGAGTTCCACATCCAGCCCGCTCTCTTCCTTCGTCTCCCGCAAAGCCGCCTGCTCTGGATCTTCATCCAGTTCAATATGCCCGCCCAGCGGCAGCCATTTGTCCAGTTTGCGATGATGAATGACCAGCACCTTGCCGTCGTGAACGACAAAGATTGCGACCGTGAAATCGATTTTTTCGTGAATGTGCGCCATCGGCCGTCCAGTGTGCCTGAAATGACGGAATAGTAAAATCGTGATTTGGCAGGGGGTGGACGAAGCCATTTCACTACCCGTCCGGGTAACGCCCTTACGGGTAATATCCACTCGCCAAAAACCGGCTACAATATCCGTCCATGAGGCTCGCAATTGGTTCCCCAAAACAAGGTGTCCGCGCGGCGTTTACGCTCATCGAACTGCTCGTCGTCATTGCCATCATCGCCATCCTGGCTGCACTGTTGCTGCCCGCCCTCGCCAAAGCCAAAGAAAAATCCAAGCGCATCAGCTGTGCCAGCAATCTGCGTCAATACGGCATGGCCCTGCGCATGTACGCCAGCGACTACGGCGACAAGCTGCCCAGCGGCACCATCACCGCGGCCGATGTGGCCAGCCTCACCCCCACCTGGCCCTGGGATCTGGGCACCAACACCGCCTCGCTGCTGACCTACAATGGCACGGTCCGCAATATTCTCTATGACCCGTCCTTTTCCGATCAGAACAACGATGCGTTATGGAATCTGGTTTATTCGGGTGGCAAATCCCGCACCACCGGGTATGCCGCCACTTTCCCGGATGCCTGCCTCGGCGGCGCCCTGGGCACCAACTACAACACGAGCTTCGCGCCGGGCGGCGGCGTGAATGTATCCGACCGGGTGCTTGTCGCCTGCGGCACCATCAAATCCGGCGCCGGCAGCTACATGGGGATTTCCGGTGGCTCCTCTGTGCTCCACAACACCGCTCACATGAACACCGGCATCCCCGCCGGCGGCAATGTGTGTCTGCTCGATAACCACGTGGACTGGCGCAAATATAATATCATGACCGTCCGGGCGGTGTGTGGCGATGGCGCCACCGGAGCGGGTGGTTCCGTTTCGTTCTATTGGTGAACTTTTCGCGACCGCAAGCCAACAAAAAACCCCGGCTCGCGCCAGGGTTTGGCTTTGTCTCGGACAAATTTATTTCATTTTGTCGAACGTCTTTTGGAGGATTTCCCAGTCCGCCTGGCCAGCGACCTTGCTCTGGTAGGACTTCACGATTTCATCTTCGCGCGCGTTCTTCGTGGGCTTCGGGTTCTTGTAGAAAATACCGAAGTAGCCCGGGAACGGTTCGCTCGCCAGCTTGTAGGCCGCGGCTTCATCCGTCACATCATGGGTCTTGGGAATTTCGTTGAACACGCCGCCCTTGCGCGGATTGCTCGCGTCGAACGCGCCTTCATAGAATTCCACGCATTCGCTCAGACATTCCACGAAGCTGAAACCGTCGTGATCCATTGCCGCTTCCATCACCTGCAACACATGGTTCGGATTCGTGTGCGTCGTGCGCGCCACAAACGTGGCCCCGGCCGCAATGGCCTGCTTCATGGGGTTGATCGGATAATCCACCGAGCCCCAGAGATCCGTCTTGCTCTTGAAACCGAGCGGCGACGTGGGTGAAGTCTGTTTCTTGGTCAGGCCATAAACCCAGTTATCCATCACCACGTAGGTCAGCTTGACGTTTTTGCGCGCCGTGTGGGTGAAATGGTTCCCGCCGATAGAGAAGGCATCGCCGTCCCCGCCGAACACGAACACATGCAGGTCGGGACGAGAGAGAGAAATGCCGCTGGCAAACGGCAGCGCGCGGCCATGGATGAAGTGAACGCCGTGCGCCTGCACGAAATACGGGAACCGGCTGGAACAGCCGATGCCAGCCACGGTCGTGATCTTCTCATGGATCAGCTTGCGCTTTTCAATCAGCTTGAAATACAGCGCCAGCACGGAGAAGTCACCGCAGCCGGGACACCACGTTGGGTGGTCGGCGGCGATTTCTTTTTTGGTCAGGCCCTTGCGTTCCTCCGGGGCGGGAGGATTGCTGGTCGCGGCGGTCGTTGCGGTCAAAGTTTGGCTCATACGAGGTACGATGGTTTCGTGGGTTGGATTTACAGTTTGCGCAAACCGGCGGACACGTTGGATTTGGCGCGTTCGAGAATCTCCTTCACCTTCCAGGTGAGGCCGTCAGTCTTGTTAATGCCGCGAATCTTCGGGTCGCAATAGCGGGCGCGCAGGATGGCACCGAGCTGGCCGAAGCCGTACAGGCCTTCGTCGTTCATTTCCACCACGAGCACGTGGTTGAAACCGGAGAAGATGTTTTCCAAGCCATTCGGCAGCGGGTTGATGTGGCGCAGGTGCAGCGAGGAAACGCTGTCGCCGGCGGCGCGGGCGCGGTCCACCGCTTCGCGGATCGGACCTTCGGTGGAACCCCAGCCGACCAGCAATACATTGCCTTCCGGCGGACCGTAAACCTTCGGCAGCGGCAGCGACGCGCCCAAAGCCACCAGCTTCTTGCGGCGCTTGGCGTTCATCTGCAT
>CAIJGS010000154.1 GCA_903820285.1 uncultured Verrucomicrobia subdivision 3 bacterium | reverse complement strand
GCGGATGCGCGTGAAATGGTGGCTTTCGCCGAAAAAACGTTGGGCCTTTCCCGCGGGCTGGCCCTGGTTGGTTCTACCGGCCGCATTGGGGTGACCATGCCCATGCCCCAGGTGCGCGCCGGTATCACCGCCGCCGCCGATCTGCTCGGGAGCACGGTGGAACACGCGGCCAACGCCGCCGAAGCCATTATGACGAGCGACACCAAGCCCAAGCAGGTCGCGATTGAATTCAAACTTGGCGGCCGTACCGTCCGCATCGGTGGCATGTGCAAGGGCGCCGGCATGATCCAACCCGGCATGAGCCCCACCGGTGCGCGGCCGGCGTCACTGCCGCACGGCGGATTGCACGCGACGATGCTTGCCTTCATTACCACTGATGCTGCCGTGGATGCCAAGGTTCTACAAGCCGCCCTGACCGAGGCAGTGGCCAACAGTTTCAATCGCATTACGGTGGATGGCGACATGAGCACCAACGACACCGTGCTCGTTCTTGCCAACGGTCTCGCTGAAAACAAGAAATTCAAAACCGGCAGCCCGGAATTTAAAACCTTCCAGGCGGCGCTGGATCATGTCTGCCTCGAGCTGGCGAAGAAAATCGTCCGCGATGGCGAAGGCGTTCATCGCGTGGTGACCGTTCGTGTAAGCGGGGCGAAAACCATTCAGGATGCCGATGTGGCCGTCCGCGCCGTGGCCAACAGCGCCCTGGTGAAAACGAGCTGGCATGGCGGTGACCCCAACTGGGGCCGCATCATCGACGCCATTGGCTATTCGGCGGCCACCGTGGTGGAGGAGAAGATTGATATCGGTTACAGCGCCGTGGGCGGAAAGAAGATTTTGTGGAGCCTCAAGCGTGGCCAGCCAACCAAGGCCACCTTTAAGGAATTGTGCCTCGCAGTCGCGCCCGATGAATTTGAACTGCACATCCGCCTGAACCTCGGCAAGGCTGAAGCGGTGATGTACGCCGCCGACCTGACCGAGGAATACGTGGATTTTAACAAGGGCGACGTCGGCAATCCCGCTTCGCTGGGGGGCTAGAAGTTATTTGCCGTCCGAAAATAATCTTTATTCGTGGGCGCCGTGCTGCCGTAGCTTGGTCGCGATAAAGCCGGAGAAACCGTTCCGTGAGGCAAAGCTCAAGGGCGTGTCACCATCGCTGTTGGTGACATTTACGTCGGCGTGATGGCCCAGCAGAAATTCGACTTCCTCCTGACAGCCGTCGCGGACCGCCCAATGCAAGGGCGTCCAGCCATCGTTGTTGGTGGCGTTGACATTGGCGCCATGAGCCACGAGCAGGAGGGCCATTTCCCGGGAACAGCCCCAGCCGGCCTGGTGGAGCGGGGTCCAGCCCAGCTTGTCCCGCGCATTTACATCGGCCCCTTTGGCCAGCAGCATTTCGGCAATGGCAATCAGACCCTGACGCGCGGCGTAATGTAAAGCGGTGGCTCCCGAACTGTTTCGATTGGTGGCGGCACCCGGATGGTCGCATAAAGCTTCGGCGATATCTTTAAGGCCATACAATGCCGCGAGATCCAGGGCGGTGTTGCCACTGCTGTCTTCTTTGGAAGTGGAGCGGGGATGTTTCTTGAGCAGGAGGCGGACGGCTTCGGTATCGCCATGCTCGGTGGCGCTGAGAATGTCCTTGTAGCGGACCTTGGGATCATGCGCGCCGTGGGCCTGCAATAATTCAATCAGGCGGGGGCAGGAATAATCCATGGGAATGGTCAACGGCGTATGCCCTTGAAGATCCCGGGCATTGACATCGGCACCATGGTTCAGCAGAACGGTGGCCAGTTCCACGCCGCCGGTGCAGCGGGCGACGGCCAGGTGCAGCGGCGTGTCACCGGCCCGGTTAGTGGCGTTGATTTCGGCACCGTGGGCCAGCAGCCATCCGGCGAGATGTTCATCCAGGTTGCGATCCACCACCACATGCAGGGGAGTATTGCCATCGTTGTCCCGGGCATTGACTTGTCCACCCCGGGCGAGGAGCAATTCGGCCATCTCCAGATCGGCGTATTGGATGGCTAGTTGGAAGGCGGTGTTGCCGTTATTGTTGGTGGCGCTGGCATTGGCCCCGGCGGCGAGCAGTTGCCTGGCAACAGCCAGCTGGTGGCATTGCACGGCGGTTTGCAAGGGAGTTTCGCCTATGCCGTTCCGGATATCCACGACGGCATGATTGGTGAGCAGCAAGGCGATCATTTCGGAATTTCCGGCCTGCGCCGCCCATTGCAGGGGCGTGCCGCCCAGGGACATTCCGGAGATGCCGCCGGCTCCGCCGAAGGAAACGTCCTTGCCCTTCGTGTTGACGTCGGAGTGATGGGTGAGCAAAAACGTCGCCACGTCCAGATGGTTGAATTTCACCGCCAGCAGCAGCGGAGTATTGCCGCGATCGTCCCGCTGGGAAATCAGGGCGGAGCTGGTGGCGAGCAGTTGGGTGACTTGGGCAAGATCACCCCTGGTGGCGGCATCATGAATTTCACCTCCGCTGACGGCAAAGTTGCCGGTCCAGACGAGCCCTACAATGGTGATACGGCGCAGCGACGGGGAATGGAAGATGACTTCAAATAACGGGCGCGTTTTCATGGCGGTTCCGGTTGAACCGATACTGCCCCGGGAGCCGGATTACTGCAAGGCGAAAGGGGAGGGGCTCGGTGTTCAGCCAGATGGAATATGGTGCCGGGCAATAACATCAAAGCCGCTTGCGGTATGCTGGCAGAGTGGACACATTAGGGTGATGCGCCAAATGGCTGCCCAGTGTATGCCGGTTGATTTGCGCCTGATCAAAGTCAGGGGTGGCGAAGCTGTCTAATGAGCAACCGGAAAATCAAATGCCGGATTGCCTTGGGCTGCCAGCTGGCAGTCATCACGCTCTTTTGCTGGCTGGCCATGCTGCTGTCGGCCATGGCCGTCCCCACCACGTTCATCTCCAGCTGGACGGTTCGCTATTACAATGGCAGTTACGACAACGTGAATCCCGCGCCGACGGTGATGGCGTTCATGCCGTTTCCCGGCTGGGATTATGTGCCGACCAGCACGGCGAATCTTAATTCCTACAAATACCAATTTAACAACGGCCGGCCGGTGGCGGCATTTTTTCTGGAGCAAACTGCGCCCGTGGGAGACAACACCAATCTAAACGGCGCTTACGCACGGAGCAATTCGGTGAAAGATACGGTGACGTATTTCACCACCAATACATCTCCGGCGGGCATGCCGCTCAATGACATCCTATCTGATTTTGAGCCTTACGATCAGACTCAGGCCCGTTGCGATCTGGAAACCACCAACCTGGTGAATCTGGTGCGCGCCAGTGCGAATACAAATGTCAGCGCTGCGTACATTGGCAATTATGCGGAATATCCCGGTACTACCGATGTGGGGCTGGGCCTGAGCCGGTCGGGGCGGGATACGTTTTACCGCAACAGCGGACTGAATGTCGCCCAGCCGAATGCCTATCCCTACGCAAGTTATACCAACAACGGACCGAACGCGCGCGCGGCCGTGCTGTGGTCGGACGTGGAACTGGTTTCCTTGGCGAAGCTGAACCTGCCGGCGGGGCACAAACTGCTGCCGTGGCTCACCGGCGGGCCCGCGAGTGGTTCACTCGTCGCCACGCTGCCACAGGATAGCGTCGCACTTATGCAGCACGTCCGGCTGCGCGGGGCGGATGGTTTCTGTGATTTGGGCGGTCTCCTGAACCAGACCTACGCGTGGACGGATTTGGACTGGCTGTTCGGCGCCGTCGGCCAGACAAATGCCATCCAAAACCTCACCACCTCCAAGGCCACCGGTGTGCAGTGGTCGGGAGCCATCGTGGCGACGGCGGCGGGGACAAACATGGCGTTCATGTTCAGTAATCTCAGCAGCAATGCGGCCAGCATCAACCTGCCAAGTTTGCCGGGGTTGCCGACGGTTACTCCGGCCGTTCCGGCTGGCACGCACACCGCATGGTACTTTATCAACAATCCCGGGGCTATCGCCACCAACCTGATTGGCCTGGGGCGCGACGGCGTGAACCATGGTTTGTACCTAAGCGGGAACATCACGGTCACCAATGCCATTCTGGTGGCTGATCCGGGGACGAATCCGGTGCCTACTGTCACCATCGGCAGCTATTTTACAAACCCATTTTCACCGACGTTGGCAGGGCCGTTGACCTTGAGCAATAATGTCATCCTCCAAGGAAATGCGCAGAACCTGAATGTGGCCGGCGCGATCAGCGGCAGCGGCGGCATCACCAGTCTGGGCAACGTGACGCTGAGCGGTACGAACAGTAATGCCGGTCTGCTAACTGTCAGCAGCGGTCTGCTCCTGGTGAACGGTATTACGGGTACGAATGCCGTGACCGTGGCCACGAGCGCCTCTTTGGGTGGGACCGGCGATGTCCGGGGCGCGATGACCGTGCAGGCCGGTGGCGCCATTCAGGCCGGCAATGCAACCGGCGCCGGCACGTTGACGGTTGTCACTTTGAATCTAGGCGACACTGTCAGCGCGGTGACGAGCAGCAGTTTCAAGGTGTCCAGCGGCGGCAAGATATCCACCAGTGCGTTAACGGTCAGTGGCACCAACATCGTTAACCTGCTGGATGCCACCTTGACGACCGGAACGAACACGCTCATCACCTATGCCGGCTCGATCGGCGGCCGCGGTTTAGCCGGATTCCAATTGGGGACAACACCGGCGGGAATGGTTGCCCGACTGCAAACCAACAATTCGGCGGTGCAATTGGTGGTGGCTCCGCTGGTCGCCCCGGTGCTGGCTGGGCATTCGTCGTTGGGCGCGGGCGGATTCAGCCTGAGTTTCAGCGGCCAGCTGGGGCAAAGCTACCAAGTTCTGGCGAGCACCAACCTGTTTTTGCCGGTAACCAATTGGATAGTACTCACGAATGGAATTTTTGGCAGCAATGTGGTGAATTACACCGACAGTGTTCCCGTGCAGGTACGGCAATTCTACCGCATTGGATCGCCGTGAATAAGGCGGCGGTCGCAACCGCTGAAGGGGGCGTCCGGCCGGAAGAAGCCGGCCGGGAATTTTATGGTGCGCACGAGAGGACTTGAACCTCCACGCCTTACGGCACCAGATCCTAAGTCTGGCGTGTCTGCCATTCCACCACGCGCGCAACCAGCAATGAAGTTACCCGAAAAGCACTGCTATTCGCAAGCGCACGATGAGAAAGGTACGGAATGACGAAGGGGGGGGATGTGCTTGGGCACCTTACAAGCAAGCGAAGACAGGCCGGACGCGAAAAGTTGGGGATGCTGAATTCATCAATATTCTCAATGCTCAAAATGGATGGAAGATTTCGACTGATAACGGGTTGGTTCAGCCACCAGATGATGAGCAACCACTTTGAATCGGGGAATGATTTTGGGTGATTTGTTATCCCGGCGCGGATTCTGGCCGATGCTGACGCGCTCGACAGCGGGACTTGCTGCGATAAACTATAGGTAGACGTCACTTGATGGCACAGGACAAACAACTTTTTGTTGGTGGATTGGTTGCGATGGGATTCGACGCAACTGGAAAGTATTTGCTGACTATTACGCACTCAGGGCGCGGAGTCTTTTCCACAGACACTTGGGAACGTGTTGCTCGTGACACTGCATTGGCTTATCCGACCGATGGTAAGGCGGTCGGCATTGGCCCAGTTGACGGTCTGGTCATTGGAGTTCAAGAGAGAGGCGAGCGGCAAGACTGTATAGAGATGCAGTCGCCGGACGGCAGATTTCGTCTCGTTGGAATGTCAGATGGGATTAAGGTCAGCGCAGTAACCTGAAACCTGCGTGACCTTAGAATTTCAACACAAGACCTATTAAGTCATCTATGCCGCCGACATTTGCCTATATTCTCGCTCTGATGGTTTATTTTGCTGCCGCCTGCGTGGTTTGGATGGTGGCGATTGTTCTGGCGTTTTCTCCACGCACACGCCTGCTTGCCAAAAAAATTGCTGCTGGCATGGCTAGCTCGTTACCCGGCGTCTTCCTTTTTCAGCTTATTTCAGCACCGTTTTTTGCCATGGCTTTATTGGCCATTTGGGGCATCTCGCATTTCTTTCGCCCACCCGATGTCATCATCATCCTTCTTGCGTTGTTCATAATCGCCATTCCAGCCATTGCATCTTTGCTTGGCTTTTATACCGGGTGGCGAGTTGCTTGGGAGTTGGTCTCTGGGCGTTCGGTTCGTGACTTTTTGCGGTCAGACCGGGTGCTTGGACCAGTCGTCAGCTTTCTTCGCAGACGGTTGCCATTTGTGGAGGGTTGGTTAAAAGCACCAGAGAAACAGGGCTTGATTGATTGAATTTGATTTTGTTTGACCATAGCGCGGGAATGGCAGAAAACATCGCTAGAACGGGCGTAGGAACGATTTGGGAGTCACAGTCAGGTGTAGGCCCGGGAATCAATTCGTCTTCCATCTTGACCACTGCCGACCTTCAAATCTGGCGCGGGCATGGAACACGCTCAAAACCATTGAATTTACTGGAGTTTTTCTTCTCTGTTTTATCATTTTTCTATTGTGCCACTACTATTGCCAGTTTTAGAAATTGCCAGACGCGTCAACAATGCCAGCCTGAATTGCGTTTATGTTCAATGCCTGCTTGTGATTTGTTGTTTTCCTTGAATCCGGTAGTTTTTAGATGAAACTCTGAAAGTGCTAATCCTAAGTCTGGCGTGTCTGCCATTCAACCCCGCGTGCATCAATAATTCATAACATATTGCCAGGCATGTTTTGCGGCGCTTTTTGTTCCCTCGGCTTTTAATCGCTGGGAGGATTTCACCAAGATAATCCGTCAGATAATCCGCAGGGTAATCGCAAACGGATAGCGCCACTTTCCAACGATCGCAAGCGGCCTTCATTTCCCAAAGTGCCATACCTGCTACAATACGTAAATTACGGCGATCTTGAATACTTCTGCCGGGGGCGACGGCCATGGCCGCTGCTTGGTTCATGGCATCGGCCGGAACCGCCAAAGCTGCCGCTGGCGCCCAATGCCGACAAGAAGGTCGTCATCGGGCTCGACGGGGTTTGCCTGAACAGCGACCATGCGGCAGCGTCAACCCCGCAGCAGCAGCATAAAGAAATTAACAACACATGAATTTAATGAGGACTTTTCATTTGTATCTCAAAGCGAAGCTGCGAGGCGGCGTGGCGCGCCCCCAGGCTCAGATCTGGCCCCAGGCAGCTCGATTCGCGACGGCGACCGTGCTGGCCGGCGCATTATGCCTGGGATTTCAGGCGGAGGTGTCGGCCGTGCCCAATCCCGTGTTGATCCCCACTCGCGGCAACGCCGCCGATTGCGGCGTCATGAAATTCAATGGGGAGTACTACCTCATTGGCAACTCACTGGCCGGCGACATGTTTGTTTCGCGGGACCTGGTTCACTGGGGAAATCGTACGCACGTTTTCTCGATGCATAATAACTGGACTCCCGGAGACACTGCCACCGACCCCAATATTAATGCCTGTGAACCTGACTATTTTAACGGAACCTTCCACCTTTACTGGTCCGTGGATCGTGGCTCACGGGGGGTTGTGCAAATCGGTCACGCCATATCCGACCAGCCGCTTGGCCCTTACTATGAGCCGGAAACCAACCACTGGTTCGCCTCCCGGATCGACGCCCACCTTTTTTGCGATGACGACGGCACGTTTACCTTCTATTCGGTCAAGTTCGGCGCCGGCAACGAAATCTGGGGGCAGCCCGCACTGGATCCCTCAACCCTGACCGGCGAACCACGCTTGTTACTCACGGCCACGCCGCACTCCTGGGAACTGCTGGATGACCGGGTTAACGAGGGGCCGTTCGTCTTTAAATACCGGGGCCAGTACTACCTGGTCTACAACGCCAATCATGGTGCCAAAAAACATTACGCCTTTGGGTGCGCCGTTGCCTCCTCCCCGCTCGGGTTCACCAATGCCGACAAATATCCCGATCCGGTAGTTGAGAAGGCCTTCCCGGCTCCCGGACATCGGCTGACCTCCCCAGGCCAGCCGACGGTGTTGCGGGGCCCGAATGGATTTGAATGGTGGCTCGTCTATTTTCTGGAAGTGGACGGCGCCCGCCGCCAGCAAGCCATCGACCGCGTTTTGTTTTTCGACCGGCGCCTTTACGTTGATGGCCCGACCAGCGCCGCCTCGAAAGGGTATCATCCATTGCCCAGTGATCCCACGGTGCTCGACTTGTTTGACGCTCCGGACGGCAGCCCGCTGGCCAGCCACTGGCACCCGGAAAGCGGTATGTGGTTGACCCGGGACAAAGCCGCCGAGCAGAACCAACCTGATGGTCGCGCCATCAGCCTGCTGGAAACTTCCAAGGCCGGCCAATATCTGGCGGAAGTAAACGTGAAGCTCCTCGATGGCCGCGGCTCGGAAGCCGGTTTGATTGCCTATTGGGAGGATTCGGCCAACTGGATGGCCGTAACCTTAGACGTGCGCCAGCACACCTGGAATCTCCGAAAGACCGAGAACGGTCACGCGAGCGCGGTGAGCACAGCGCTGCCGGCAAATTTTAATTTCCAGGTCTGGCATAGTGTGCGCGTGGAGAAAAATGGCCCGGATTTTGCCATCAGCATTGATAATCGGCCCGCACCGGGCGCCGCCCAGCCCATCGCCACCGCCTTTAACGGGGCCGGGGGGCCGGGGCTCCTTACCGACGCTGCCCGCGCCGGGTTTGACGGGTTTAACTATACGATTGGCTGGGATGAAACCGGGGCCGCCATCCGGAATTGGGGAGCGGGATTCCATGGCGACCCTCAACGTGGCGAATGGTCAGTTGGGCCGCAGGGTCTGGCTCAAAGTAGCCCGGCGGGTTCAAGCCGGATTTTCAAGGGAGACCCGGCTGAGGAATACGAGTTTAGCTCACAACTCACCCAGGACGGCCAGCCGGCAAAGGCCGGCGCGACCATGGGCATGCTGCCGGTATATGTTGACGACCAGAATTACCTCCAAGCCGATATTGACCTCGCGCGTGGTGAATTGAGGGTCGGCGGACGCAAGGGCGGTGAGACCTTGGAGGTGCAGGTGGCCCCACTGCCGAAGCACTGGCCACTGCCTGTTGCCGACCGAACAGGACAGCCGTGGCGTTATACTCTGAAAGAACCTGGCAGCGATTGGGCCACCATGGCTTACAACGATCAGGGCTGGAAATCAGGTGTGGCTGCGTTTGGCACCTCCGCTGCCCGCACCGAATGGCAAACCAACGATCTCTGGCTGCGGCGTCATTTTGACCTTGATGAGACGCCCGCTGGCATGGCCCGCCTGTGGCTGCGCTTGCAAGGAGTAGCGGAGGTTTATCTTAACGGCGTCCTGGCACTGCGCGAATATGGTAGCGCAGATGAATATGCGTCTCATGAAATTACCGAGGCGGCGCGCGCCACGCTCCAAAAAGGCAATAACACCATCGCCATACATGCCATTTCGATGACCAACAGTGCCCCCGCGATAGATGTCGGCCTGTTTTTGCCGGGTATTGTCGAAACTCCGGGCACCGTCAACCTGCGCGCCGTCAAGCTCAAGGACCGGGTGATCCTTTTTGTCAATGGCCAGCAATGCCTGGAAATTGGCGGCCATTGGCCCGCGTCGCAGGTCGGACTCACCACCGAATCCATGGCCTGCCATTTTAGCGGGCTGGTCCAGTTTCAGATTCATTAATCAGCCAAGCTGAAATCGTTTAAAAACATCCCCCGCCAATCATCGTCACTGCTGATCGGCTGCTTGCTTGACGAGTTTGCCTCAACGCGGCGACCACCGATACCTCAACAACGGCAACAATGCCATCCGGGAATCCTTGACCAGTTATTCAGGCGACCCCACGGGGAGCGACGTGACCGCCATCCAGTTCATTTTCCAGTATCCAACCGGGGTGCAGGCAGGCTCCGGCGACACCTTGATTCGCGAACTTCAGGTCTTGGGGACCCCTTTATCAACTTTTCCGTCCCAATCATTATTGGCGGCAACCTGCAGCTTGTCTGGCCCCAGTGCGTCCGGCTACAGGCGACCAATATTTCGAGCTCGTGGACCACCAACGCCGCCGTCCCACCTTTCCTTTTCCGCCTCACCTCCGCACATATGTTTTATCGCGCGGATTCCATAACCGGACAAAATGATATCAAGTACCAACTGTTGGACATCGCGGCGGCATCCTGGCAATTAGCGACTTTTTCATGCCTGGATGAAAATTGGTAACAGATGGCTCTTCTATAATAGCTTCCTGATTTTTCAGTGTGCCTGTTGCTTTTGCTTCGGGTTCAGGTTCAGAATATTGGCCAACATTTTCTTAAATTATTTGACCAAAACCGACCACTAGCCAGTGTGCAAATCTGACCCTTTGAAATCAATGGCTTTACCAGCGATTCATCCCTAAAAACCTGCGCAAGTTGGATGAAACAGCTTTGTATCCCATTTTGTATCCCGCATTGGCGAACAGGGGTGCAAAATTGGCCATAGGGGTCCCTGAAATCTGTAAGCTTTTTGATGAGGTCATTGCCTTACAAATCTTTTCAAGTGAGTCCAAATTGATGGCTTAATCCTAAGTCTGGCGTATCTGCCATTCCACCGCGCGCGCGTTATCGATGGCAATGGCTGGCGAATTAAAAGACAGGGAAGTCTGTTTTGTGCCACGATTACCCCAAGAAACTGATGGCGATGCTGCCTTTCAGAATCAGGGCAAAAAGGCAGCCCATTGCCCGGCGTTTAAAGTATCAAAGTCAGCGACGGGGCAACCAACCAATTGGCTGGCTTTGGTAGCGTTCCGAACGGGGGGCGCGTATTTCCCAATCGTTCAATCCTTCTTCTTCAAACAGTGCGTCAGGTAGGGGAGCAGTTGCTTTTTACGGGAGACCACATCGCGCAGTTCGTAAACGCCCTGTTCCTGGCGAGGGTAGTCAATGCG
>CAIJGS010000153.1 GCA_903820285.1 uncultured Verrucomicrobia subdivision 3 bacterium | reverse complement strand
GGCAAAAGCAGCGGTGTGTCGCGGTCAATGGAAACAAAACGGGCAGCCATGCCTCAATAATAGCAAAGCCATTAGAAATTACAAGTACTTATAAAGTGTATAAGACATTACTCTTTATCCTAAGTCCGACAGGCTGCTAGTGCAAGGGGTGCGGAAACTAATTGCCGGGGATTTGCACAATGGCTTCGGGTTGGGCGCGTTTGGTCTGATATTTTCCGCCGTTGGTTTTGGCCTCATGACCATGGTGATTGTCACTAGAAAGAAAGCCGGTCAGGTGGCCACCATCGAGGCCGCGCATCCCCATGCCCCGTGGCTGCTGCGCGCCGACTGGGCTGCCGGCTATTGCAAATCCGGCTTCGATTCCCAGAAAAAAATCATGCTGGTCATCGCCTTGGCCTTTTGTGCCATTGGCGGTTCGCAGACGTTTATGGTCCTGCCGCAGGAATTGCATAAGGGAAATTCGGCGGCGCTGATCATTTTACTGTTTCCCGCCGTCGGTATCAGCCTGCTGATAGTTGTGATCCAAGCCGAGCGCGCCCGCCGCCGGTTTGGGGTCTGCACCTTCAAACCCGCCGCCATTCCCGTGCCGCTGGGGACGGTGCTGCAAGGCGTCATCCAGACCGGTGCCCGGGTCAAACTCGAACAGGGTTTGCATCTAAAACTTACCTGCCTCCGCCGCCTCGTAACCGGCTCCGGTAAAAGCCAGCACACGCAGGAGGATATTCTCTGGCAGGAGGAAAAGGTGCTGACACCCTCGGCCACGTTCCCCGAACCGGAAACCGGGCACAGCGCCATCCCCGTCTATTTCAAACTGCCCGCCGGCCAGCCGCAATGTCTGGACGGCAATCCCGCCATCCTGTGGCGGCTCGAGGCGAAATCAAAAATGTCCGGCCCCGGTTTTGACGTAACCTTCGAAGTTCCGGTATTCATGGTGGCTGGCGCGAAACCGCTGGCGGCGAAAGTGTCTGATGAATCCGAGCCCGCCGATCCCACCGCTGCGATGCAAATGCCGGAGGAGCAGGTCCGCCAGGTGGAGCATTCCAAAATCAAAGTCTCGAATACTCCCGGCGGCCGTGAATTTTATTTCCCCGCCGCCCGCAATCTGGGCTCCGCCACCGGGCTCACGGTTTTCTTCCTCATCTGGTCGGGCATTTTTTATTTCCTGTTGCACTCGGGCGCCCCGCTGCTCTTCCCCATTTGCTGGGGCGTTACGGATTTCTTCGTGGGCTGGGCCTGTTTCAATCTCTGGTTCAAATCCAGCCGCATCACCATCAACGCCACCGCCGTGACCGTCACCAACCGCTGGCTCCTGTTCGCCCGCAGCCGCCGGTTCGATGCCAGCGAGGTTGCCCGCATCGAGGTGAGCAACGGCATGACCAGCGGCAACCAAGTGTTTAGCAACCTCCAACTTTTCACCCGCAGCGACAAAAAGGTCACCATCGCCGCCACCATTCCCAGTCGCGCGGAAGCCCAATGGCTCGCTCAGGAAATGCTGCGCACCCTCGGGCGCAAGTAGTGGCGAGTCGTTCGGGCTATACAAATTTCACCTCGGCGGTGTCTATCCGGTGAAATGACAAAACACATCGCTTTACCAGAACAATTGCCCTATTGGCTGCCAAACCCCTTTGCCTGGCCCCATCCATGAGCGGGTCAAACGAGACCACTGCCGAAGCTGACAAGGTTCCCTGCCATCGCCGCATTCGTTGGCACCGGTTGCTTGCCGCCACCCTGAGTGCGCTGGCAGTCCTCGCCGCGATGTTCCTGCGAGTGATGACAGTGCATGATAACTCCCACCAAAATCCCTCATATTGGGATAGCTGGTCTGGCCTGACTCGCTTTTGCGGTTGGTCCACCTGGCCTTTCGACCCGTACGACGTGTTCCAAAACGGCGGGCCGGGCATTTGCTGGGTTCCTATGTGGCTGGGGCAGGGGTTGGTATGTGGTCTGATGATTGAACGATTTCTGCCGGGTATAAAACAACTATGCCGCGCCACCCGGATTACGACCGAGAATGCCGTCGGCCTGGCCGCCATCACCGGTCTCGCAACGTTTCTGTTGAGTCTCAAATTTATAAACGAACATGATCCTCTG
>CAIJGS010000152.1 GCA_903820285.1 uncultured Verrucomicrobia subdivision 3 bacterium | reverse complement strand
CCCAGTTCAGTTGCGTAGGCCGCTTGTGTCAGTGTGAGATAATACTCCTCGTCGAAAAGGTCTTCGAGGGCGAGATTTTCTTTCACTCCAAGAATTTGTCCGGCTCGCAACACAAATTTATCTTTGAGAATCCACTCATTCACAAGCTGTTTGTATGCGGCATCGCCCTCTGTGTCTGAGTCAAGCAAGAGGGGGTAAGAAACGCGAGCGCGCGAAGGCTTGAATTTTTTGCCGCAATTTGCATCCTGTGCGCGTGAACCGCATTCAAACCGCGCGCCAGCTTCGTCACGACCAGACGGACGAGGAACGGGATTTGTGGCGCGCGTTGCGCGGGCAGCGGTTCGCGGGTTTCAAATTCCGGCGGCAGCATCCGGTCGGGGATTATATTTTGGATTTTTATTGTGCTGCGGCGCGGCTGGCGGTGGAACTGGACGGTTTTCAGCACGGCTTGCCCGACGGAATGCAGCACGATGCCGTCCGTGAAAAATTTCTGGCGGGGCAGGACATCGAGACGCTGCGTTTCTGGAATCGTCAGTGGCGGGAGAATCGCGAGGGTTGTCTGCTGGCCATTTGGGATACGGTGCAACGCCGGTCCGGCTGCGTGAGAGTAATGAAGAATTTACAGGCGCAACGGTTTGTGCCGCCGGATGAAAAGAAGATTAAACGGATTTTGTAGTTTTGACTCCTCACCCCGGCCCTCTCCTCGTTGGGCGAGGAGAGGGTGAAAGAAGCGTCAGACGGCCACCAGAACCTGTTTGAGCACGTCCAAACACCGCTGGTTTTCGGCGCGGGTGCCGATGGAGATGCGGATCCATTCGGGGAGCTGGTAGCCGTCCATTGGCCGGGCGATGACGCCGAGCTTTTGCATGGCTTCAAACACTTTGCGGCCCGAGCCGGTGCGGATGAGGATGAAGTTCGCGTAGGAAGGCACGTATTCCAGTTTCAGGAGGCGCAGTTCTTTGGCGAAAAAGTCGAGGCCGCTGAAATTGTTCTGGCGGGTCTGTTTAACATGGGCGTCGTCATCCAGCGCGGCGAGCGCGGCGGTCTGGGCGAGCAGGTTGGTGTTGAACGGCTGCCGGATTTTTTCCAGAGCGGTGATGAGTTCGGGGGTGCCGATGGCGTAGCCGATTCGCAGGCCGGCGAGACCGTAGATCTTCGAGAAGGTGCGCATGAGCAGCAGGTTTTTGCGCGCGCCCAGGCGGATGAGGGGGATGAGATCCACCGGGTCTTCCAGAAATTCAATGTAGGCTTCGTCCATCACCAGCAGGACGTCGTCCGGCACTTCGTTGACGAAGCGGATGAGATCTTCGCGCTCGGCCAGGGTGCCGGTGGGGTTGTTCGGATTCGCGACAAAGACGGCGCGGGTGCGCTTGTTAATTTCACGCCGCATGGACGCCAGGTCGTGGCCGAAATTTTTGGCGGGCACGGTGATGACTTCCGCGCCGCACATTTTGGCAACGATGGGGTAGATGGCGAAACAGTATTGGGAGACAACGATGTTGGTGTCGGGCCCCAGCAGCGCGTGGGCGACGAATTCGATAATCTCGTTGGAACCGTTGCCGAGGATGAGGTGACCGGTGTCCACGCCCAGTTTATCGGCGAGCTTGCGCTTCAGGTAGAAAGCATTGCCATCGGGATACAGGTTCACGCCGGCGATGGCCTTTTGCAGAGCGGCCTGCGCGAGAGGCGAGGGGCCAAACGGGTTTTCGTTGGAGGCGACCTTGATGATCGTCTCGGCGGGCAGCCCGAGTTCGCGGGCGACTTCTTCGATGGGCCGGCCGGGCTGATAGACCGGCAACGTCTTGAGATAAGGACTAAGAGGCAGCATGGGATTTAAAAACAGTTCAGAGAGAATCCACGATTTTCTTCACATTCACATGGTTGGCGATGAGGTCGCGGATCACGGAAATTTTCGCCGCGTCGGCCGGGCGCGTCTTGACCGTGAGGTTGTGCACCTTCGAGGCGACCGCATAGCTGTCTGCCTTGGCTAGTAGCACGGGAATGGGCAGGGTTTGCAGAGCCTTCATGATGGTGGCCCCGGGGCGAAGCCCGCCGGTAAGGACGATGCCAGCCATGTTTTCCAAGCTGCCAGGCAGGGTCATGGCGCCGGCGGCGAGCAGAATGTCCTCGCGGTCACCAGGCGTGATCAGCAACACGCCACGCTTGAAAAAGGGTATGGCATTCTGGGCGCCCATGGCGCCGACGACCACGTCATCCACGAGAATTTGCAGCGTGGGTGGCGAATTCAGGAGCTCGGCGTGAAGTTCCTCGCAGATGAGCTCCACGGTGGGATTGCACAGAATCTGCTGGTGCGGCAGCACGCCGAGAAGGTCCAGGCCCTTGCGCTTCAAACCGCGCCGGACGAACTGGGTGATTTCCGGGATCTTTTCCGCCATGACCTTGTTGATGATCACGCCGATGATTTCCACGCCCTCCTTTTCAAAGAGTGCCTGGTTCAGTGACACTTCATCAATCGGTTTGCCGATGCCGCCCTGCGAGACAATGATGACCTTGCAGCCAAGCGTCTTGGCCACCTGGGCATTCGAAAGGTCGAACACGGAGCCGACGCCGGCGTGACCGGAGCCTTCGCACAGCACAAAATCCTTTTCCCACGCCACGCGGTCGAAAGAGTCGTGGATTTTTTTGACGAGCTCGGCGTTGTTGGCGGACTGGAGATATTTGCGCGTGAACGCCGGCTCCACCGCAATCGGGCTCATGTCCACCAGCGGACAGTTCAGTTCGTAAACGGAATTCATCAGCACCGAATCCTCGTCAATCTTCTGCTCCTCAATCTCAACGAAGCGCTGGCCGACGGGCTTGATGTAGCCGATCCGGGGGAAATACTGCTGCAACGCGGCGATCAGGCCGAGCGACGTGGTGGTCTTGCCATCATTCTGCCGGGTGGCGGCGATGAAAACGCGCGGGGTGGCCTGGTTCATGAGTTGAGTACGTTCACGTTTAGGGTCGGGACGGGCGTCGGCGATGACCGCCGGGATTTAATCGCCCGGCAGTTGCGCATCCGCGCCGGGATACAGCTTCAGATAATCAGTGGCCTGCACACCAATAATGGAGGCGACGCCGAGAATGTCGTGCGCGCTGGAACCGCGCGACACATCGGCGGCGGGCCGGTTCAGGCCGAGCAGAATCTGGCCGTAGGCGTTGGCGCGGCCGACCATGGCGACCATCTTGCTGGTGATATTGCCAGAATTGAGGTCGGGGAAAATGAGCACATTCGCGCGGCCGGCCACCTTGCTATCGGACAGTTTGCGGGAGGCAACCTCGGGCATGAGGGCGGCGTCCACCTGCAATTCGCCATCGAAATCGGCCTCAATGTTCAGCAGCTCGGCCTTGTGACGGGCCTGGGCGGTGGCCGCCTGCATTTTGCCGATGGAGGGATGGGAAGCGCTGCCCTTGGTGGAGAAGGAAAGCATGGCCACGCGGGGCCGCACGCCGAGCATGTGCCGGGCGAGGCGGGCGGTGGAAATGGCGATGTCCGCCAGCTGATCCACGTTGGGTTCGGGGATGACCCCGCAGTCGGCCATGAACAGCACGCCGTTTTCACCAATGCGCGTGTCTTCCACTTCCATAACCATGCAACTGGAGACCACGTTGATGTCCGGCGCGGGCCGGACGATCTGGAACAGCGGCCGGAGCACACTCCCGGTAATGTGGGAAGCACCGGAGATCAGGCCGTCCGCCTGATGCATGGCGAGCATCATGGCCCCGTAGAAATTGGGTTGCAGCATGGCTTCCTTGGCCTCGGTGGCGCGCAGACCGCGTTCCCGGCGGAGCCGGTAGAGACGGTTGGCAAAGTTCTCAAGATCCTCGCTGGTAGCGGGATTGATGATCCGGATGCCGTCAATGGAGATTTTTAGTGAGTCGGCCACTTTGCGAATCTCGGCGGGGTCGCCCAGCACAATGGGTGCGCCCAGGCGCAACGCGGCGAACTGCCGGGCGGCCTGCAAGATCCGGGGCTCACAGCCTTCGGGGAAAACCACCCGCTTGGGGTGCCGCTGGAGCTTCTCGATGACATTGCCAATGAAACGCATGGCCCTAAATTAAACCCCGCCGCCGGTTTCGCAAAACAATTCTCCGGGGAGTTTTGGTGGCAATTCTTGATCACGGATCACTTCCACCGAATAAAAACCATCAAGATATCAGGCGCTTCGCGGTCGCACCAAATACGGCACAAACTGCCAGGCCAATTCAAAGGCGTGGTCTGAGTAGCTATTGCCTACAGTTTATCGGTTCAAGGTAATGGTGTCACGGTCGGTGAAAGCGGATTGGATCTGTGAAGAAAGGTGCGTTTTTTCAGGGCAAAATTCATTTACAATCATGAATTATTCAAATCTATCTGAAATTTATCTCACACATTTGTGGTATTCCAAGAATTGGAATCCTCTGTTTATATAGTTTATTAGTAGCACTTTTCACCTGCCGTTTATGAGGGGAAATATTGCGGCACATTAGCTGTTCCGATTTATCCAATCATGGGCATTGCGACCAACTGCTTTGTAACCCTTGCAATACAGGGAACGGATCAGCCTCCGGTGGAGGGCAGGCGAACCCAACGGGATATTTGCAATTTCCACCTCGCGGCAAGCGCGTTCGCCACCGGATTGCCTGGCACCCGGGCACCTGCGGCTCCGGCGTCGAGCCAGCGCGCCACATTGATTTCAGCGGGACCCAAAAACAACCCACCAAACAAACCCGGCAACCATAAGCCTCACGGAGCCGATTACATGAACCGCACCAAGCAAAACAGACCCTATGAAATCAAACATGTCCCATGCCTTCACCCACACATGTCTGCCTTTTGAACAACCAACCCCTCGTCCCAAGCGCAGCCTCCTGGCCGGCGTTCGGCTCGCGATATGCTGCCTGCTGACGGCAATCGCATTACTGGCATCTCCGCCGCCAGTTTCGGCGGCCGGAACCTGGTCGGCACTTGCCAATCAGGCACCCGGCGGAGTCGCTCTGATGATCCTGCTCCCGGATGGCACGGTAATGGCACAAAACGGCACCGCCTGGTATAAGCTGACTCCCGATAGCAATGGCCACTATTTGAGTGGTACCTGGACAACCCTGGCATCCATGCATGACACCCGCACCTACTACCAGTCGCAAGTCCTGACAGACGGGCGGCTGTTTGTGTCGGGCGGCGAGTACGGCTCGGGTGGCACCAATTGCGAAACGTATGATCCCGCGAGCAACACCTGGACCCAGCAGCCGCAGCCCGGCATCAATCTTATTGATGCCGAGGCGGAGACCCTGCCCAACGGAAATGTCATGGTGGCGGCGCTGGGCACCGGTCAACCGTGCCTGGTCTATGATATCGTGGCCAATACTTGGTCGGACGGCGCGACCAGCCTGGAT
>CAIJGS010000151.1 GCA_903820285.1 uncultured Verrucomicrobia subdivision 3 bacterium | reverse complement strand
TGGTTCGCCAGCCCGGGGCAGCGGCGGCCAATGAATCGGTGCGGAGCCGGGACGGTACGGAGTTGATCACCAGCGCCGTTTCCGAACTGCCGGAGGACCAGCGGCGGGCCATTGAGATGGCCTTTTTTACCGGCCTTACCCAGCATGAAATTTCCGAGACTTTGCAAGAACCGCTCGGTACCATCAAGGCCCGCATCCGCCGCGGCATGATGAAACTGCGCGGCCGACTGGAGGGGTTCGTATGATCGAAGAGCGCCTGGAAGAGCTGGCCGGTTTGTACGTGCTGGAAGCGCTGAATCCCGCCGAAAAACGGGAGTTTGAGGCCGCTTTGCAGCGCGATGCCGAACTCCGCGCCTTGGTGGACAGCCTGCGGGGCGTGCGGGACGCCGTGGCGGGCGCGGTTCCGCCGGCTGAACCATCTCCCCGTTTGAAACAACGCCTGATGGCGGAAGTTTCATTGCGGAACCGACCGGCTTCGCCGGAACCCCGGCGACAGTCCCCGGGCGGCTGGCTTGCCTTCTGGCTGCCGTGGGGCATGGCCGCCGCCTCGGTCGCGCTGGCCATTAATTTGTATGTGCAAAAGGGTGAGTTGAACCGGCAGGTCAGCCAGTTGGATCAATTGGCCGATTCCTTGCGCAACACCACGAACAGTCTGCAACAGGCGGTCGCCAGCCTGAATGAAACCAACCGCATGGACGGCCTGCGGATTGCCTTGCTGGGCACGCTCCTGAGCGATTCGCCGAAGTCGGTGGCCGTGAGCCTGTGGGATAACCGGCAGCAGGCCGGGGTTTTCATGGTGCAGAACCTCAAACCCCTCCCGGCGGACCGGGATTATCAGTTGTGGGTGATTGACCCGCAATATCCCTCGCCCGTGAGCGCCGGGGTGTTTCAAGTGGATGGCCACGGGAACGTGCGCTTTCAATTTAAGGCGGTGAAGGCGATTGGCGCGGCCGACAAGTTTGCGGTTACCATGGAGCCCAAAGGCGGGTTGCCGGCACCGACGATGACGAACTTGGTACTGGTGGGGGGGTAATCGGGTTGACGGAGAACGGCGGCGGCGTGACCTCATTCGGCGGCGATATTCAAGTCACTGCCAGCGGGTTGTCCTTGAGTGAAATGCCATTTTATTCGCGTCAACCGGGGTAAAGCATCGGTATTCAAGCATGGTATTGAAGGCTTAAATATGAGCATAAATTCATTTTTTGCATTGATTCCACGGTTTGAGCCGTGACACCTTGGGGATGTGCGAATCGGAATCCTGCCAACTCCCAACTCTGAACCGGTGCAAAACCGGTTGTCTACCTTGGGTATTCCCCGGTTTACCATGGACCCTGATCACCTGCAGGAGCTGACGGGTGAATCCACGGATGTAATTTATCTGATGCCGACGGACGCGATGACGCGCCCGGACTGGAGCCAGTTGCGCGTACGCCTGGCGCGGGCGAACCGGCAGTTTGTAATGACGGGTATCAATCTGACCACGGCGCAGATCATGGCGGCAGTGCGCGACGGGGCCTCCGATGTGGTGGATCAGAGCGATGGCGACGAGCGCTGGCGCGTGGTGCTGAACCGGGCGGCGGAATCGCAGAAGCTGTGGATGCAACTCTACGGTGGCGAATCGTTTTCGACGGAGCAGGCGCTGAGCGGCGCCTCGGGGGCGATCCGGGCTTTGCGGCAGGCGGTGGAGAAGCTGGGGCCCACGGATGTGAATGTGCTGGTGCTGGGCGAATCCGGCGTCGGCAAGGAAAAGGTGGCGCAGGCGCTGCACCAGGCCAGCCGCCGGAAGAATTTTGTGGCGCTGAATTGCGCGGCCATCCCGAAGGATCTGCTGGAGGCGGAATTGTTCGGGGTGGAAAAAGGGGCGTTTACGGGCGCCGTGAAGGCTCGCGCCGGGCTGGTGGAACAGGCGGCGGACGGGACGCTGTTTCTCGATGAAATCGGCGAGATGGACATCAACCTGCAACCGAAGCTGCTGCGGTTTCTGGAAACCCGGGTGGCCCGCCGGGTGGGCAGTGAATCGGAATACAAATCGAGCGCGCGGGTGGTGTCGGCCACGAACCGGTATTTGCGGGCGGAATCCGAGGCCGGACGTTTCCGGTTGGACCTCTATTACCGGCTGGCGGAAATTACACTGACCGTGCCGCCCTTGCGGGAACGGCGCGAGGATATTGCGCCGCTGGCCCATATTTTTCTGCGGCTGGCGAACGAGCGGTTCGGCAAGAATATTGAATATTGCGAACCGGAGCTGATCCAGCGTTTCATGCAATATGACTGGCCGGGCAACGCCCGCGAGCTGAAGAGCACGGTCGACCGGCTGGTTTTGCTGTATGACGGTCCGGTGTTGCGCGGCAGTTGGTGGGACATGGCGGAGTCTGACAGTACGCGTCAGCAAAGCCGCACGGTAGAAGCGGCGCAGGCATTGAACACGTTCAATTCGGGGCAGCCGGCGGTGGCCCCGGCGCCCGCCGCCACGCACGCGGTTTTGAGCCGTCAGCAAAAATTTGATCTGGCGCGGCGGCTGCTGGCCGAGAGCGCCAATAATTACACGTGGGTAGCCAGCCAACTGGGGGTCAATTCCTCGACCCTGTGGCGGTGGCGCAGTATGGGCCGAATCTGAAGCGGTAATGGCGGGACTACCACATCAACGCGGACCAGAAGGGTTTCGGCGGGGCCTGGTTTGGAGCACGTTGAACTTCCTCTTGGGAGCGTTTCTGATGGGCGGGGCGCTGCTGCGGGAGAATCCCATGTTCTGGCGCAATGCCGGCGGATATCCGGTGTTCCTGCGCGAAATTGTTTATGTGGTGTTTTATCCCGGCCTGCTGGGTTATTTCATCGGGGTGGTGGGCATCTCCTGGATTGCCATGCGGTTGCTGGGGGCCGGGTTTCGCTCCGGCGGTTTTCTATTATTCGTCGGTCTGGTGCAGGGCCTGCTGCTCGCCACCATCCTGACCATCATGCTGTGGAATAACCTGGATAATCTGTTTCACGGCCAGCCACTGCATTATCATCCGCCAGTATAGCGGGCCAGGCAATTCAACCACGAATTAACCCCAAGCAGCACGAATCATGGGACTGATAAAGTGCGGAGCAGTGCGATTCAGAGTTTATGCCGGCCCGCATCCGGCCAGCTTACTGGATGTTGAGGTTTACCCCCACCTTGGAACTGCTGCCGGCGGCGCGGGAGCCTTCGTTGGCGGCGACGGTGCGGACAAACGTTTCGACAATTTGCTGCCCCACCTCGCGCAGCGGTTCAAGCGGCTTGTCGGGCACATACACGATATCGCGCGGCTGCAATAGCACTTCCCGGGCCTTGCCCTTGAGAATGTCGAGCAGGTTGACCACGGCAAAACGCGGCTGCGTGAGCGAGCCGCGCACGATGACCACTTCGCGCGGATAAGCCAGGGGTCCCAAGCCGCCAGCATTGGCGATGGCAGAACTGAGCGTGACCTGATCCTTGAAGGCGATGGCCCGCGAACTCATGACCGCACCCATCACGTAAACTTCCGAGGACGAGGCCGAGGGGAGGAAAACGAAATCGTCCGGTTCGAGATAAATGTTCTGTGACATATCGCCGTTGTGAATCAACTTATTGAAATCCACCGGCAAAAATTTTCCCTGGCGCAGCAGGAAGCCATGCTGGAGATCGGCCAGCTCCTCGGTGGTGCCGGTAAAGTCCGCGGTATAGAGTCCGCCGGCTTTGGAGATGGCCTCCAGCACGGTCATCGGCGCATCCATGGGATAGATGCCAGGGGTGTTCAACCGGCCCAACACCCAGACCCGGCGGCTTTGCACTTCCCGCACGAGCACCGCCACGCGCGGGTTCTTGATGTAATGGCCCAATTCCTTTTGCAGGAGGTCGCGGGCTTGCGTGGGGGTGAGCCCCCACACATTCAGCCCGGGCAGCAGACCATAATAGATTTTGCCGTCGGGGCAGACCAGGGCGGAGGCGGTGGCTTCATTCTGGCCGAAGACATCAATATCAATGCGGTCACCGGGGCCGAGGGTCAGCTCATTGGTGGACGGCTTGAGCCAGGCGGGATCCAGCCGGTTGGTGAGCGAGCTTTCCTGCAGCCGCAGCGCGGCGTCATCCGCGTCCTTTTGCGGATCAAACGCCGGCCCGTGCGTATACGCGCAGCCCGCCGCGAGCAGCAACAGCCAGAAGGGAATGAAGCGCAGGTGACGCATGTCAGAGATTGGGCAGAATGGGATGGGTGATCAGGGGGCCGATGTTGTCGCCCGTCCACGTGGCGGTCATGGTCTGGACAAAAGAACTCAGCGCCATTTGCAGGAGATCCTCCGCCTCCTGCCAGGGTTTGTCGGAGACGTAAATAATATCCTTGGGCTGCAACGTGAAATCCTTCTGTTTGCCCGTGAGGATGGCGGCGACATTCACGACGAAGGTCTGGGGATGTTGCAACGAACCGCGCACGATGAGCACACGCTGGCGGTAGGCGGTGGGTTTGAACCCGCCGCGCACGGTGAGCAGTCCTATGAGCGTGGTTTCCGAGGCCAGGCCGAGCGCGCCGGGGCTCACGACAGAGCCGAGCAGGTAGACTTCATTGGCCGAGCCGGCGGGGAAATACAGGTAATCGCCCGGCTCGATCAGAATGTTCTGAGTGAGGTCGCCCTGGTTGAACAGTTTGTCGAAGTCCACCGGCATGCGCTGGCCGTGGCGGATGAGAAAGGCGCGGGGCATATCGGCCAGTTCCACGGTATTGTGTTCGTACAACCCGGTGGCCACCCCGCGGGCGCGGGCCACGGCTTCAATGATGGTCAGAGGCCGGTCAAGGATGTATATGCCGCGATCCATTACCGCGCCGAGGATACAGTAGCGCTTGCTGCGCCAGGTGACGGGCACAGCCTCCGTGTGGGGATTGTGGTAGTACTTGGCCAGAATGCCGTCCAGCTTGGCGCGCATTTCGTCCACCGTCAGCCCGGTCACATAGACGCTCTGGGCTTCGAGATAACTGAGGCGGCCATCGGGGGCGACCGTGATATCATTGCGGATGGTCGTGTTCCGACCGAAAAGGGAAAAGTTAAAGGAATCTCCCGGCCCGACGGTAAGCCGCTCCTGCCATGGCGCCAGCAGCGGGGTTTGCGATGAGAATGACAATTGCCCGGTGGCGGGTGCATGATTGGTTTCAGTACCGTCCGCCGTGGCGCTGCCAGTCATGGCCAGGGCGCTGGCGAGGGCCAGAAACAGGCTGAAACGGTCGAGGAAGGTCAGCTTGGCGAGGAGGGGCGGCTGGTGATTCAGCACGGCCGAGGCGAGATTGATCTCGCCGGCTTCCACCATGTCGAGGGTTTGCGCGAGTTCCCGTTGCTGCAAGCCGCCGCTGGCGGTAATCCAGATCACCAGCGGCATCAATTCCGCCGCGAGCACGGCGTCCAAGTCGGACATGGCGGGCAGTTCGATCAGCAACACAAAGGTGGGAATGGCATCCCAGGATTCCATGGCGCGCTGCCAGCGGGCGCGGTTTTCCAGATCCCAGCGCCAGGCGGCGTCGAAAACCAGATCCAAGGGCACCGCCGGATGTTCGCGTAAATGGCGGATGACGAGGTCCGGGGTGGCCAGAGCTTCGGCCAGGGGAATGATCTGACTTTGCCCTTCGGGCGCAGGTGAGTTGGTGACGGTAATCACCGGCAGACGGCGGTCATGCGCAGCAGAGCACAGGTGGCGGATGAAGAAGGATTTTCCCTCGCCGGGCACGGCTGAGGCGAAGGCCAGCACGGTGTGCGCCTCGTTTTGAAGTTTGAGCTGGCGGGTGAGCAGCGACCAGGTCCGGAACCGCCACTGGGCCAGTTCAGTGGCGTCCAGTTTGTCGAGCTCCGGAATGCGGATGCTCACCGGCACGCCGGTGGCGCGGCGGAGATCACCGGCGGAAACGACCCGCAGGTTCATCAGTTCCAATCCGCAAACGCCGAGGAGGGCCAGAATGATGCCAAAAACAAATCCACCCACGCCCACGAGGATGATTTTCTTCATGCGGTTGCTTTCTTCCACCGAATCTTCAGTGGCGGTGGCAAACGCGCGGTAAAGCCCCGGCGCGTTGTCTTCATAGACCTGCGCCTCCCGCTGGCGGCCAAACAGCAGGTCACGCGTGGCCTGCAATGATTGCTGGTGGGCGACGATCTGCGTGTAGTGCTGGCCTTTTTCCGGGAGTTGTTTGAGCTTTTCCGCGACCTTGTCATGCAGGTCCGTCAACTGGTCAATTTTCTTGGCCAGTCCGGCCAGCTCGTCGTTCAGATTGACGTACTGCATATACAGGTCATTCGCCTGGGCATTGTTTTCGCTCAGCTGAAAATTCGCCAGCAGGTTCGTGTTGGCGGCGGCCTCCTTGACTTTTTTTTCCAGATCGGCCACTTTTTCCAAAGCATCCTTGACCGTGGGATTGTCGTCCGTCAGCGTTTCCCGCAGGCTGGCCAGGTCGGTGCGCGCCGCGTTCAGCTGCTGGATCACCGGGCTTTGCCGGGCCAGTTCGCGCTGAATGCTGGTGATGCGGAATTCATCCGTTTGCACATCCGTCTTGGCGGCTCCCAACGACGTTTCCACATCACTCAACTGATGCAGGTAGGCCTCGAGCTCGCGGTCTTCGCCGTAAAACTGGTTCTCCCGGCGGAAATCGAGCAGCTCTTTATTGACGGTTTCGAGTTCCAAATCGGTCTTCGCAATCTGGTCCCGCAAAAACTTGTCGAGTTCCGATGCCTCGTCGGACTGCATCTGTGCGGTCATGGCCACGGCCTCCTTGGCGTAGAGATTAATGAGGTTGGCGGTGGCGGTGGGATTGGACTTGGTTTTCAGCGTCACGTTGATCAGGTCCGTATCCTTTTCCGGCTTGATCGTGAGCATGCTCATGAGGGCGGTACCTTCCATGGGCGGGGTGGCGTCGCGGCCGACGCGTTCCAGGAGCTTTGGCGATTGCATGAGGCTCACGATTGTGGCCACGGAAACAGTGCGCGGTTTGAAGGCATCGCCCAGTTGGGAGGCGCGAATGGTGGTGGAGACTTCGGTGCGCATCAGCTGCACTTCCACGGAATAACCGGTCTGGAATTTGAGGTAGCCGAGCAGACCCAAAGGTCCGCCCAGCAACAAGCCCACCAGCGGCAGCCAATACCAGCGTCGCATCAGGGCCATGATCAGCCGGGCGGGGTCAAACGGGAGTCCACCCGCCTTTTCCGGCGCGGCCGGGTTGGCATCTGCCGGTTTCGCCGGCCGGGCCGGGCTGGCCGCCGCCGGTGAACCCGGCGCGGCGGTCCCGGCGGACGTTCCGCCCTGTTCGCGCTTTTTCTGCACGGCGCTGACGCTGAATGATTCCGGTTCGTTCATGAGGGCAAAGCTTGATGGCGTTCCAAATCCCGCACCACGGCGGTCACAGCGGCGGCTTCCACCTTGGGCGCTTCGGTCACCCACGCCTGTTCGAGGGCCAGCTTGGCCAGGCGGTTGACTTCGCGCGGGATGCCGCGGGTGGTGTTGTAAATCTCAATGGCGGCCGCCGGAGAAAACAGATTGCCAGTGGCATGACCCGAGGTCCGCAGGCGGTGGCGCAGGTAATGCTCCATGTCATCCGCGCGCAACGGTTTCAAATGAAAGCGCAGGCTGACCCGCTGGTTGATGGCGGCATCGCCCACGATCATCGCCCGCAATTCCGGCTGCCCCACGAGGATGAGCGTGAGCAGGGCGGCTCCGCCGCCGTTGTAATTGGTGAGCCAGCGCAGCTCGTGGATGGTTTCCGCCCTCATGTCCTGGGCTTCATCCAGCACCAGCACCAGGTGGCGGCCCCGGGCATTCAATTTGCGGACTTGGTGTTCAAACAGTTCGCAGCGCGCCAGCTTGCCTTCGCCATTCAGATGCACCTGCGGGTCGAGCCGGCGCAGAATGGAGCCGAGCAACTCTTCGAGCGGAAAACCCGAGTTTTCAATCGTGAGCACCTGAAAGCGGGAGGTGTCAATGCGTCCCGCAAAGACCGCGCGGGTAAGCGTCTTGCCGCTGCCGATTTCCCCGGTGAGCAACCCGAGATTCATGGTGGTTTCGCTCACGAGATAGAGCAGGCGGCTGAGGGCTTCCTCGTGGTCCGGTCCGGCATAAAAGAAACGCGTATCCCACGTCGCCTCAAAGGGACGTTCACGCAATTTCCAATGCTGGAGAAATTCCATTACGCAAAAACTACCAAATTCCGCGCCGGTGGTCAGCTTTTTCTGCGCCGGATGGCCCGTTCATAAACCGCCAGGGTCTCGGTCGCATTGACATTCCAGTCAAACCGCTTGGCATTGATAAAACCGGCCGCCCGCCAGCGCTGGCGTTCGGCATCGCTCACGGACATGCGGGTCAGCGCGCTGGTGATGTCGGCAACATCCTCGGGTTCAATCGTGAGGGCGGCGTTGCTGACGACTTCGCGCAGCGACCCTTTCGTGGAACTGATCACGGGCGTGCCGCAGGCCATGGCTTCAATCGGCGGGAAACCGAAACCTTCGAACAGCGACGGATAGATGAAAACATCCGTGGCGTGGTAAAGGCCCGGCAGCGTGGCATCGTCCACAAACCCGAGAAACCGGATGTCGTCCTTGTAAGGCGAAGCTGCGGCGGCGGTATGAATGGCCTCGGCCCCATGCCAGTCGCTGCCCCCGAGGGCGAGCAGCCAGGGCGACTTGGACTGTGCCTTGAACCGGTTGAACGCTTCAATGAGCCGGACATGGTTTTTGCCGGGATGTTCCAACCGGGAGACGTAGAGGAAAAACGGCTGGTCCAGCTTCCAGCGCAACGCGGCCTCCGCCTTGGCCATGGCGGCGTTGCCCGGACGGAAGCGCTGGTGGTCAATCCCGTTCCAAACCACGTTCACCCGGTCGCGCGGGATCTGAAAAAAGGTATCGAGATCGCGCGCGGTGTTTTCGCTGACGGCGATGATTTCATCCTGCCGGCGGGCGAGGCGTTTGACAATCACGCGGCCATAAATCATCCGCTTCCAATCGTATTTGCCGCGGATATGAAACGGGGCCAGATCATGAATCGTGGCGACAAGCGGGCAGGGGGCGTGCCAGAGCATGCGGCGGTAGCTGGGAATGTGCAGGACATCCAGACCCATTTTGCCGGCCAAGCCGGGCAGTTCGCACTGGTGCCAGCCAATGTTTTTCACTGCCGGACGGTAGCGTTCCGACACCGTGATGAGATTCATTTTGCCCTGAACAAAATCGAATAAGGGCAGGTCTTCCTCCAGCACGAAAAGGTTGAATTCATGCCTGTCCGTGTGGGGCAGCATGGCCCGGAGCAGGGCGAAGATGTATTGGGCCACGCCGGTTTTACCGCGCTGGATGACGGAGGTGGTAAGACCGATTTTCATGTGGGCTTACTTGGACGTTTCCAGCAGGTAATCTTCCAGCTTGGTATAGCGCAGAACATTGCTGACCGCCTCGTTCGGGTTGCGGAAGACTAGCGGGATATCGCGCCGCCAGAGGTTCTTTTTCAGCCGGACCATTAGGCCGATGCCCATGCTGTCCACGAAGGTTACCCGGGAGAGATCAATGACGATGCTCGTGCCCGTGGGTGGGTTGTGCAGTCGCGCCTCCGTGGTGGCGCCCAGTTCGGCTACATTGCCGGCGGTCACTTCGCCAACCCAGCGCAATTCCACCGCCGCCGCCTGCGCGGTTGGCTGGGTGGTGAGCGTCACAGTTTTGCCCGGCGATTCCCGCAATTGCAGGCGCGCGGCGGAAACCGAGGATTCGATGGTGAAAAAAGTTTCCAGCTTCATCAGCCGCAGGGCGGCGATCACCTGGGCGGTGGGGGCAACCAGCACGAATGCATGGTTCAGTTCCCGCGCCTGTTTGCGCAGTTTGATGAGCACGCCCATGCCGGTGCTATCCACCAACTCCGTGCCGGCCAGATCAAAAATGACATTGCCCTGGGCTACGGCTTCCACCCAGGTGGCCCTCGTCTGTTCGACTTCGGCGGCGTCCAAGTGCGACGGACCCTTGATGATCAGTGAACCGGGCAGGTCGGTGGTGACGGCGGGCGCGGGCGAGCTTGCTGCCGTGCGGGGGGCGCTGCGAAGCTGCCAGAACTGTTTCAGGATCAGCCGGCCAAAAATCCAGATGCCCTTGGAATAGCGCTTGAGCAGGCGCTTGGGTTCCTGCAGGAGGCGGAAAATCCATTCCAACCCGGTCTTGCGCATCCAGACGGGCGCGCGGACGACGGTGCCCGCCAGAAAATCAATGGTCGCCCCGACCCCGACGCAAATCGGCACGCCGGCGGCCCGGTAGTTCATGTTGATCCACTTTTCCTGTTTCGGGCAGCCGAAGGCCACCAGCACCACATCGGGTTTGGCCGCCTGCAACCGCCGGAGAATGTCCTGATGATCCATTTCCAGCAGGGGCTTAAACGGGGGAGAATAGGCGCCGACCAGCTGGAGCCGGGGATGTTTGGTCAGGGTTTTTTCCGCCGCCGCCGCCACGCTCTGGTCCGTGCCGCCGAGGAAAAACACTTTCCAGCCTTTTTCTTCGGCCATGGCCAGCAGTTGGGGGATCATGTCCGAACCGGTGACCCGTTCTGGCAGCGGGTTGCCGAGCAGTTTGGAAGCCCATACAATCGGCATGCCATCCGCCAGCACCAGGTGGGCGTCAAACAGAATGCGCCGGAGTTCCACATCTTCGCTGGCCTGGACGATGAAATCCACATTGGCCGTGGCCAGATAATGGGGTTTGCCGGAGTCGATCATCTGCCCAATGCACTCCAGCGTTTCGGCGGTGGTGACATTGTCAAACGGGACGCCCAAGATGGCGATTGGCGCGCGCCCCGAATTAAAGGATGTTATTTGCCCCTGCATACGCAATGAGGTGTTTTGCCTGATTTGGGCGAAAAAATCAAGGGACACCGTGTTATTTCTTTCCCTATCGTGTTGATTTCACCGGCATTGAAAACTTAATTCAACCCGAAAAAATATTGTTGGCCCGGGCCCTCGATGGCCATGCCAGCCGCTGGCCGTTGTGCATGGCATTTTCTCTGAACGAGTTGAACGGCGTGACCCCGTGAAAGATCGCGGAGCGCGACTGTGTCGAAGACCAGTCGCCGCAACCTGGCCGGCACCGGGCGGTGCAATAATCTGGCGCTGTTAGAGGTTTGGCGTTCCGGCTTCCGCCCTGACATTGCAGTGGAATGGGAATGTACCGTTTTCGCGTGTCCTGTTCGGCGGCCTGCCGAACACCTTCATCCCACCAGTAATACCCCACCCGACACACCAGATAGCAGGTCGGATTCGAACCTGAGCGAACCAACAATCGTACGGCTGTTCAGCCTCTTGATTCGTGTTTCTTGGTGTCCATTCGTGGTTGAACTGCATTATTAGGGCTTCAGCCGGTCCCCGCCCCTGCGGACGCATCCTGACACCGCCCACCAATCTGGAGCCGTTGCCATCCCGCAAAACATTCGCACTACGGGTTTTTCTCCCTCTCCGCCATTGGTAAATGGGGGAGAGGGCCGGGGTGAGGTGGCGTTTTGCTTTGCAGCCTCGGGGGCAGTATCAAGATACGCCCTCCGCCCGCCCGCCCGGCCGCCCGCCCGTTTAAATTTACTTTTCTTGCCCATTTTTATGTTTATAATCTACCGACTTGCAACGTGACAGTTTGCATTGGTTAAAATTGAACCGTAGAGATTTGTAATGGACGCCGCACACATAAGAAACTTCTGCATCATTGCCCACATTGATCACGGGAAGACCACGCTTTCCGACCGGCTGCTGCACCGCACGGGCACCATCGCCACGCGCGACATGTCCGATCAGTTGCTGGACGCCATGGACTTGGAGCGCGAACGGGGCATCACCATCAAGGCCCACCCGGTCACCATGCTGTACAAGGCCAAGAACGGTGAGACCTATGAGCTGAACCTCATTGACACCCCCGGCCACGTGGATTTTGCCTACGAAGTTTCCCGCAGCTTGAGCGCCTGCGAAGGTGCGCTGCTCGTGATCGATGCCGCCCAGGGCGTGGAAGCCCAGACCGTGGCCAACTACCACCTCGCCGCCAAGCAGAACCTGTTCATCATCCCGGTCATCAACAAGATTGACCTCCCGCACGCGAACATCGCCCAGGCGAAGCAGCAGTTGGAAGACGTCCTGGCTGTGCCCAGCGAGTCCGCCATTCCCTGCAGCGCCAAGGAAGGCATCGGCATTGAGGACATTCTGGAAGCCATCGTGGCGCATGTGCCGCCGCCCAAGCCGACCGGCGAGCGCAGCCTGCAAGCCCTCGCGTTTGATTCCTATTTTGACACCTACAAGGGCGTGGTTACGCACGTGCGCGTCTTCAACGGCGAGATCAAGCCCGGCATGCCCGTCCGCCTCCTGCACTCCGGCAAAAGCTACGAAGTGAAGGAAGTCGGCAGCTTCAATCCCAAGCCCTACACCCGCGAAAAACTCGAGGCCGGTGAAACGGGTTACATGACGGCCAATATCAAGAGCCCGTCCGACGTCAAGATGGGGGACACCCTGACGGACAACCGGAATCCCTCCGGCGTACTGCCCGGGTTCAAGGAAATTCATCCCATGGTGTTCAGCGGGATTTACCCCATCAACACCGGCGACTACGAGCACTTGAAAGCCTCCATGGGGAAGCTCAAGCTGAACGACTCCGCGTTTGCCTATTCGGCGGAAACCTCCGTGGCGCTGGGCTTCGGCTTCCGTTGCGGCTTCCTCGGCCTCTTGCACATGGAAATTGTGCAGGAACGGTTGCGCCGCGAATACAACGTGGACATCATCGCCACCTACCCGAGCGTGGTCTATAAAGTGTACCTCACGGACGGCACCGTGAAGCAGGTGGATAACCCGGCGTTTTTGCCCGAAGTCACCTACATCGAGAAGATCGAAGAACCGATGGTGAAATCCTTCATCATCTGCCCCAATGAAAACATTGGCGACATGATGTCCCTCATCTCGGAAAAGCGCGGCAACGTCGAGCACACCGAGACCCTGGACGCCAAGCGCGTGATGCTCACCTCGCTCGTGCCGTTGAATGAGATCCTGATTGATTTCCACGACCGCATCAAGAGCATTACCCGCGGCTACGGATCCATGGATTATGAGCCTACCGATTACATGGAAAGCGAAATGGTGAAGCTGGACATGCTCGTAAACACCGAGGCCATGGACGCCTTCTCCTGCATCGTGCACCGCACCAAGGCCGAAAGCCGCGGTCGCACCCTGGCCGAGAAGCTCAAGGAAGTGATCCCGCGCCAGCAGTTCCAGATCAAAATCCAGGCCGCCATCGGCGGCAAGATCGTGGCCTCCGAAGTCATCAGCGCCTTCCGCAAGGACGTTACCGCCAAGTGCTACGGCGGCGACATCTCCCGTAAGCGCAAACTGCTCGAGAAGCAGAAAGAAGGCAAGAAGCGCATGAAGTCCATCGGCAACGTGGACATCCCGCAGGAAGCCTTCATCGAAGTGCTCAAGTCGTAGGGTGTAAAATTCAAACGCCGCCGGCTCGACCCCATTGTCGAAACCGGCGGCGTTTTTTTCTTCCCCGCTGGAGTACCTGGCTGTTTCCTGAATTTTGCATATACCTATCCGGGGAAAAACGCCGCCACCTGCGCCTCATACCACGTGCCGTTTGAAACCGCACTCAAGGTGGCCTGCCCAAGCTCCGTAGGTGCGTTATATTTGTAGAACTACGCCCTCAAATTCCAAGCTCCGTAGGAGCGGCATAGGCAGTTTCAAACTGGTAGCGGTATAACCTATCCGGAAAATGCTTCTTTCAGCGCCGTAGGCGCGACATATTTGTAGCAAAGCAAATCAAACGCCTTCAGCCCGCTATGGGGCGGCATCTCCGGGCCTCATCATTCGGCGCTATCGAATCCACCGCCTTCTGCCTCCCCACAAGCCGGAGGCTTGCCAGCCGGTAGCCGGTGGTTGGCCGAAGTCCGCCAGGCGGTCCGTAAGTTTGGAGTTCCGGCTTCAGCCGGTCCCGCCCCCGCCGCCTGAAATCGGCACGCCCAGCAAAAAAACTCCCCCCGATTTGACATTTCCAAACCCGTGCTATATTACCCCGTTGTAAGTTTACATGGTAAACTCACCGTCACGGCCAAACGTGCGCCCGGTTGCCCCGCCACCCCTTGGCGGGTCCGTCCGGCATAGTCTTCTTTTGCCCCCTCCCGGCACTAGCCCCGCGCGGGGTGGAGACGGCCCCGTCCCCACGATCTTGGATGCTGGGCCGGTGGCCGTTCACCCGGACGATTCCTGCCAAATCCAGCCAAATAAAAGTAAATCAAGGTCCTTGCGGACGGCCGCCGTCCTTTCACCTAGTTCGCGTATTTCGCGGTTGCCCCTCCCAGTTTTGGAACGGCTGTGGGGTGTCGGCGCTTCATCCCAGTTTATAATCTCGCGGGCTTCCAACCCTCAATCCGCCCTAAAAACCTATGGAATTCCCTTTAAAAACCGGAAAATCAAGATATATCAAGAATCAACCACCCAACCGGTTTGGAACCCCGCCACCAGCAACCGGCATCCCGCCCGGGGATCCTCAATTTGCGCCTTTGGGCTTGCTTCGCGCGTTGGCGGCTTTGCGTGAAAGCCCCGGCATCAATTCACGATCAAGACCCATCAAGGCAAAACCCCCAGCAATCAAGGCTCATCAAGCCTTATCAAGGCCTTTTGATTATTGGTTCACTCAGGCGCGAATCCAACTAACTGTCCGGTGGGGTAATAGTGCGGATGAAGGTGTTCGGCAGGCTGCCGAGCAGGGCACGCGAACTGTTGCGTTCCCGTTCCAACTGCATTGTCAGGGTTGAAGGTGGGACTCCGAACAGATGGCCGCCGGCCGCTGACTGCGGCTTGCGAGCGGCGGAGGTTTCCGGCAGAATATTGGAAATGAAACACAAATCGGCTGACAGTTTGCGTCCTTTTTCCAGCATCGTTTTTGACGGTGATGAACGCGCCGCCGCGCGCGCCATGCTTTATCCCGTGGGCTTCACGGCGGAAGATTTTAAGAAGCCGCTGATCGGCGTGGCTTCCACGTGGAGTGATGTGACGCCGTGCAACATGCACCTGGACAAGCTCGCGCGCGAAGCGGAGAAGGGTGCCAATGCGGGTGGCGGCAAGGCGATTGTTTTCAATACGATAACGATTTCCGACGGCATTTCGATGGGCACGGAAGGGATGAAGTATTCGCTGGTGTCGCGTGAGGTGATCGCGGATTCCATCGAGACGGTGGTCGGCTGCGCGGGCATGGATGGTTATGTGGCGATTGGCGGCTGCGACAAGAACATGCCGGGGGCGTTGATCGCGATTGCCCGCATGAACCGGCCGGCCATCTTTGTGTATGGCGGCACGATTCTGCCCGGCTGCATCACGGGGGATCCGCGCAAGTTGGACGTGGTGTCCGTGTTTGAAGCGATCGGTGCGCACGCGAACAAAAAGATTTCGGACCAGGAATTGCTGGCGGTGGAGCAATGCGCGATTCCCGGGCCGGGTTCCTGCGGGGGCATGTACACGGCGAACACAATGGCCTCAGCCATTGAGGCGCTGGGCATGAGCCTGCCGAACAGTTCGGCGCAGAACGCGGTTTCGCCGGCGAAATTGGATGATTGCCGTCGCGCCGGGGCCGCCGTGGTGGAGATGCTCCGCCAGGGTATCAAGCCGCGTGACATTCTGACCAAGAAGGCATTTGAAAACGCCATCACGGTGGTGATTGCACTGGGTGGTTCCACGAACGCGGTGCTGCATTTGCTGGCCATTGCGCATGCGGCGAAAGTGAAACTGACGATTGACGATTTTACCCGCGTTGGCAAACGCGTGCCGGTGCTGGCGGATCTCAAGCCGAGCGGCAAGCATCTGATGTCTGAACTGATTGCGATCGGCGGCATCCGTCCGCTGATGAAGATCCTGCTCGACAAAAAATTGCTGCATGGCGACTGCCTGACGGTGACGGGCGAAACGATGGCGGAAAGTCTGGCCGGCGTGAAGCCGTATCCGGATTACCAGACCATCATCCAGCCGTTCGACAAGCCGGTGAAGGCGACGAGTCATCTGGTGATTCTGCGCGGCAACCTGGCGCCGGACGGCGCGGTGGCAAAGATTTCCGGCAAGGAAGGTCTGAAGTTCAGCGGCAAGGCGATTGTGTTCGAGGGCGAAGAAAAGGCGCTCACGGCGATTTTGAACGGCACGGTCAAGGCCGGGCATGTGATTGTGATTCGCGGGGAAGGTCCCAAGGGCGGGCCGGGCATGCGCGAAATGTTGTCGCCGACCTCCGCCATCATGGGTCGTGGCCTGGGCAAGGAAGTGGCGCTGATCACGGACGGACGGTTCAGCGGCGGCAGCCACGGGTTCGTGGTGGGCCACGTCACGCCGGAAGCGTATCTGGGCGGCACCATTGGTCTGGTGAAGAACGGTGATCCGATCACCATTGATGCGGAAAAGCATGAGGTGACGCTGGACATTCCGGCTGCCGAGCTGAAGCAGCGCCGCAAGGCTTGGAAGAAGCCGGCACCGCGCTATACCCGGGGCGTGCTGGCGAAGTACGCGCACACCGTGACCACCGCCTCACTGGGCGCGGTGACCGATGCGGATCTGGCGCTGTAATGGGCCATTTGGTATTACGGTTTACATATAAGCTCCATTACCTCAACGGGTAGTGGGGCTTTTTATTTTTAAAAAGTGCGTCTGGCGGCTTGATTTTTTGCAAGCAGAGGTTAGTTTTTGCGCAACAACCACTGTGGATTACACTATAACGGAACAGATTACGGATCGCGAACGCCATATTTTTCGGCAGGTGGGGCTTTTGTGTCTGATTGGAGTATGCCTTCTGGCTGTGGTCTTGTTATCGCCGGACGCTGGCAGGGATCAGCACGTGTCCTTTATCAAGATGGCCAATGCGAGCAGCTGGGGAAGTCTGGGCGATTTTGCCGCGGCATGGTGTAGCCTCAAGCTCATCCTGTTAAGCGTGGGCTTGTTTTTATTCATTGAATCCGCTGGCACACTGCTGGCTGTGATGCGGCGCAAATATCTGGCTTTGTCCGTTTTTTTCCTGCAGGTGGTTCCGCTATTGGGCTTCGTGTCCGGCTCGTACTGTTTTGTGAAAGCGTTGCTGTGAGCGGGCCTTTTACCAACTTTTAAACAGAAAACCCCGGCCGCAGTGCGGCCGGGGTTTTGTATGATGGTGATACGCGAAGGCCAACGCCAGACTTAGGCGTCACCCATGCAGGTGCCCACGCGGCGGGCGGTCTTGATCCAGGAATGATCCAAGGGGACGACCTTACGTTTGCCGGCGACGCGTTCCAGCGGCACAGGTTCGGTACCTTCACCACGGGCGGCGACCATGACGCCGTAGCGTTCCTGGTCTATCAGGTCGGCGCAGGCGCTGCCGAGTCGGGTGGCCAGCAGGCGGTCGGCGGCGGACGGCGTGCCGCCGCGCTGGACGTAGCCCAGAATGGTGACGCGGGATTCGAGGTGGGTGAGTTCTTCCAATTGCTTGGCGAGGCGCAGGGTATTGCCCTGATGGCGGAGTTCGAGCCCGGCGATTTCCATCTTTGCTTCCTTCTTGTCGTGCAAGGTGCGGGCGCGCTCGAGTTTTTTCTCGGCGGCGGCAAAGGCGCGGGCATCGTCCCGGCTCATGGCACCTTCGGCGACAGCGACAATACTGAAATTAGTGCCGTGCTTGCTGCGCCGGCGAATGGCGGTGGCAATGCATTCGACGTCGTATGGGATTTCCGGGATGAGGATTACATCCGCTCCGCCGGCAATGCCGGAGCCGAGCGAGAGCCAGCCGGCGCGGTGGCCCATGATTTCCGCCACAATAATGCGGTGATGGCTGTGGGCGGTGCTGTGCAGGCGGTCGAGGGTTTCCGTGGCGATATCGAGCGCGGTCGCGAAGCCAAACGTGGCATCGGTCATGGCCACATCATTATCAATGGTCTTGGGCAGCGTGATGACATTCAGACCGGCCTGGTGCAGGCGCAGGGCGTTTTTCTGGGTGCCGCCGCCGCCGAGGCAGACGACGCAGTCGAGACCCCAGGTCTTGTAATTCTGTTTGATCACCTCGGTCATGTCCTTGGTGCGGCCGTCAATGACCATGCGATGCGGCTTGTCGCGGCTGGTGCCAAGGATGGTGCCGCCCACGGTCAGGATGCCGGAGAGGGTGGTTTTATCCAGCTTGAGCCGGTGATTTTCGACGAGTCCGCGAAAGCCGTCGCGAAAGCCGATGATCTCCATGCCATAGTAGCCCAAGGCGGTTTTGCCGACGCCCCGGATGGCGGCGTTGAGGCCGGGGCTGTCGCCACCAGCCGTGAGAATGCCGATACGTTTGATTTTTTTGCCCATGCCAGACCTGATTTGAAACCGCGCCCAAATGTTTGTCGAGCACAACTTTTGAAAAATGATTATTTTTGACGGCGAAGGGCGAAGGGCATAAAATTAAGTAAATATTATGAGCGAACTATTGAATTCACTGGTGGAACTAATCCGACGCACATCTGCTGAAATCCCCGATGACGTTCACCAGGCCATTCTGGCCTCGCTGGAAAACGAGAAGAAAGGCACGATTGCCGCGAACGCGATCAAGATCATTGACCAGAACATTGCGCTGGCGAAACAGAAATCCCAGCCGATCTGCCAGGACACCGGCAGCATCCTGTTCTATGTGGATGTGCCGGTGGGCTATGACCAGATTACGTTTGCGGAGACGGCGCGCGAAGCCGTGACGCTCGCCACGAAAAAGGGCTATCTGCGCCAGAACTCCGTGGATTCGCTCACCGGCAAGAATGACGGCACCAACGTGGGGCCCGGCGCACCGGCGTTTCATTTTCACCAGCACCGTTCACCGGAAATTTCGGTGCGGCTCGCGCTGAAAGGCGGCGGCTGCGAAAACGTGGGGGCGCAATATTCGCTGCCAGACGACGGCTTGCAGGCGAATCGTGATCTGGATGGCTGCCGCAAATCCATTCTGGATGCCGTGTTGCAGGCGCAGGGCAAGGGCTGCGGCCCGGGCGTGCTAGGCGTGTGCATTGGCGGCGACCGGGCGACGGGCTATGAACTCTCGAAGACCCAGTTTCTGCGCCGGTTGGATGATCGCAATCCGAATCCCACGCTGGATGCCTTGGAGCAGGACATTCTCAAAACCGCCAACGAACTGGGCATCGGGCCGATGGGGTTTGGCGGCAAGACCACCTTGCTGGGCGTAAAGGTGACCGTGGCCAATCGCGTGCCCGCTTCGTATTTCGTGAGCATCAGCTATATGTGCTGGGCTTTCCGCCGTCAGGGCGTGACGCTGGATGCGGCGGGTAAGATTGGGAAGTGGTTGTATTGAACGAAACCCGAGAGGCTGGTTTCCACGATGCTCCGGCTACCTGTGACGGAGTTTTGACTATTGGCAAATCAACACGAATCCCTCTTGGGTTTGCCGTCCCAGCGGAAACACATCGCCGCCGCTGAAGCCCCAGGCGGCCAAGCGGGTGCGGTCGCTTTTCAGTAACTGAAAAGCATGGCTCAGCACGATGCCGGAATAGCCGAGGAAAATCAGGTAATTGGCGAAGGAAAAATAATCACCACCGGCGACGGTCCGGTCATCCACGAGCCATTCGGCCTGGGAGTAAATGGAGTATAAATCATACAGGCCGCGAATCTGGTGCTCCGGTCCTTGAAACAGTTCGTCAAACACCCACTCGGTGGAATCGCCCTGTGGGTCGCAAGTGACGGAGCTCCCGATATTGACATTCATCCCGGTGGAATCATGCATGTGCATGGTATCCAGGCTCAGGTAGATGCCGCGAGTGGTGGGGAGATAGCGGAGATGTTTTTCGAGCCAGGATTTGGTGGCGGTGATATCTTCGGTAAAATGAGGGTAGGGCAGGGTGCTCCAGGGGGCTTTGGGCGCGGCGTGGCGGCAGACAGCGAGTAGTTTTTTCCAGGACTCCAGCGGTTGGGCGGATTCGCGCAGGACACCGAATAACTCTGGCAGGGGCAACTGGGGCTGGCTGAGAAATTTCACGACGGCGGCCCGGTACTGGGCCTTGTCCCGGTAATACTGGCGAAACAGATTGATCATGTCCTGGTCGCACAACGCTTCCAGTTGCTCCAATGGCATCAGGTTAAAATCAGGCATCTTATCCCTCCTTTCGGCACCAATTTATTTTTAAATCCGCCAGTGTCCAGTGGAATCCATTTTATTTCCGGGGAAATTTCTGGTTAAGTCAGGACATGGACGCCGCATTGCCACCACTCACTGCCAGCACGCTGTACCTCGTTGCCACCCCGATTGGCAATCTGGAGGACATTACGCTGCGGGCGCTACGCGTGCTACGCGAGTGCGATGTGGTGGCGGCGGAGGACACGCGGCGCACGGGCCAGCTGCTCCGGCATTTCGGATTAAGCAAACCCCTGCTGAGCTATTTTCAGTTTAACGAGGCCCGGCGCAGCGAGGAAATCATCGAGCGTCTTCGGCGCGGCGAGAAGATAGCGCTGGTAACGGATGCCGGGAGTCCGGGCATCAGCGATCCGGGAGAACGCGTGGTGAAGGCCGCCATCGCCGCCGGATTCCGCGTGGAAGCTGTCCCTGGGGCGTGTGCACTTATCGCGGGTTTGACCGCAAGCGGCCTGCCGGCGGATGAATTTCATTTCGTAGGCTTCCTGCCGCACAAGTCCGGCCAGCGCAGGAACCAGTTGGAGTCGCTCAAGGCCATCACTGGCACGTTGATTTTTTACGAGTCACCATACCGGATCGAAAAACTGCTGGGTGAATTGTGCGAAGTCTATCCAGAGCGGGACGTGGTGCTGGCGCGTGAGCTGACCAAGAAATTCGAGGAATATTTGCGTGGCAAACCGGCGGCCTTGCTGGAAATCGCGCAAAAACGCAGCCTTAAAGGTGAGTTTGTAGTGATGGTGGCCGGGGCTGAGCGGGGCCGCGGCAAGCATGCACCGGAAGCGGCGGAGCGGGATGTTCGTGAGGGACAGGTGGTCGATTGACCGCAGCTTTTTTGGTGAGCGCCATCAGTGGCGTCCAATCTTGGAAGCCGCTGTTATTTGGGCACAAGGTCGCCGAACCAATAAGCCGCCGTTACCCCGCCATCCATGAGAAAATCGCTGCCGGTGATAAACGCGCCATCTGTGCCCATAAGCAGCGCACCTACGTTCCCCACCTCGTCGGGAGTGCCAGCGCGTCTGGCTGGGCATAGCTCAATCATGCGCCGGTAGCCCGCACCGCGCGGACCATTCAATTCATCATTAGCCAGCGCGGTGATGATGATGCCGGGGCTGATGGTATTCACCCGCGCACCGCGTTTCCCCCAGCGGACGGCTTCCGCCATCACCCGCAAAGAATTTCCGCGCTTGGAAAGCTGATAAGCGTGCAAAGAATCCTTCACCTGGTCGGGCTGAAGCATCGGCAACTTAAGCAATTCCTCGACTGGCGTCGTTGCCAGGGCCGTGTTCTGCTCGGTCGATAGTGGCGGCAGGCGATGTCCGGATTGAGACGCGATGACGACACCAGAACCGCCGCGCGCAATTACATTGCCAAATTCTTCCAGCGCTAGCGCGGTGCCGTAGAGATCAACCTTCAGGATGGTTTCCGGCGACGCTTGGGAAGGGGAAACCCCGGCGGCGTGGATGACGCCAAAAATCTCGCCCAAGGACGTGGCATTCTTCACGAGCGCCTGAACCGAAGCCCGCGAAGACACATCAACTTTCGTGATGCTCACCTTGAACCCGGCATCGCTCAACGTCTTTGCCGCCGCGCCCAGATTTTCCTCCCGCAAATCGGCCAGCAAAATGTGTCTACCGGCGCTAACCCGACGCGCAATAGCCTGGCCGATGGATCCGGCGCCAATGACGACAACAACGCTGCTCAGGTTTATATTCATATAGGAATGAGAACTTTTTGATCGTTAGCTTTGTTTGGCCTGTTCAAACAAATTTTCCGGGATTTAAAATTCCGTGCGGATCCAGTGCGGCTTTCACGGTGCGATGCAGTTGGCGCACCTCCGGTGAGGCGGCCAGTTTCCACCAGGGTTTTTTGGCGAGGCCGATACCGTGTTCGCCGGTGATCGCACCGCCCCAGGCCACGACTTGGGCGAACAGTTCGTCCAGTGCGGCTTCGGACCGCTTTTTGGCGCCGGGCTGGGTAAAATCCACCATCACATTGGTGTGGATGTTGCCGTCGCCGGCATGGCCGAAACAGGCGAGTTGAAGACCGTGTTTGCGCTGCAACTTGGCGGCAAACTTGAAAAGATCAGCGAGCCGGCTGCGCGGGACCACGATGTCTTCGTTCAATTTGGTCAGGCCGGTATCGCGCAGGGAATAGGAAAATTCGCGGCGAATCTGCCAGACGGCTTCACATTCCTTGTCGCCCAGTCCGCGCTCCACAAAGTCGGGGCGCTGGCGACGGACAATTTTTTCCAAGGCGGCGATCTCGGTGATGACGGAACTTTTCTGTCCATCCAGTTCCACAATGAGATGAGCTTTGCTCCCTTTGAGCCGTTCACTCTTAGTGCGCTTGGCGGCGGCGGCGAGGGTAAAGGCGTCCGCCACTTCGAGCGCACAGGGCAGGATGCCGGCGGCGAAAATGGCGTGGAGGGTGCTGATGGCATCATCCATGGAACTGAAACCCACGGCCAGGTTGGCGCGGTAGGGCGGCAGCGGGAT
>CAIJGS010000150.1 GCA_903820285.1 uncultured Verrucomicrobia subdivision 3 bacterium | reverse complement strand
CTTGATATGCCTTGATGAGGCACGATTACAGGGGTTTTTGCCTTGATTGGGGGATGGGGCCGCCCTTTCAGGGCTGGTGGCATACGGGGTGCGAACCCAGGGCGTTGCGCTGGGCTGGTATGGGGCCGCGCCGGTGGCGCTCGCTATGGTGGTTCGCTTTTTCATCGTATGCCTTGATGAGGCACGATTAGCCTTGATTGCTGGTTTTTTTGCCTTGATTGAGGCTTGATGGTGCGTTGATGGCGGGGGGAATGGGTGAGCTGATGGGGAAAATACCCAACATCGAACTCCCAACATCCAATGCCGGGGGGCGGATGGCTGGGTGAGGCATGGGAATGACAGTCCCGCCAAGGGATGGCGGGGCAACCGGGCACGAGATTGGCTGTGACGGTGAGTTTACCATGTAAACCTCCAACGGGGTAATATAGCACAGGTTTTGAAATGTCAAATGGTGGTGTCTGCGATTACCGGGGCCCTTTGATTCGGGGTTGAGCCCAACAATGCACTTCAACCACGAATGGACACCAAGAAACACGAATCAAGAGGCTGAACTGCCGTATGATAGTTTGTTCGCTAAGGCTCGAATCCGACCTGCTGTCTGGTGGGGTAATATTGGTGGGAAGAAGGTGTTCGGCAGGCCGCTGAACATGGCCCACGAAACCGGTATATTCCCATTCCAACTGCAAAGTCAGGGGTTGGGGCGGGGCGGTGGTCAACAGCACGATTGGCAGCATCGGCAATATGACGTTGACAATCCCAGCCCAAGGAGGAAAATCGGAAACGTAAACAGCGGCAACAACAAGCTGACGCTGGCTGGTGGACAATATATTGGCCAGACTCCAGAGCACTTTTATGAAAAGATTGCGATTTTTGCCGGCCGCTTTGTTAGTGCCATGGTTATTTACGGGCTGCCAGAGTAACGAGCCCATTACCTTTACATCTTCGCCAAGGTGGCCAGCTTTGGCGGTTGCCGAACAGCATGCCCCAACCTCGACCACGAATGTTTATTATCCGATCGATCGGGGGCCGGGGTGTGCCATTTTTATCCCTGAATCGATTCATGACTTTTTCGGCGGTGGCGAAGGCAAGCGAGTCGTGGTAGTTGATGGGCATTTTCCACCGCCGGCGGAAAGGCCGAAACAAACGGCCATGGCGGCGGCACATGATTTTCCATGGCTTGATTACAGCCGGCGGGACATGAGTCTGATAGACGACACGGGTGGGAAATGATGAGTGAGATGTCACCCGGTATGAGACAACCGCTTGGGGCATATTTAGTGATGGTGGCGTTCGTATTGACTTGGCCGCTCCACATCGGGGCGGCGACATTTCTGCTGGCAGAGAAAGTAGGTGAGTATTTTGAGCCTCACAAAGATCATATACTGTTTTGGTTTGCCACGTTGCCCTTGGCCGGATTGCTTACGGTTTTACTTATCGTCGGTGTCTTTATGCCCCGTCGAGTTGCCTTCTACGGTTCGGCCTTCGCGTTTTTGGGTGGCTTGAGGACGCTGAGCCGATTTGCCATCCATGATGCCTACGATGGACTGTTTGAGTTTGGGATAGCGTTACTTTTGCTGTTATCAGCTCTGTATTTGATATGGCGAGCTCGGCAGCTGAGGACATTTTCACATGAAAAGCGCATTGTATAAAACGGGACAGGAGTCAATAACTGATGGAGCTTTTAGTTCCGCAGTTGCGGTTCATGCCGCGAGTCGGCGGTGGGGCAACTTTTCCGCTATGGCCGAACACATGGACATTGGCCGATTGGTGGTTCGCGAGGACAAAGCTCCAGAGGGCTGGAGCACTCCAAGACGCTTCGCGTTGATGACATCCCTCGAACCGCGCGCCAGCGTCCTGGAGTGCGGCGGCCTTCCGCCGCTTTCCGCGGTCAGGCCAAAATGTGCCCGTGTTAACTGAAACTGTCCTATCGCCACAGTTTTCACCCTGCAAGATCAGAACCGCGATACCAGCCAATCCGACGTTGACAATCCCGGCCCAAGGAGGAAAATCGGAAACGTGAACAGCGGCACCGACATGCTGATACTGACTGGACAATCGACAGGGACGATTCAAGTTGCAGGCAGGCATGGTTTGTTGGCGTTCCAAGTTTAGCTATGAG
>CAIJGS010000149.1 GCA_903820285.1 uncultured Verrucomicrobia subdivision 3 bacterium | reverse complement strand
TCTCTGGAGCTTGGAGGTTGGAATTTGGAGCTTACCAGCCCCCTCCCCTTTGCGCCTTTGCGTTAACCGACGGGAACCAAGGCAAAAACCCCAGCAATCAAGGCTAATCGTGCCTCATCAAGGCAAACGCGAAAAATTCGAAAACAATCCAATACAGCAACGCCACGTCACCTTCACCGCGCCCCTAGACATTGGATGTTGGGAGTTCGATGTTGGGCGTTGGATGTTTTCCCAGTTACCCTTCCCATTCGCCCGTCTGGAGGTACGGCTTTAGCTTGTCCTTGAGCGTTTCGCGACCACGATGGATGAGCGATTTGGTGGCGGAGAGGGAGCAGCCGAGCACCTCGGCGATTTCCTCATAACTGAGTTCATCCTGTCGGCAGAGCAGGATGGCCGTGCGCTGGTTTTCCGGCAGGTCGGCCAGGGCTTCCTCGACTTTATGGGCGAGTTCGCCGTGCAGGACGTTTTCGAGGGGCAAAAAGATGGATTTGTCCACGTACTGCCGCGTGGGCTGATCCTCGTTGTCCGCGTGGGTTTCATCGAGGGAATCGGCCGGATGCCGGGTGCGGCGCCGGATTTCGTTCAGGCAGAGGTTCCGGGCGATGGTAAACAGCCAGGTGGAAAATTTGGCGGTGCGCTGGTAGCGGTCGCGGGATTTGTAAACCTGAAGAAAGACGTTCTGGGCGACATCTTCGGTCTCCGTTTCATCACGCAAGGTCCTGAAAATGAAGTTAAACAGGGGTTGCCGATACTTTTCAACCAGGGCGGCAAACGCGTCCCGATCGCCGCGTTTTACACGCAGCATCAGGGCGGCATCAGGGTCGGCTTGCTCAGGCATCGTCGCCAAGTCTATTAAATACCGGCGCAGCGACAAGGTTTCGCTGGCGGCGGGACATTTTAATCCTTATTTTTTGGCCCGTGCAGGATTTGCTCAAAAAAATCGAAGCCGCCGCCGCCGCCCGCCTGTCCTTCTCCCCCGGAGCCACCCCGGCGGAAAAGCTGGCGCGCTATAAAACCTTTCTGAAGGTGGAATCCCACCGCCTGAAACTGTTTCACCGCGCCGGTGCGGATGGCCGGGAAATCTGCCAGGCCCGCGCGGCCATTCTGGACGCGCTGATCCGCCATCTCTGGGACACGGCGCGAAACGCGCAGCCGGAGGCGGCGCAGAAGCCGTACCCGAACATTGCCCTCGTGGCGATCGGCGGCTACGGCCGGGCGGAGCTGAATCCCTTCAGCGACATCGATTTCATGTTCCTCCATGAGGGACAGGTGACGGCCGGCAAACCGCAGCCGCAGCTGGCGAAGATCATGGACGGCGTGCTCTATCCGCTCTGGGACCTGGGCATGAAGGTGGGTTACTCGGTGCGAAACCTGGATGATTGCGTCAAAGTGGCCAATACGGACATGCAGTCCAAGACCTCACTGATCGAATCCCGCCTGATCATCGGCTACGAGCCGCTGTTCATGAAATTCCAGAAGATCGTCGTCACGAAGTGTGTGCTGGGCTTTGAGGATAAATACATCGCGGCCCGTCTGGAAGACCAGGCCTCGCGCCGGAGCAAGCACGGAAACTCGGCCTGTATGCAGGAGCCGAATGTGAAGAACGGCTGCGGGGGCCTGCGCGATTTTCAGAATCTGCTGTGGATGAGCTTTTTCAAGCACCGCACGCGGTCGCTGCAGGAATTGCAGGACAGCGAGTTCATGAGTGAGGCGGAGCGGAAACAGCTGGAGTCCGCCTACGAATTCCTGCTGCGCGTGCGCACGGAGCTGCATTATAACACGAACCGGGCGCAGGATGTGCTGGGCAAAAACGTGCAGCCGGCGGTGGCGCATAATCTGGGTTACAACGACCGTTCGCCGAGCAAACGGATCGAGAAGTTCATGCGGGATCTGTACGTGCACATGCGGAATGTGTTTCTCATTACCCGCACGCTGGAGCAGCGCATGGCCCTGCATTCGCCCGAGCAAACCAGCCGGCTCGCGCGCCTGCGGCGCCTGCTGCCCGGCGCCAAACCGCGCAAGATGCCGGAGCCGGTGGATGGCTTTCTCTTTGTGAACGGTGAGATCCGGGCGGCCAGCAACCGCATTTTCCGCGATTCGCCGCGCCGCCTGATGCGCGTGTTTCTGCATGCCCAGCAACGGCGGCTGACCTTGCATCCCGATCTGGCCCAGCTTATCCGCCAGCAGCTGTCGCTGGTGGACCGTGAGTTTCTGAAGGATGAGCAGGTGCATGAGACGTTTCTGACGATTCTTGACCGGCGCGGCGAGGTGGCCCCCACCCTGCGCGCCATGCACGAGGTGAATTTCCTGGGTAAATACATCCCGGAATTCGGCAAGCTGACCTGTCTCGTGCAGCACGAATTTTATCATCAGTACGCGGCGGATGAGCACACGCTGGTCTGTCTGGAGCAACTGGACAAGGTCTGGGAGGCGCCGGAGCCGCCGTACAAGCATTACAGCTCCATTTTCCTGGGCCTGGAACGGCCGGGCCTGCTATACTTGGCGCTGCTGCTGCATGACGTGGGCAAGGCGGCCCAGCATGAACAGGGCAAGCACGCCGAGGTTGGCGCTACCCTGGCCATGCGCGCCGCCCGCCGGCTGCAACTGGATGTAAGCGGCCAGGACACCGTATGGTTCCTGGTGGAAAACCACCTGCTGCTCGCGAGCATTTCCCAGCGGCGCGATCTGGATGATCCCACGGTGATACGTACCTTTGCCCGGCAGGTCGGCACGCCCGAACGGCTGAATCTGCTCGCGCTCCTGACCTTCGCAGATTCGCAGGGCACCAGCGACAAGCTCTGGAGTGGGTTCAAAGATTCCCTGCTGTGGCAGCTTCACACCCGCGCCATGACCCTGCTGACGGGCGGCACGGAATTCCGCCGCGCCTCGGAAAAGGCGCGCGAACAGATCCGCGACCTGGTGCGCGAGCTTTCCACCAAGCGCATTGATGACGAAGAGTTGAACGCGCATTTCAACCTGCTGCCGGCCCGGTATTTTGAAATCCACACCCCGGCCCAGATTCTGGACGATGTGGAACTGGTTCACCGGTTCATGCACCGGCTTATTCTGGAAAGCCATCGGGAGCTGGCACCGGTCACCGCCTGGATTGACGAGCGCAACCGCGGTTACAGCCTGGTCAAGGTCTGCACATGGGATCGCGGCGGTCTGTTCAGCAAAATCGGCGGCACGCTCAGCGCCGTGGGCCTGAACATTCTTGGCGCCCAGATTTTCACGCGCAAGGATGGCATCGCCATTGACACGTTCTTCGTAAACGACGGCCGCACCGGCAACATCGCCGCGCGCGAGCAGCGGGAAAAATTCACCGACCTGCTGGAATCCGTCCTCACCGGCAAGACCGTGGACCTCCCCGGCCTCATCGCCCGCCAGACCGCCCAAGCCTCCGGCTACTCCGCCTACCTGGGTGAACGCATTGTCACCAAGGTGCGCCTGGACAATGAAGTTTCCGATGAACGCACGCTGATCGAAATTGAAACCGAAGACCGTCTGGGCCTGCTCTTTACCATCACGCAAAAGCTCGCGGAACTGAAGCTGGACATCGCCACCGCCCGCATCTCCACCGAGCGCGGCGCGGCCATCGACAGCTTCTACGTAAGCTACGAAACCGGCGGTAAAATCAACGATCCCAAGCAGCAGGAACGCACCGTCAGCCGCCTGAAAAGCGCCATCGACCAGATGGAAAACGCGGCCTGAGCGCGCAAACGAGTTGTCAACCGGTCGCGGGTCTGGTAATCATACTCCGCGACCCCACACGCGGGTGTGGTTCAATGGTAGAATGTGGCCTTCCCAAGGCTGAGACGAGGGTTCGATTCCCTTCACCCGCTCCAATCTTTTATATTCAACAACTTGCATGAATTCGACAGCTTAAAAGAATAGCAAGTAAGAATAAAAGTAAGAATAAAAATTTGTTTTCCCAGCAGGTTGTCTCTCGCTTGAATTCATGCTTCCAGTGCTTTTGATGCTTGAAACCCGGCCAAAAACGGGACGAAAAACCTCGCCAAGAATCCGGCTTTTCAAGGAACAAGTCATCAGTAAAGCGAATTCATTCGTGTAAAGCAGACAGTTTTTGTGGAGAAATCCGACAAGAGGCAAGTGGTTGTCCAGTCACCCCGCAAAGGCCATGGTTTCAATGCCAGCCAAGTCCTCCAATTTCACAAACGGCGCATGTTCCAGACACCACTCCTGAACTTTAAGCCGGTCGTGTAATGATCCGCCGATGAGCTTGTGGCGGTTCTCAGCCTGTTTGACGACCTGGACCGGACCGAGCTTGGCAATCACTTCACAGGGAGTAAAGCGTGCATTGATGGATTTATTTCTCATGCCGGCAATGTTCTCAGACAGGGATGGACATCTGCTGTCCAACCACCCTTCCTGGCAAATTTCACCTTGGACAGCCCTTGTCCATGTGCTGCGGGTAAAGTTGGGGCATGA
>CAIJGS010000148.1 GCA_903820285.1 uncultured Verrucomicrobia subdivision 3 bacterium | reverse complement strand
CGCCGCCGCCGCCGCCGCCGACGCCGCCGACGACCAATACCCATTAAAATATTTAAAAAATCAAAACCAGAGTAGCCTTGTGTTACTCTGGTTTTTTATTTATTCCATACGGGTGAACCAGCACTTAACCAAGTATGCTGCCGTATGGTTGGCGTTGGTGGTATTGCTGTTTACTTGCGGTATCCGGCTGTGTCATTGGGATCTGCCCGAGCATCTGGAACTCATCACGTACGATCTTCGTGCCCGGGCAGCCTTGCGCTCTCCCACCGAGGTTGCCACCAATCTCGCTTTTATTTCGATTGATGAATCCAGCCTCACCACCGTGGCCAACAGCCAGGAATTGGGGTTTCATGCCCAGTTTCCCTGGCCGCGTCATATCTATGGCCGGTTGGTGAAAGAATTGGCCGCCGAAGGGGTCAAGGGCGTCGCGTTCGACGTCATCTTCGGGGAACTGCATCCGGAACATGCGCCCGTCATGTTGCCCGACGGTTCTTTGGTGGAATCCGATGATTATTTTGCCCAAGCCATGCGGCAGGGGAGCGATGCGTTCATCGCTGCCACGCCGGATGTCGTGCCGCCGGATTTGTTTCTGACGAACTGCCTCTCGCCCGGTGATGTATCCACCGAAAAGGACCCGGACGGCATACTCCGTCAGGCCTGCGCCTATCATACAATCCGCCACTGGCACCCTTTATTTCAGCAACTGGCCTTGGAACCCGACATCGGTGCCGACCTGGCCGGCGCCCAGATCCTGCCCGGTAAAATCCTGCTGCCCCAGAGCAATAGCACCAACGTACTGACCGTGCCGGTGGATGCGGATAATCACTTCAAACTTGCCAGCTTTGGCGTCACTCCGCCGCCCGGAACCCCGGATACGGCCACGGCCTTTACGGAAGAACGCCTGTGGCATATGGGCATTGTATTGGCTGCCCGGGAATTGAATCTGGATTTGAGCCGGGCCCGGGTGGACCTGCCGCATGGCCGGATCACCTTGCCGGGCCGGGATGGCTTTGAGCGGGTAATTCCCGTGGATGCGAACGGTTATTTGTACATTGACTGGCGGCTGGCCACCGGCGATCCGCAACTCGGGGCCATGCCGGTGGAATATCTGCTGCTCCAAAACCGTCAGCGCGAGGCTGGTCAGACGGCGGGAATCACCAATTGGGCCAAAGGGCGGCTCATTGTGGTGGGGTCCTCCACCGTGGGCAACAACCTGACTGACCGTGGGGCGACGCCTCTGGAGCGTAGCGCTCTGCTGGTCAGTACCTATTGGAACGTCGCGAATGCGGTCATTACCGGCCATTACATCCGACGTATTCCCGTGGCCGGTGAACTGCTCATCATCATCCTGCTGGGCGCCGCCACGGCCATGCTTACTTGGCGCCTGCGGACCATTTTTGCGAGCCTCTCGGTGCTGTGCCTGCTCTTTGGCTATCTGGCGCTCGCCTATTTTGTTTATATTCGGTGGCGTCTTTGGCTGCCCATCATATTTCCCTTGGGCGGGGCGGTCTTGATGCAGCATTTTGCCCTCGTGACCCACCGGGTGCTGTTTGAGGAACGGGAAAAACGCCGGGTAAGATCGATTTTTTCCAAGATGGTATCGCCTGATGTCGTGAACGAATTGCTCAAATCCGATAACCTGAAGGTGGATGGCGCCCGGCGGGAAATTACTGTTTTGTTTGCCGATATCCGCGGCTTTACCAGCCTAACGGATCAGATGCAGGAGCAGGTGGCGGAATTTGTCCGGGAGAATCGGGTTGAAGGTGCCCTGGCCGAGGAATGTTTCGATGAATCGGCCAAAGAAACCCTGCGGACGGTGAATTTGTATCTGGCCACCGTGGCTGAGGCGGTCAAAAAGAATAACGGCGTTCTGGACAAATACATTGGGGATTGCGTGATGGCCTATTGGAATGCTCCGTTGGCGAATGAACGGCACACCTTGAACTGCATCCGCGCTGCCATCGACGCCCAACGGGCCATCGCCGCCTTGAACCAGAAGCGGCTTCTGGAAAATCCCGCCCGCGAGGCGGAGAACGCCCGGCGTCTCGCCGCCGGCCGGCCGCCCCTCCCGCTGCACACGCCCCTCCAGTTGGGCTCGGGCATCAATACCGGGCAGATGATCTACGGACTCATGGGCTCGGATGAGGATGGATTCAATTTCACCGTCTTCGGTCGGGAAGTGAATCTGGCCAGCCGGTTGGAAGGGGTATCCGGCAGCGGCCGCATCATTATCAGTGAAGTCACCTTTGGTCATCTGCTCCGGATGGATCCGGCACTGGCCGCCACCTGTGTCGCCCTGCCCCCGGAAAAGGTGAAGGGCATCCGCGAAGCCATCAAAATTTATGAAGTGCCCTGGCGGTTGCCCGGCACCCTGCCTTCCAATTGACCGCCGGAATAGTTTTGAATTCCGGCGTTTCCCGGTTAAACTGCCTCTTGCGCCCATAATCAGGGCCAAATCAATACGATGCGCACCGCCATTTATCCCGGCAGTTTCGACCCGATCACCAACGGCCATTTGGACGTGCTGCAGCGGGCGGCGCGGCTCTTTGACCGCGTCATCATCGCGGTTGCCCAGAGCGAAGGCAAACACCCGCTTTTTCCCCTGTCCGAACGGGTGGCGCTGGTACAGGCGGCCGTCACGCACCTGCCCAATGTGGAAACCGATTCCTTTAACGGGTTGCTGGTAAATTACGTCGCCTCCCGCAAGGCCCACACCGTGGTGCGCGGGTTGCGTGCCGTTTCCGACTTTGAATTTGAATTTCAGCTCGCCCTCATGAACCGCAAACTCGATGAGAACATCGAAACCATTTTCATGATGCCCAAGGATACGTATACTTTCCTGAGTTCCCGCATCGTCAAGGAAATCGCCCGGTTCGGCGGCGATGTCAGCCTGTTTGTCCCGGCGCATGTGCAAACGGCGTTGCAGGAAAAATTTCAGCCCAAACCCGAATCCCATCGCCCGGCAACCAGGTCGGCGGCCTAACCAAGGCCGGGTCTGTGCCCGCCAATTACCTTAAAATGTCACTCAAATTCAATCTCCGCCAGCTGGATGAACACGAGGTTCATCTGGAAGGGGAACTGTCCGTTGCCGAACTCGATCTGGGCGTTCAGGATGAGCTGATACGGTTGGAAAGTCCTCTGCAATATGATCTTACAATTCAGGACATGGACGACAGTCTCTTGGTGACCGGCTCCCTGCGGCTGGCCTTGAATTGCGAATGCGGCCGCTGCCTGAAACCCTTCGTTTATGATCTGGATCTGGACGACTGGGCCCTGCATTTGCCCATGGAAGGGGACGACAAGGTGTCCGTTGTGAATGATTCCGTAGACTTGACTCCGTATGTGCGGGAAGATATGCTGTTGGAATTTCCGCAACATCCGTTGTGCAAACCGGGGTGTCCCGGTCTGAAAAAAAAGAACCCTGCTCGCAAGGCTGAGGACGATGTATCGTCGAAGCCGGATGCGTGGGCTGAACTGGATAAACTGAAGATTAAATAGAATTTATGGGCGTTCCAAAGCGTAAACCGTCAACGAGCCGCCAGCGCATGCGCCGGGCGTATAACAGTGTGCTGAAGCTTCCGCAGCTGGGCAAATGCCAGCAGTGCGATGCGCCGGCCATTCCTCACCGTGTCTGTCCTGCCTGCGGCTTCTATAAAGGTCGCCAAGTGCTTACCGTCACGGCGGGGGCTTAGTCCGCAGCGCGGAAGTTCCGCGGTTCAACTATGCGAATAGCAGTGGATGTCATGGGCGGCGACCACGGATGTGTGGTCGCCTTGGCTGGGGTCAAGTTGGCCTTGGCCGCCGATGATGCCATTGCCAAAGTGCTGTTGGTCGGGCGCGAGCAGGATATTGCCGCCGCCCGCCAGCAGGTTCAGCTTTCAGATTCCCGTATTGAAGTCGTCCACGCCAGCGAAGTGCTGACGATGGAAGACAAACCGCTGGAAGGCATCCGCCGCAAAAAGGATTCTTCGCTGGTACGCGCCATTGAATTGGTGCGGAACGAGCAGGCTGATGCCATCATTTCCCCGGGTAATACCGGAGCTTTGGTGGCCGGTTCCATGAAACTCGGGCGCCTCGACGGCGTCGAGCGTCCCGCCATTGCCTGCCGCTTTCCCTCCCGCAATCAGGATTTCATCCTCCTGGATGCCGGGGCCAATGCCACCGCCGAACCTTCGCATCTCGCGCAGTTCGCCGTAATGGGTTCGGTCTATGCCCATGAAATCCTGGGCTTGGAACGTCCCCGCGTCGGCGTCCTGAGCAACGGCACCGAAGAATCCAAAGGCAACGACCTGACCCGCGAAACTGCCAAGTTGTGCGCGAAGTTGGATTTGAATTTTATCGGCTACGTCGAGGGATTTGACCTCTTTAACGACGGCGTGGACGTGGTGGTGTGTGATGGTTTTATTGGCAATATTGTGCTGAAAACCGCCGAAAGCCTGAGTCGTGCCATCGGTCACATGCTGAAATCCGAGATTTCGGTCAGCCCGCTGCGCCAGTTTGGCGCGCTGCTGGCCAAGGGTGCCTTCAACGGTTTGAAACGCCGCGTGGACCCCGAGGTTTACGGCGGGGCCGCCCTGTTGGGTCTCAACGGCGTGGTGATCAAGGCGCATGGTTCCTCCCGCGAACGCGCCATTGCCAGTGCCGTCCGCGTGGCCGCCCAGGAAATTAAACACAATTTGAATCACACGCTGATCGCCCAGATCGCCCGGGCCAACGCGCGGCTGGCGGAACCGGCCGCCGCCGTGTAAGCTTTCTGCTTTAGCATGACCACCAAGCACTTCAATCCGCGCGCCAAGCACCACTTTGCCGGTCGTACCTGTTCCATTGCCGGCGTGGGCTCCTACGTGCCGGAACGGATCCTGACCAATGCCGATCTCGAAAAGCTGGTGGATACCTCGGATGAATGGATCACCACCCGCACCGGCATCAAGGAACGCCGCATTGCCGCCGCCGGGGAACTGACCTCCGACCTCGCCACCAAGGCCGCCTTGCGCGCCATGGAAATGGCTGGCGTTACCGCCGACCAGATTGACCTGATCATCGTCGCCAGCATTACGCCCGACATGCCGTTTCCGAATACGGCCTGTATGGTGCAGCAAAAGATCGGTGCCCGTCGCATTCCCTCCTTCGACATCGAAGCCGCCTGCTCCGGTTTTATTTATGCCCTGGAAGTGGGCCAGCATTTTATTCAGTCGCAGACCTATGAAACGGTGCTGGTGATTGGAGCCGAAAAACTGTCCTCCATTACCAACTGGAAGGACCGCAACACCTGCGTGCTCTTCGGCGATGGCGCCGGTGCGGCCATTTTGAAGCATCGTCCCGATGCGGGCGGTTTGCTCACCACTGTCCTGGGAGCCGACGGATCGAAAGCCGACCTGCTTTCCATGCCCGCCGGTGGCAGTGCCTGTCCCGCCACGGCCGAATCCGTTGCCCAGGGCCTGCATTTCCTCCGCATGGATGGCAAGGAAACCTTTAAAAACGCGGTGCAAGCCATGTGCAGCGCCGCCAATGAAGCCCTGCGCCGCTGCCAGATTGATATCAAGCAGATCAAATGCATCATTCCCCACCAGGCCAACCGTCGCATCATTGATGCCGTTGGTGAACGTCTGGAAGCCACGCCGGAACAGCTTTTTGTGAATCTCCACAAGTACGGTAACACCTCCGCCGCCTCGGTCGCCATTGCCTTGGATGAAGCTGTGCGCGAGGGTAAGGTTGAGCGCGGCGACCTGATCCTGATCGTGGCCTTCGGTGCCGGCCTGACGTGGGGTGCCGCCGTCATCGAATGGTAAGGCGTGGTGGAGGAAATTAGGAAACTAAAATTTGACGTCCGGTTAACTCGTGCTAGGTTGATTTAATAACTTATGAGTGCTAAGAAAATCGGAAGTGTGGATTCAGTTGGTTCTTCAGTCAGTGTCAAAGGCCGCCAGGCGGCTTTGGAACTTTCGGCGGACACCGTCTCTATCCACAAAAATGGTATTGAATTTCGCAGTCCCCAGTCCTTCAACGAATGGAGCGAGATGACCGTCTCGCTGCAATCGCCTTTGGATGGCAGCAAACTTTCCTGCCACGGCGTGGTCATCGCCTGCGCCGGCAATAAACACACCGGCTACCATGTCTCCATGGTGTTTACCAGCCTGACGCCCCAGACCGAAGAGCGCCTGCTCGTCATGGCCCGCTCCGCCTTCGGTAATGGCTGAGTGCACTTATATCAAATTGATTTGCAACCCCCGGACATACGTTCGGGGGTATTTTTTTTGACCGCGCGCCGCATTCTTTCTAATCTGAGCGGGTTCAAAGATTATTTTTTAAAACTTAATTTCGTCAAAGATCACCATCATGAAATACGGCCTTAATATCCGCCCGGAAGGCGCCCTCGATTTTCTCTCCCTCGGCGCCCTCGTTCACCGTCTGGACCCCGGCATCATTCCGTTCCGCAAGGCGTCGCATTGCGACATCCATGTGAGCGGCGGCGAATTCAATGTCTCGGCCAATCTCTCGGACTGCTTTCGCCTGAACACCGGCATCGCCTCCGCCATGGTGGATTATCCCATCGGCGACCTGATCGCCGAACGCGTCCGCGCCATGGGCGTTAAGCCGTTTTACAAGAAGTTCAAACACGACGGTGTGCGCGGCCCCAACATGGCCACCGTCTATTCCGATCGCGGCCAGGGCGTGCGCGCCCCCGTGGTGTTCTATAATCGTTGCAACGAAGCCGCCGCCCAGCTTAAGTCCGGCGATTTCGACTGGAGCGCCATTTTTGGCCAGGGCGTCCGCTGGTTCCATAGCGGTGGCATCTTTTCCGCCCTCTCCGACACCACCGGCGAACTGATCGTTGACGCCATGAAGGCCGCCAAAGCCGCCGGCGCCGTCACCTCGTTCGACCTGAACTACCGCCAGAAACTGTGGGACATCTGGGGCGGCCAGTCCAAGGCGCTCGATGTGCTCGGCCGCATCGTGGAGCACGTGGATGTGCTCGTCGGCAATGAAGAAGACCTGCAAAAGGGCCTCGGCATCGAAGGCCAGGACGTGGAAAGCAAATCCAAGCTGGACCCGAGCGCGTTCTACGCCGTCATCGAACAAGCCGTGAAGAAATTCCCGAACGTCAAGATCGTGGCCACCACGCTGCGCGAAGTGCATTCCACCAACCGCCACTCCTGGGGCGCGGTCGCCTGGGTCAACGGCAAGACCTATCAATCGCCCACCTGCGAACTGGATGTCGTGGACCGCGTGGGCGGGGGCGATGGCTATGCCGCCGGCTTCTTCTACGGTCTGCTGTCCGGCGCGAGCGAGCAGGAAGCCGTCAACCTCGGTTGGGCGCACGGCGCGCTACTGACCACCTTCCCGGGTGATACCACCATGGCGACGGTTGAGCAGGTCAAAGCGTTTGCCAAGGGCGGTTCCGCCCGCATTCAACGCTGAACGCTGAGTTATGCTGTATTTCGAACGCGGTTCCACCACGGATAAACTGGACCACGCGGCTTTGCGGGCCGGCCTGTTTGAAGCGCTCAAACGGCTCGGCACGCGCAATCGCGTGCTCGTGGTGCCCCCGGACTTCACCCGCTTTCATTCGCATGCCGGGGAACTCACCTCCCTCGCGCACGAGTTTTATGGCGAGAAGCTGGTGGATGTCCTGCCCGCGTTGGGCACGCACACGCCGATGACCAGTCCGCAGATTGCGGAAATGTTCCCCGGTGTGCCCGAGAGTTTGTTCCGCGTTCATAACTGGCGCACTGGCATCACCACGGTCGGCGAAGTGCCGGCCGCGTTTGTGCGCGAAGTTTCCGGTGGTGCCGTCGAGTTTCCCTGGCCGGCGCAGGTGGCGAATCTCATTGCCACCGGCGGGCACGACCTCATTCTCTCCATCGGCCAGGTGGTGCCGCATGAAGTCATCGGCATGGCCAACTACAACAAGAACATCTTTGTAGGCACCGGCGGCGTGGAAGGCATCAACAAGAGCCATTACGTCGGCGCGGCCTATGGCATGGAACGCATGATGGGCCGGGCGAACACGCCGGTCCGCCGCATCCTGAATTACGCCTCCGAACACTTCACCAAGCATCTCCCCATCGTCTATGTTCACACCGTTGTGGGCCGGGGCGAAGACGGCCGGCTTGCCGTGCGCGGGCTGTTTGTGAGCGATGACGCCTCCGGCTTTGAAAAGGCCGCCGCACTGTCCTTGCAGGTGAACTTTGAGATGCTCAACGAGCCGCTGAAAAAGGTCGTCGTCTATCTCGACCCTTCCGAATTCAAGAGCACCTGGCTGGGCAACAAGGCCGTTTATCGCACGCGCATGGCCATGGCCGACGCGGGCGAACTCATCATTCTGGCCCCCGGCCTGAAGGAGTTCGGCGAGGACCATGAAATTGACCGGCTCATTCGCAAGTACGGTTACTTCGGCACCCCGGCCACCTTGGCCGCCGCCAAGGCCAATCCGGAGTTGCAGCACAATCTGAGCGCCGCCGCACATTTGATCCACGGCTCCAGCGAAGGCCGTTTCAACATCACCTATTGTCCCGGCCACCTGACGCAGACGGAGATCGAAGGTGTCGGCTTCAAGTACGCCGACCTCAAGACCATGACCCAGCGTTACGATCCCGCCAAACTGAAAGACGGCTGGAACACGCTGCCCGACGGCGAAAAGATCTTCTACATCTCCAACCCCGCCCTCGGCCTCTGGGCCTATCGCGGCCGGTTTGTGGACTAGAGACTTGACGCAAACGCACCTTGGCAGACAGTATGATGACCGTCCTCAAGGACCATTTATGAAAGTGCCCGTTGCCAGCCAAGAACAGTTCCTGACCGATGCCAAAGGCAAGCGGACCGGTGTGGTTTTGGATTTGGTAACCTACGAGCGGCTGCTCGAGGCCGAGGAAGAACTGGCCGATATTCGAGCGTATGACCAGGCCAGTCCCAAAGTATTGGCGGAAATCGCCGCCGGGCAATTTGCCACCCTCACGGAATATCGTACCCGTCGCCGCAAGGTGAAATGACCCTGATTATCCGGTTGGTTGCCAAACTGAAAACTAGGGGCAGGAAATAAACGCGGAGACGCAAAGGACACAGAGCCGCGCGGAGAAAATCATAACCAGACCGACGGCAATGTGCCAAACTGGTTGAGACTCATCAGTTCCATCTCAGCGTTCCTCTGCGCTCTCCGAGTCTCTGCGTTTATTCCCTTTTGGCAACCGACCAGATAAGCAGCAAATGAAATTCAAGTTATCCTATCCAAATCGTTCAGAAGCTCAGACTACTCTACCGCTGAATTTTCAAATTCCTGTTTCATCCCGGTTGGGTCTGTGGCTAGAATAACCCCATGGATTTCCGTTCCAAAATCATTGCCTGGGATCAATTGCCTGCCTGGCGCGCCGCGTTGCGGGCCAGCGGCAAAAAGCTGGCGGTGACCAACGGCTGCTTCGACATCCTGCACCTCGGGCATGTGACCTATCTGGAAAACGCCCGCAACTTTGGCGACGCCCTCCTGATCGGAGTCAACAGCGATGCCGCCGTGCGTGGCTTGAAGGGGCCGACCCGGCCGGTGAATTCCGAAACCGACCGCGCCTCCGTGCTCGCCGCCCTGCAAAGCGTGGATGGCGTCTGCATTTTTGCAGAAACCACCGCCACCAAGTTTCTCGCCGCCGCCCAGCCGGACCTCTACATCAAAGGCGGCGATTACACGCTGGAGACATTGAACCAGGATGAACGCCGGGCCGTGGAATCCGCCGGCGGCAAGATCATCTTGGTGCCATTTGTGCCCGGCAAATCCACCACTGCGCTGCTCGAAAAAATTACGCGCCTGTGAAAATTCTGGTCATCTCCATGGCGGGCATCGGCGATACTCTGATCGCCACGCCATTGATCCGCGAGTTGCGTGCCAACTTTCCGGCGGCCCAGATTGATACGCTTGCCATGTGGCCCGGGTCGCGCGACCTGCTGGAAAACAACCCGCACGTCAACCGCGTCTTCCAGAAGAACCTGATCAAGTGCGGCAAGGCCGAGGGGCTGAAATTCCTCTGGGCGCTCCGGCAGCATCGCTACGATGTCTCCATCAATACGCATCCGCAAAGCCGCGCGCATTATCGCATCGCCGCCCGCATTGCCGGGGCCAAACTGCGCATCAGCCACGAGTACGAATGCTTCAACGTGCTCGACCGCCTGCTGGTGAACGCCACCCTGCCGCAGGATTACACCCGCCATTCCATCGATAATAACTTCGACGTTTTGCCGCTGCTCGGAGCCGCCAAAAAATCTTCCCGGCATTCGATGGAGCTTTTCTTCACGCCGGAGGAAGATGCATTTGCCGCCGATTTTCTGGTCCAAAACAAACTGGCCGGCGAAAAGGTGCTGGGGATTCATGTCGGTTCCGGCGGCACCAAAAACCTGCCGCTGAAACGCTGGCCGTTGCAACAGTATGTCGCGTTGGTGGCACAGTTGAACCGGGAGCGACCGGACATCCGCGTGCTGCTGTTCGGCGGCCCCGAGGAAACCAAGGATCACGCGGTGGTGCTGGCCTCGGCAGATCGGAATCTGACCATTGAAGCGAAAACCAAAAACCTGCGCCAGACCGCCGCGCTCATGAAGCGTTGCAGCGCGTTCCTCAGTGTGGACACCGCCCTCATGCACATCGCCGCCGCCGTGCAAGTGCCCAATCAGATCGTCATCGAAGCGCCCACGCTGAACGTCACCAACTGGCCGTATGGCAACCCATTTACCCTCGTGAAAAACCCGGTAGTGAACGGGCGCGGACTGGACTACTACCGCTACGATGGCGGCGACATCAAAGGCACGCGCGAGGAATTGATCGCTGCCATGGAGTCGGTAACAGTCCAAGCGGTCTACAACACCGTTAACAAGCTGCTTTGATTTTGGCCCGTCGCCTTACAACGTAAAACCCGCCGCCTTGGCGTCGTTGGCAAACATCTTCACCGTGTCCAGCGAGAGTTCATCCAGGTCCATGCCGGACATTTTGATCGCCTTGGCCAGAATGTCGTGCGGCACGGTTACGATGTGCGCGCCGCTGTCATTGGCGTGGTAGATATTCAAGACTTCGCGCACGCTTGCCCACAGCAATTCGGCCAGCGGCAGATCTGCCAGAATCAGTTTGCTCTGCAGGATAATGCCCATCGGGTCCACGCCCGTATCGGCAATCCGGCCGGCAAATACGGAGACCACCGCCGGGGTCGCCGGATTCAACGCCGCCGCCACGCCTTCCACCTGCCCCAGCGAGAGCAGCGCCGTGACATTCAGTTTCACACCTTCGCTGGCCAGCTCCTTGATCAGCGGCAGGGAGGATTCGTTGCGCGTGTTGGTGATAGGAATCTTCACGTACACGTTCTTCGCCCAGCCGTTGATTTTCAGGGCCTGGCGTTTCATTTCGGAAAACTCGTCGGAGAACACTTCCAGCGACAGCGGTTTTTCCGTGATGGTCTGGAGCACGTCGCGGGCAAAGGCTTCAAAATCGGTCAGCCCGGCCTTGCGCATGAGCGTGGGATTGGTGGTCAACCCCTGGATGAGCGGATTGGCATTGAGCTGGAGCATGCCGGCCTTGTCGGCGCCATCGGCAAAAATTTTGATCTGCAGGTCTTTGAGCGTGCGTTTCATGATGGGGGATGGGGTTGAGGAACGCGCCCGGGTGGGCGTTGAAATGAACAGGCTGTTGTCCTACGAGATCTTACTTGGTGGATTCCCACTTGGTCTGGGTGACCTTCAGCTTGGGATGGGACACGAACAGATGCCAGATGACCGCCTGGAAAGCTTCGCTGTGCGGTGTCACATGCGCCGGATTCACCGTCGGCACAATCACCGCCGCCGTCGCTTCCTTGGCCGTATAGCCACCATCACGACCCACAATGCCCACCACTGACGCACCCGCGCGCTTCGCCAGTTGGATGGCATTTACCAGATTCGGACTGACATTCTTTTCCAGATTGCCGCCGCCCACCGAGAAGATCAGCAGGCCGTCCTTGGCGTTGATCCGGCTGCCCTTCAGCCATTCCGAGAATATGCTCGGCCAGCCGTCGTCGTTCGTGCGAGCCGTCAGTTCGGACACGTTGTCCGTGGGCGCATAGGCTTCAAACCCGCAGATCTTGCGGAAGTCATTTACGGCATGGCCCGCGTTGCCGGCGCTGCCGCCGACCCCCAGGATGAACAGCCGGCCGCCGCGTTCGCGGATGGCCGCGAGTTCTTCGGCCGCCTTCTCAATGGCGGCCTCGTCCAGTTGCGCCGTCACCTGCTGCACTTCGGCCAGAAAATCTTTGGTAAAGCTCATAGTTGATTTATTCCATTAGGAAACACGAACCCCAGCGGAAAATGAAGCCTTAATTTCAAACTTACTGGCCGGTTTCGGCACCGGTGGCATGGGGGCTAAGAGCAGGGTGGTGCGAGGGGTATTCCAGAGGTGAGGATTTTTATAGTTCACGGGTTTCTTTGATGAAGATTGAAAGGTGGGTTGATGCTTGTTTCCGTTGGCTTTCCGGCGGGGATAAAGTTAATTTGAGGGCGTGAAGCCCCGTTCCGTCGCCTATGCGTTGCTGGCCGTGCTTTGGGTTCTCCTCGCGGGAACCGGGCGCGGGTGGGCGGCTTCCGGCGACTACCTCATTGACCTGTGGGATACGGAGCAGAATCTGCCGAGCAGCACGGTCACTTCCATAGCGCAAACGCCGGACGGTTTTCTGTGGGTCGGCACCTACGATGGGCTGGCGCGCTTTGATGGCGTACGCTTCGTGACGTTTGATCCCGCGAACACCCCGGAACTGAGCCATACGCGCATTCAGGGATTGTTTCTGGATGCGCGGGGCACGTTGTGGATCAATACATTTCGCGGGGGGCTGACTTCTTATCGCAACGGGGCGTTTCATTTGGAATGGCCAGACACGGCGGCGTATGACTTGCATACGCGGCTGGTGGCGTCGACGACCAATTCGGTGACATTCGTCATGCAGTTTGGCGAGGTGATGCAGCGGGATCTTTCCAAGCCGGGCGCGGACTGGAAGATTGTGACGCCGCCGCCGGGGTCGCGGCCGATTTTCCAGTGCGCAGACCATGAGAACCAGTTGTGGTTTCTGACACGGGACGGGCACATTCTGCGGTTTGCGGCGGGCAAGTTTGAGGTGTTGCCGCAGGATGGCGGGCTGGCGGGGAAACACCTTTACACGCTGGCGGTGGATGGCCAGAACAATGTGTGGGCCGGCGCCGAAGGGGTGATTGCGCGCTGGGATGGCCAGGCGTTTGCGGACATGACGCCGACGAACAGTACGACCACGGTTTCGCCCACGTTGATTTTTCCCTTTGGCGACGGTGAGGCATGGGTGTGCGACGGCGACCGGTTCCGGGAGATGAAGCACGGCGCGTGGGTGAACGAGGCGGTGGAATGGCGCGGCCTCATGGGCTGGGCCTCGGGTCGCGCAATGGGGGCGCATCAGGATCGCGAAGGCGGGATCTGGTTCAATCACTATGGCAACGGGCTGTTTCACGTGACACCGGCGGGAAAATTTCAACGGCTCACCTCGCGGGACGGCTTGCCGGGGGATCGCGTGGGCGCGTGGTTTCAGAGTTCCGATGGCGGCGTGTGGATGGGGGTGGATCGCGGGGGGCTGGCGCGGTTGCGCGACCGGTATTTTCATGTGCTCGGGGTGGCGGAGGGATTGACGGTGCGCACGGCGCTTTCGGTATGCGAGGATACGCAGGGGGCCATCTGGATTGGCACCTCCGGTGGCGGTCTGTGCCGGTGGCAGGATGAGCGGATGACGCCGTTTCCGGTGGGCGGGAGCGCCTCGGCCAATTTTGTTTTCTCCGTCTGGCCCAAGGCGGATGGCGGTCTGTGGCTGAGCGCGGCGGAGGGGGAGGAATGGTATCAGCTCCAGGACAACCGGCTGCAGCGGGTGCCGTGGGAAATGCACGGCATCAAGTCCATTCTGGCCGATCACGCGGGCAATGTCTGGCTGGGTACGAAGTCGGGCATCGTGGAATGGTCGGGCAACCAGCGGCGGCTGCTGGGCACGAATGATGCGGCCACCACGCCGTCGGTGCGCGCGCTGGCGCTGGCGCCGGACGGTACGGTGTGGGGCGGGGCGGATGACGGGACGCTGTATCATTGCACGGCGGGGCGCACGGAATCGTTGCGGCCGGAGGATGCGCTGGCGGAGCAGCCGGTTTATTCGCTGCTGGCGGACCGGGACGGGACGGTGTGGGCGGGCACATTTCGCGGCGGCTTGCTGCGGTACACGAACGGGCAGTTCTTCCGCTTCACGGCCAAGCAGGGGCTGCCGGTGGATGTGATCAGCCAGATTCTGGAGGATGATCGCGGCCGGCTCTGGCTGGGCACGCACCAGGGGATTTATTGCGTTTCCAAAACGGTGCTGAACGCCTGCGCCAACGGGGAGGCCGCCACGGTGGATTACGTGGCCTACGGGCGGCATGACGGTTTGCCGGCGCTGGAATGTTCGGACGGCTACCAGCCGGCGTGCTGGCACGGGGCAAACGGGCGGCTCTGGTTCACCACGGTGCGCGGGGTGGTGTGGGTGAACCCGGATGAACTGACGGCCAACGCCACGCAGCCGCCGGTGAAGATCGAGGAATTTCGCGTGGATGGCGAGGCGCTGGCGCTCACGGGTGGCACGTTGCGGGTGACACCAGGGCACAAGCAGTTTGACATCCGGTTCACGGCGCTGAATTTTGACGGCGGGGAAAAGACGCGGTTCCGCTACCAGCTGGAAGGCTTTGATCCCGGCTGGATGAAGGCGGAGACGTTGCGCACGGTGCATTACACCCGGCTGCAGCCGCACGCGTACCGGTTCCACGTGATTGCGTGCAACAACCAGGGCATCTGGAACGAGACCGGCGACAGCCTATTCTTCACGGTGGAACCGTATTTCTACCAGACCACGTGGTTCGCCGTGCTGGCGACGGTGTTCACCCTGGGGGCGGTGGTGTTCACGGTGCGCAAAATTGCGACGGCCAAATACCGGCGCCGGCTGGCGCGGCTGGAGCAGCAGCATGCGATTGAGCGCGACCGCGCGCGCATTGCGAAGGACATTCACGATGACATCGGCGCGGGGCTGACACAAATCACGCTGCTCACCGAACTGGCCCGGCGCGAGCCCGAGCAGGTGGGCGGGCATCTGGACAAGATCTCCGGCTCCGCGCGCAAGCTCACGCGGGCGATGGATGAAATCGTGTGGGCGGTGGATCCGCAGCATGATACGTTTGACGGGCTGATGGATTATATTTCGGCCTACGCGGAGGATTATCTGCGCACGGCGGGCATCCGCTGCCGCATGGATCTGCCGGTGGCGCTGCCGGCGGTGCGGGTGGATGCCGAGTTGCGGTACAATCTGTTCCTCGCCCTGAAGGAAGCCTTGAACAACGTGGTGAAGCATGCGCAGGCCAGCGAAGTGTGGCTGCGGCTGAAGCTGGAGCCCGATTCGTTTGCGCTGGTGATCGAGGACAACGGCGTGGGCATGGCCTCGGCCAACGACACGCCGACCGCGCAATCCGGCCGGCTGGCGTCGGGGTCCGGCATGGGCAATCTCGCGAAACGCATTGCCGCCGTGGGCGGGCGCTGCACGGTGCGGAGCTTTGCGGGGCAGGGGACGCAGGTGGAATTTTACATTGCCTTTGGTCACGGGGCATCGCCAATAGTGGCGATTGGCCCGGACCCGATGGAACGATAGATTTATGAAAGCCCAATCAACTGCACGCAAGTCCGCCGCGGTTTCGCCGTCGGTTCGTCCGGAAGCTGGGCCTGACAACATGAGCATCGCCGTTTCCATCGTCGAAGATGACGCCGGGGTCCGCAGTACCCTGGGCAAGCTGATTGACGCCTCGCCGGGTTTCCGTTGCGTGAGCCGTCACGGCAGCGCGGAGGCGGCCCTCGATGAGCTGCCCAAAATCAAGCCGGACGTGACACTGATGGACATCAACCTGCCCGGCCTCAGCGGGGTGGAATGTGTGCGCCGGCTCAAGCCGCAACTGCCGGGCATCCAGTTCATCATGCTTACCGTGTATCAGAACACGGAACATATTTTCAATGCGCTCACGGCCGGGGCCACCGGCTATCTGCTCAAGCAGACGCCGCCGGCGGAACTGCTGGAGGCCATCCGCGATGTGCATGCGGGCGGTTCGCCCATGAGCAGCCACATTGCGCGCAAGATCGTGCAATCCTTTCAGCCGCCGGTCTCCAGCGATCCCGCCGACCAGGTGCTCTCGCCGCGCGAAGCGCAGGTGCTGGACCTCCTGGCCAAGGGTTATCTCTACAAGGAGATCGCGGAAAGGATGCAGGTTTCCTACGCCACGGTTCATACGCACATCCGGCACATCTACGAAAAACTGCATGTGCGCTCCCGCACGGAGGCCGTGGCCAAGCATCTGAACCAGAACCGGTCCCGGCGCGAAGCGCCCGTGGCCGGCTGAAACTGGCCCGGACCCCGACCGTCCGCTCCCGCTTGGTGCCGTCGTGGCACCCGCTGTGCCAGCCAAATTCCGGGCCGGGTTTGCCTCTCCGATAGTATTAACAGACCTGATTAATGTAACCAATTGTCTGGCAGGTGACTGGCTGATTTGAGACGGGATTTCTTTCCGCGCATCGGATAGTGGTGTCTTCACATTGGAACGGTTGTGGCTGGTGTGGCTGTAATTATTGCCTGAAAATATCATCAATGCCGGAGTGGTATGCGCCGGCAATCGCATCAATTTTTCTTACCAACGCCTGGTGATTTTCATAAAAATTAGACCAGCTTAACAAAGTATCAACAGAACTGGCGATGGTGTCTCCGTCGGCGTGTGTTATGGTTGGGTTAATCCCAATCATTAATACAACAGACCGCCGCCCGACGGCGGGAATTATTTTTGCTCCTCAAAGCAAACTCAACACCAACCCATAAACGAAAGCATGAAAATACAACCCTCCCATAAAAACCCCCTGCGCCCGGGGCTGCCGCTGGCGGCGCTGATCGCCGGCAGCCTGGCCGCTGCGCTGGACAGTCAGGCGGCGAGCCAGACCTGGACCAACGCCCCGGCAAGTCAGTCATGGACGAACGTCCTCAACTGGCAGGGCAAGGCGGTGCCCGGCTCCATCAATATTACGGGCAACACCACGAGCGGCGACGTCGTCACGCTCAACCAACCGATCCCCGGTTCCGGCATCGGCGGGGCATCCCTGCCCATCCAGCCGGATGATGCCACGATTTTCACCGGTGGCGGCCAGCGCGCGCGGGAAATTAGCGGCATTACCTATGACACCGTCAACTGCGGGGCGTATGTCATCCAGTCGCCCAGCCCGGTGAGTTTTGCCACCAATGCGGTTCAAACGGGCGTTCTGTGGGTCAGCCATAACGGGGCCATCCGGATGAATCCGCCGGTGACCAACTCGGAAACGATTCTGGTGCCGCTATATACCATTCTGCCTTCGAGCACGGCCGGCTTTTTCAATCTGATCAATAACTCGACCAATCCGAATGCGGCGATGATTATCAGTTCCATCACGCATGGCGGCGCGACTTCGCGCGGCACAATTTTTGTTTTGGACGGCACCAATGCCGCCGTCAACGTGGTAACCAACGTTTCGCAAGGCGCTTCGACGGCCGCCGCGGGCGCGGGCGGTCTCACCAAACAGGGATTGAACACCTGGGAAATTGCCGGCGCGGGCGTCTTTTTGGCCGGTTCTGCGGTCAACGTCAATGCCGGCACCCTGATTGTTCAGG
>CAIJGS010000147.1 GCA_903820285.1 uncultured Verrucomicrobia subdivision 3 bacterium | reverse complement strand
GGCAAATCACATCGCTCGGCAAACCTTGGCGCATGGTCACGTTCGCAAATTTTCCATTCTTGAACCGCGACAAACCACCACGCGTTCCGATCCACAGCGAGCCATCTGCATCCGCGTGCAACGTCCGGGCATAGTCGCTGACCAGTCCGTCGCCGGTTTTGAATTGTGCGAGTTGGTCTCCTGTCATCCGGCAAACCCCACCACCATCCAGACCGAACCAGATTGCGCCATCCGACTGTTCGGCAAAACAGCGCACGGCGGAATGAGTCAGGTCTTTTTTATTATCCGGCCAAAACCATTGGCCGCCGCGTAATCGTCCCACCCCGCTGCGCGTGCCAACCCAAATGTCACCACGGCTGGATTCAAAGGTTGAAAGCACCACATTATTTTGTTCCGTGAGCGGAAAAGAATTTTGGAAATGACCATTTTCTAAAACCAATTCACCTGAAGCCCAGGTGCCCGACCAAAGCTTTCCGCTGGCGTCCTCCATCACGGAGTTGACCACCGACTGCCCGGGATGTTCGCTCACGGGAAATTTGGAAAATTCACCGTGACTTAATCGGTAAACGCCACCCCCTTCAGTGCCGATCCACAATCCACCATTTGCGCTGGGGGCCACTGACAAAACGGCGCTGCTGCGCCAATTGTCCGGCGGATTCACCATCGTGACGCGCCTCGGAAAAAGCACATTCAATCCTCCGTTGCCGGTGCCGGTCCAGACATTGCCTTCGCGATCTTCGCAGAGGCAATAAACCCAGTTGTGGGACAGGCCATTTGCCTCCTCGATTTGTTCCACGACATTGCTTTTGTCAAGGACGTGAATTCCCTCTTTGAAACTGCCGCCCAAGATTTTGCCCGCGCGGGTTTCCAGAAACGCTGGCAATACAATGGTTCCCCAATTGCTGTGACCGCGATCTTCAACCCATCGCCCCTCGTTCCACCGACGCAACCAGTCGCCATCCAGAATCCATAATCCACCTTCACGCGCTGGAAAAATGGCCAGCCAGCCATTCACGACCTCCGGTCCGGGATCCAGCGGCACGGCACCCTGCTTGGCAGCGAGACGGCAAAGTTTCCCAGCGACCGCCGCCCATACTTGGCCGGCGCGGTCAGCTACCAGCGTTCCCGGCACCCCGAGCGTGGCCAGAGGTTCGCGAGCCACGCCATTCACCAACGGCAGCAACGTCCCGATTTCGTTCATGGCCCAGACGGTTCTATCCTCGCCCGCAGCCAATCGCAGAACCGGTTTGGCCGGCCAAGTTCTTGGCAAAACCACACTTTGAAAGGAGCCATTTACCAAAACCGAAATTCCGCCGAGGTTGTCACCCACCCAGAGTCGGCCATCACGATCCTCACACAAACTCTCAATGGCGTTGTTGCGCAACCCCGTCGTATTGGCAACATCAAACACTTTGAAACGGACACCGTCGAAGCGCGCCAACCCGTTGTAAGTGCCAACCCAAAGATAACCATCGCGCGTTTGCACAATGGCCCGGACTTTGTTCAGCGGCAACCCGTCTTTCATCTCCCAATGTGAAAGCACAAAACTCGCAGACTCCGGTGCGCCATGCGAATTTAACAGAAAAAGAAAACATGCCAGCAGGGCTAAAACCGCCCGCGAAGAGCAGCCCCAAATGGCATGACGACTGGGAGACATTTGCAATGCAGTTTTAAGAAGTCGTCGGCCGAATGCAACTACATTAGCAACTTAGAGTGCGTCTGAAAAAGGAAATTGGGGGTGTTTTGGCAGAGTCTGACGGCCAAATAAATGCACAAAACACTTGATCTGCTTGCTTGCTTTTGCGGC
>CAIJGS010000146.1 GCA_903820285.1 uncultured Verrucomicrobia subdivision 3 bacterium | reverse complement strand
TTTTGGGTCAAGCGTCCACATGATTCAATTTCTTACTAAGCAATTACTCCCCCCGATACACCGCGCGAGCGGTGCAGGTTTCAGCAACGACGACTTCGGAGAGCAGGGGCAGTTTTGGCTTCAGCTTTTTCCAGATCCAGACGGCGACGACTTCGCTGGTCGGATTTTCCAGGCCGGGCACCTCGTTCAGGTAGCGGTGATCCAACTTGTCCCAGAGGGGGCGGAAGGCGGCGGAGATGTCCGCGTAATCCATGAGCCAGCCGAGCTTGGGGTCGCACTCGCCGGCGACGACGATTTCCACACTAAAACTGTGGCCGTGCAGGCGGCGGCATTTGTGCGCCTTGGGCAGCAGCGGCAGCAGGTGGGCGGCTTCAAATTGAAAGGTTTTTCTCAGTTCCATTTTCATAAATTTAAATTTTTTTTAACCACGAATGGACACGAATAAACACGAATAAGCATTTTAGGATGCAGCACTTCCTGCGCGCCGTCTTGGTGAACCTGTAAACGTTCGTTGGCAGGCGGCGGCGCGCACGGAGTGACGCGCCCTACCGGGCAGCAAGCCATGCGAGCGATTATTACCAAGAGTTGGGGCGTAAGAGTTCAAGTTAGGCTCAGGTTTATTCGTGTTTATTGGTGTTCATTCGTGGTTTCGGTCTCAAAATCGGTCCAGGTCACCAGGTCGGCGAGGGCGGGGCGGCCGTCGTGACGCCAGGTGAGCGGCGGGTTTTGCATGCGGCCGAGGGGGCAGATGCGGGTGACGCCGTGGCGCGCCAGGATGCGGGCGAGTTCGCGGGTTTTGTCGGGCCACGCGGCGATACCGACAGTGGAGATTTTTCCCTGCACGGCATCCAGGCCCTGTTGCAGGACGATTTCCAGGTCCGGGATCGGCTTCACAAAGATATAGCGGTTCAGGCAGGAGTACTGGAAGCGGACATCGTGCTCGAACACCACGGTCCAGGCCGTGGAACCGGGGCTTTGCCAGATTTTCACATCGGCGCGGTGGGCGGCCAGGGTTTCATGCAGCGCGCGGCGGGTGGCGATGGCGGCGGCTTCGGTGGGGGTGAGGCGGCCCCGGGGAGCTTCGGCTTCGCGGCGGGCGAGTTCGACCGACAGCAGTTCGGCGAATTTGTCCGACTCCACCAGACCGCGTTCCTCCACGTAGATGACGTGGGGGGAAAGGCAGCCGTTCTGGTCCCAGGCGATCACGTCATCGGCGGCGCGGGAGATGACGTCGGCAATACTTTCATCGCGGAGGACCTCGCGGGTGACCAAGCCAAAACTGACGCGCTGGCCGTAGCCGAGGAACCGTACGCCGGCAGGCAATTGCGCGCGGACGGCGGCGAGGGTTTCGTCGTTGCCGGTAGCGGTCACGCAATGGGTTTCGGCATAGAGGGCCTGTTCCAAAAAGTGATTGCCGCCGCGCCATTCGGCGATTTCGAGGCAGGCACCAAGTTTGCGGTCAACCTCGTAAAGGGAATGGGCGAAGAGCCGGGGCAAAAAGGCGGCGCCGCTGGCGCATTTCACCAGTTGGGCGGAACGCATGAGCAGGCCGAGCGTGATGCTCATGAACGTGGGGTTCGGCAGGTTGCCGGCGGCGATATGCACCAGAAATGCCGGGCCGATGGCCAGGGCGGTGCGCGGTGCGGTTTCCGCGCCGGTCGGACCAACAAAATTGTCGAGCCGGTGGACGTGGCCGAATTCCTGTTCGAGGAGGGCGTTGAAATTCTCGGGGGTGAACTGGCGGAAAAAATCGTCGAGACCCCGGGCGAGCACGGGGGCGGAGAAGCCGGTCTCGGCGGGACCGAATTCCAGCGCGAGCCGGCGGAACCGGTTCTCGGGCTGCAACCAACCTTCCGCGACTTCGCAAAGCACTTTCACCATGTCTGCCGTTGAACGGGAAAGGAGGAACCGTTCGCGGTTCTGCTTGAGGGCTTGGCAGGCCTCGGTGATCAGGTGGGGCGTCAGGGATGCTTCCGGCGGCAGGTCGGCGAGAAAGAAATTGGGCAGGTCCATAGGTTATGTTTTGGGTTCGCTACGGTTTCAACTCACCAACGTTCAGGGAACATCCCCGGGGCTCGGCGGCGGCGGCGCGACCGAGCAGTTCAAAGCCTTCACCCCGCCGGATGCCGAGGTCTTCGGTCTGGACGGAGGCCACCGAAAAGACATTCGCCAGATCAAAGATGCGGATCAGACCGGTCTCGCCCTCTTCGACTTCCCGGCCGGTTTCGGGCGAGATGATTTGAACTCGCGACCACGGAGAGAATTGGAAATGACGTTGGATGGCGGCGGCGATTGAACCGCTGCCACTGCTCAAGGCGGAGTCGTAGGCCTGGGAACTCAGTTCGCTCATGCCGTATTCACAGGCAATGGCGGTAAGCGGGAGGCCCAGGCGGTCGGCGATGAGGGCGTGCAACTCGGCTTTGGGTAGCGTACGGGAACGGTTTTTGTAGCCACCGGTTTCCATCACGCGCGAGCCGGGCGGGAGTTGGAAGCGCAGGTTTTGCGCGGCCAGTTCATCCAGCAGGTGAACAAAGGAAAAGGCGGTGCCCAGCAGGATCACGGGTTGGAGTGATTGGGTGGCGGCGGTCAGCGCGAGCAGGAGGCGGGCCAGATCCAGTTCCCAGGCGGCCTCCGCGCCGAGATGACCATAGAATTGGGCGAGGTCGGGCGGGTACTGTTGCCGGATGCAATCGAACATGTGGACCAGCGAGGAATGCGGTACCTGCGCCGGCGGCGGGGTGAGGGCCAGCAGGGAACCGGCGAAGCCGAAATGGGGTTCGAACCATTTCAACAGCGAGGTTTCGTAAACGGCCAGCGAGGCGGCGTGATGGAAATGGCGGCTGTTCTTCTGGCCGGTGGTGCCGCTGGAATGGAATACGGCGGTCCGTTCGCTGGCGGGAATGCTGGTGAGGTCCAGTTCCTTGAAGGCGGCAGTGGGGACGGCGGGGATGTCGGACCAGTGGCGGATGGTCTCCGGGGTCAGCCCGCGCGCGGCACAGATTTTGCCATAAACGGGATTGTTCTGGAACTGGAGGGTAAAGAGTTCGAGCGCGAGGGCGTCAAATTGATCATCCAACACTTCGCCGGCCCGGAAGAACCGGTGGGTGTGGATCAGGTCGCGCAGGCGCGCGGCGAAAGCAATGAGTTCTGAGTACATGCGGTGTTTGTTTCTTAACCGGCTGGTTTTCCGCTACAGCCGGGGAACATGGTAGCGGGAAACGGGGAGGCGGCAATGCATTTTCAATTTTCAAATGCCAATGGGCAATTTGATCGCGGAGAGGCCGACCGCCGGCTTGGTATGGGATTCAAGCAGGGGGCGGCTAACGGGAAACCTCCAACAACCAACATCGAACGCCCAATATCCAATGAACTGAAAAGGCGTTAAATGTTATAATTATGAGAAAATTACCAGCCGCCGCCGCCGCCACCACCACCACCGCCGCCGGAGGAACCGCCCCCGCCACCACCACCTCCTCCGCCCCCGCCACCACCGGAGCTGGAGCCGGGGGCGGCAGAGGCGGAGGAGATGGCGCCGGTGAGGGAGCTCCCGAGGTCGCTGGCAAAGGATCCGGCGCTGACGTGGGTCCAGGAAGTGCCCTGATACCAGACGGGGACGAAGCCGGTCTGGTCAGGCGTGGCGCTGGCAGCGGCGAGGACATCGGCGAATTGCTGGGACCACTTTTGCTCCACGCCGAGGGCAAGGGCGTAGGGAAGAAACGTTTCAAATAACTTGGGGGTGCGCTCCGGGGGATTCTCGAGATTGAGACGGTCTTTTTCGGCGACGCCGAGATACATTTTGAAGCCTTCAATTTGGTCGGAGAGTTCGCGTCCTTCGGGGGTGAGGACTTTGAGCCGGAGGATGAACAGGGCATTCACCAGCACGAGCAGGGCGACGACGATCAGGATCCAGGCGGGAACCAGAAGGAAGCCGCTGGCCAGGAGGCCGGCACCCAGAACCACAGCGCCAAAGATGATGCCGAGGTAGAAATTGAGCCGGAACAGGCTGATGGCGAATATCGAGCTGAAGACGCCGACGATGGCAATAACGGGAATGGCGGGGGAAAACTCCTCACTGCGCAGCATGAGGACGATGGTGACGAGGCTCAGCGCCACGGCGGGCAGACACCACAGGCGGCGATTGTGGAAGTAGATGCCTTTTTGGGATGAGGCCAGCTCGGCTTTCAACTGGTCGCGGGCGGCCTGGAAGGTGGCGTAGTATTCCTGGCGCAGGGTGATGGGGGTGCCGTCGCCGATAAGTTCGCGGCGGACGACTTCATCTTCGGGCGGCAGGGCGCCGTCGAAGTTGCGGTGGGGGATGAGAGTGAAGGTTTTCTTCCAAAACATCCCTTTTTCCTGGCGGATGCGCAGGGCGCCGCGGACGGCGAGGTCGAGGATGGTGGCGGCAAAGATGCGGTTATCGTAGCCCATCCGGTGGAGATAGCGGACGGCAGCGGGCGAGAAATTCTCCGGCGGTTCGTAGCGGGGAATGATGACGCCCCGGCGCGGCGACCGGCCGTACAGACAGGCAATCAGGGAATAAAGGGCGGTCACCAGCAGCAGGCCGCCGATGGCGAAACAGAAATCCCGGTTGCTCCGAAATACGTGGACGGTGTTCGCCAGGGCGGTGGGCTGGGCAACAATGCCTTTGGGCCAGCAAACGACGATGGTGAGACCGTTTTCTGCGGGCAGCCGGCGGGTGGTGGTGAAGGTGGCGGTATTGGCGTCACTGGTGGCGGTGAAATCGTGGCCGCGTTCGCCCTGGGCACCGGTGTAGGCGGCGAGGTTGGTGGCGATGGCGCCGGCGGGCAAGGTAACGGTGGCGGTTACCTGATCTTGCGGAAACATCCAGCCGTTGCCGGTGGCGTTCCAATAGAGTTCATCGTGATCGGCAAAGAAGCCGAGTTGCCGGTCGGTGGTGTAGGTGAGTACGTAGGTATGCAGGCCGGTGGGGACAAGGGTGTCGGCGGAACCGATGTAAACGCGCACGCCGTTTTCGCGGTCGGCGAGGTGATAGTCCTCGGACTGGCCATCGCGGCGAACGCTTTGGACGTTGAAGCCGGTGCGGGTGTTCAGGCCGAGTTGGCCGTGATAGAGTTGGGGGAAGTCGCGGTAGATGCCATGTTGAATGACGTTGCCGGCGGCGTAGACCTGGATGGTTTCGATGACGTCGAGGGTGCCGTCGGTTTCCACCTGGATATGGCTATCGAAGTTGAGGATGTGTTCATACTGGGCGGCGTGGCTGACGGTGGCGGCCAGGAGGACCAGGGCCAGGCAGGTGAGGCGGCGGCGGTTCATGGTTTTATTATGGAAGGTGATATAAAGCCGGCTGCATTGTGGTTTAACGCTCGCCCTCACCCCGGCCCTCTCCCCCGAGGAGAGGGGGAAATAGTTCCAGCGTTTTGACTCAGCCATGCGGATGAGTGGTTCACGCTCGGTACACTTTCGGAAGGAATTTTTGAGAATCGTTTCACAGTTTCACCTCCGGGGCGGAGCGTTCGGTGGCGGTTTCAAGTTCGAAAAAATCGGCGGCGGTGAAATGGAAGCTGCGGGCGACGAGCAGGCCGGGGAAGGTCTGGACGAGGTTGTTGAGGTCGCGCGCGGAGCCGTTGTAGAAACGGCGGGCGAATTGAATATCGTTCTCCACGGTCACGAGGGTGGCGCTGAGCTGACGGAAATTTTTGTCGGCCTTCAGGTCGGGGTAGGCCTCGGCCACGGCGAACAGGGAGCGGAGGTTTTGGGTGAGGCTGTTTTCGGCGGTGCTGGTGGCGGCCAAACCTTGGGCGGACTGGGCGGCGGAACGTTCTTGGGCCACGGCGGTCAGGACGTTCTGCTCATGGGTGCGGTAGCCTTGGACACATTCGACGAGGTTGGGGATGAGGTCGTGCCGGCGTTTGAGTTGAACATCCACGCCACTCCACGCTTCGCGGAGCTGGTTGCGGGCGGCGACGAGCCGGTTGAAAGCCCAGATCGTGTAAACCACGGCCACGGCCACCAGACCGATCATCGTCCATAGCGTCCCGGTCAGCATGATGGCGACAGCATACAGGCGGGGCAAATTGGGCGTCCATTACAATTCCCGGCGGAATTTACCATGGTCGGTGATTTCTGGTTGCCATTGGCGCTTGTGCGTTTAGGCTTGGCGGCAAAGGATGAATCCTATGGCTGAACCGGAATTGAATGATCACAGCGGGGCGGTGCCGCCGCCATTGGCTGCGGGGGTTCCGCCACCGTTGTCACCCCCGCCGCTCATTACCGGGAGGGCGGACCCGAAACCATCGGGGTGGCCGCTGGCGCGAGTTGCCGAGTTGCTGCTTAGTCTCTGCCTGGGGCTGTTTCTGGTGGATGGGCTGGCGTCGGTGCTGGATGACGGGCTGGTTTACATATCAGGGTCCCACGCTTTTTCCCTTTTGCGCGGGATCATCTCATTTTTTACCGGGCTGATGGCCATTGGGATTTATGGACTGATGGCCCTGACGCCGAAGGTGCCTAAACGGCTGTTCCTGCCCATTCCGCTGTTCCTGCTGGCGGCGATCCTGGCGGTATTTCCGTTCGCCATATATTGCTATGGCCAGTTGCCGTTGGTGGCCTTGGGCGCATCCATCGGAGAACTGGTTTTGGGTTTGCTGCTGCTGGCTGGGGCGCAGGGCGGACTTACGCTACGCTGGCCGCTGGTGCCGGCGGGCCAGCTGGGCGGGCGAGTTTTTAGCTGGAAAAATCTGGCCGGATTCATCCTGGCAACGGTTTTCGGGCTGGTGCCGGCAGTCCTGATTTATCTGTTTCTTTGCACATCGCTGGCGGTGAATCATTTTACGGCGGGCTTCATGTCGCTGCGGCCGGGTGGTTTGACCGTGCATGTGAAAAAGTATGTGCGCGCCGACGGCAAGGTGATCGAACTGTTTCCCATGGCCCACGTGGCGGACGCGCGGTTTTACCGGCAGGTGGAGCAGACATTTCCCACCAATTCAATCATTTTGCTGGAGGGGGTATCGGATGATAAAAATCTCCTCACGAACAAACTTAGTTATAAACGCATGGCCAAATCCCTGGGGCTGTCCGAGCAAAAGGCGGAGTTCGCGCCGGACCGGGGCAAGGCGGTGCGGGCGGATGTGGATGTGAGCCAGTTTACCCAAGGGACCATTGACTGCCTGAATTTGGTTTCGCTCGCTCATGCCAAGGGGCTGAATTCGCAAATCCTGCAACAACTCCTGGCCAACCCGATGACGCCGGGTTTTGAAGAAACCCTGTTTCACGACATTCTGACGAAGCGTAATGAACATTTGCTGGGGGAAATCCAGTCCCGCCTGGCGCAGTCGGATAACATCATGGTGCCGTGGGGCGCGGCGCATATGCCGTGGATTTCCTCAGAAATTCAAAAGTCCGGTTTCCGGCCGACGGAATCACACGAATACAGTTTGATCCGCTTTTGGGGCAAGGGCAAAGAAGTGAAGGGCAAATAAACATAAATTTCCAACACCCGGTTACGGTGCCGTTATCTGTTTGGCCGATGCGCAAGCCGGATCACCGCTGAAATCTGCCGGCCAGCATGATTGCGACAGCATTCAGGCGCGGCAAAATGGGCGTCCATTACAACACCCGGCGGAATTTTCCCTCCCGCTGGGCGGTGCGGCCATTGATTGCAAATCTCAGGCCCGCGCGGAACGGGCAGCGGCGCGGCGGCGCTGCCAAGCAAGTCCGGCCAAGCCCATGACACCGGCCGCCAGCAGCGAACCGGTGGCCGGCTCAGGCACGGGGGTCAACACAAAGCTGGTGAGCAATACGTGGTCGCCATCGTTGTTGCCGGCATCGGTGATCATCACATTTCGGCCATCGGCATCAAAAAACCAATTGGGTGCCGCCGGCTCCAGGTAGGTATGGTCATAAAGGTGGAAATCAGCGAGGTTGCCGAGGGTGGCCAGATCCTGGCTGTAATCCAAAGGACCATAGGTATCGATGACAAAGTAATAATAGTCCGAGGCGGCAAAGGTGCCGTTGCCGACACTGGCACCGGTCACGGTGACAGAAAGATTGGTGAGGTAACCGGGCAGGTTGGATTCAAGATGACCGCCGGTGTTGCCGCCCAAACCGGTGTTGAAGGCGGTGATATCCATGTCAAAGTCCATCTCCACGGTGGCGCTGTTGCCGAAGTAGGTGCCGGTCCAGAGAGTGGTGGCGTGGCGGATGTCATCCTGCGCGACGGCGCGGGTCGCGAGCGTGGCGGTAAGGAGGGTGGCAAGCGCAATTTGGCTCAGTATTTTCATGGTGCGATACAGGTGTTCAGGTTAACGGCGCAGGTGTGTTTTGCCGGCATTCATTTGGTGCCGGCACACCCTTTTTTGCATTTTTTATCAGATTGACGATTCCAGGCAAGCACATTCTGTTTCAACAATTTGCAATGCGGTGCGGGTATGATTTTCCTTCGGGCGTGGTTGGAAGATGAAGGCGAACGGCAACGCGATGACGTGGCAAGTAGCGCCAAATTTCAAGCACCATTGAAATTTCTAAAAGTAAATACGGGCGGTGCCATGATGCCGATTGGATTGATCCAATGACGGTTGATTAGAACGGGCCTTTGGGCACCCGCCAGTCCCGCTTAAAGAGCGGTGTTTCTTTGGGCGGCATGCGGTCGCCGGGATATTCGGTGGCGTGTTTGGCTCGTTCCGCAGCGGTGGCGTAGTAACGCAGCCAGAGCTGCATTTCTGCATCGCCCCAACTGCCGAGGAAATCATGGAACCAACCGCCGCGCGGGTTTCGGCCGGGCAAGTGGGCGGGGTCGCGCAGGCCGTGATGCCAGAGGTCGCCGTAGAGGTCGCGGTCGCTCAAGTGATCGGTATGCAGCACATAGAATCCGCGCAGGGCCAGCTGGTGCAGAAGTTCCCAGAGGATCGGAGTGAGGGTTTCGTCGGTAATTTCAGCCGGCGGCAACAAGGGGGTTTTTTCCTCCTCGAATTTTTTGGCGGGTGAAATCCAGGTGTCCGGTTCGCTGGCGCGAAGGCTGGTTTCCAAGTTGGTGGCAATTGGATCTGCTGGGGGAAGATCGACTGGAACGTCATCGCTCGCGGCGGCGATTTCCCGGTCGATGGCGGCGAGGCCGAGCGGATCGGAATCTTCGGGCTCGGGCGGAAGCTCATCACCGGGCAGCCAGCCGGCATGGGCCTCGAGCGGAATGGGGGGCACCGGGAGAAAACGGTCGCGGTCATGGGGCGGATCCTGATGGGGAGGGAATACAAAACCGGGTTCGGTGGATCGCCAGAGCAACTGGTCGTCTTCATCGGCGTAATAACGCAGCCAGATTTCTTCGGCGATTAATCCGAGGGCATTGAAGGCGGAGATGTCAGTATGGGTATTGGTTTCAGCGGACAGGGGTATGTCGGCGGTTGGTTCATCCAGCCATTGATCCCACAGCAGAGCATAGAATTCCCGATCGCTGAGGTGATCGGTGTGCGAAAAGAAAAAGCGGCTGGCGGCGGCGGCGTAAAGGAGTTCCCAGAGCCGGCCTGATAACTGGCGGTCGTCCAGCAAACTTGGGACGATTGGAATGAAGCCGAAGCGGGCGAATATTTCACGCGGGGTGCGCCAGGGGTAATCTTCCACGGGATCAAATACTTCCGGCGGTTCCTGGTCGTCGTCTTGCATTTGGTTTTATTAGCAAAGGTTGGATGATTTGGCCACGGAAATGTTGTCGTCGGGGGCAACCGGGTTTACCTTTTTGGCATGGCATTTCGGATTCATGACAGCGTGGTGCGGGGCGAGATAGATAATCGCGTGAAAGGGATGGTGCGCGGCCGGATCTGGCTGGCGGGCCGGGCGGAGCCGTTGGTGCTGGAATTGACGGGCAATGCGGGTCCGGATCTGGCGGGCTGCCGGCTGGAATTTGCCAATCAGAAGAAGCCGGTGCTGCTGCCGCAGCTGGAGACGTTGCAGAATACGCAGACGGGGGTGGCGGGGGATTTGACGGCGTCGCGCAAGGTGCGGGTGCTGGAGGTGGCGGTGGAGGAGGCGCTGGAGCTGTTACAGCAGCAGGCGGTGCTGCCGGAGCATCTGGCGAACTGTCTTTATCTGGAATGGTTCAGCACGGCCAATGGGCGCGTGGTGCTGGAGAGCACGGATTTTACCCTGACGGTTTTGGCGCCGGAATGGCGGCTGACACCGGCGGAGGAGGCGGAACGGGTGCAGGCGGCGGAGACGGCAATGGGGGATTTCATGAAGAGGCTGACGGACGTGATCGAGTCGCAAAAGCGCGGCCGGAAAAATCCGGAGGAGCCGTGGGATGAGTTTGATTACGAAAAACTGTTCCGCGAGAGCGATGCGCGCACGGACAAATACATGGAGTTGCTGGACAAGTACGGCGACATGGACGACGCGCGGATCGAGGAGGCAATGGGCTGGAATAAGGACGATGAGGAAGCCGAGAGCGACGAGAGCGACGATGTTGCCGGTGTGGATTCGGGCGGAAAGGGGATGACGGTGGAGGAGATGAACGCGATTTTTGCGGAGGCGGAGAACGAGCCGGAGCCGGAACCGGATCCGGCGCGCGAAGGGATTGACTGGATTCGCACGGAGGATGGCGAGGTGCGCCATCCGTTGCAGCATCGCTGTCATGAGAGTGCGCTGCGGTTTTCGCGGCGGGCGGGGCGGCCGGCGTTCGACGAAAATGCGGACCGGGACTGGCAGCAATTTGTGTTTGAGTTTCACACCACGGCGGCGAAGCTGGCGGGGGCGCTGAACATCATCGCGCAGGGCCGGGTGGGTCCGGATGCGGCCTTTACGGTGGCATACCTGAAGCGGGCGCTGGATCATCTGCACAAAGCCATGGCCGGGCTGGAGGCCGTGGCAACGAAAAAGCTGCTGCCGGGCACAGATGTGACGGAGGCGCGGCAGGAGATGTTTGCCATCCGCGAGGGGATCTTGAAATTGATGGATGAGCTGCGCGGGCGGGGGTAAATTGACGATTATGAAAACGAACAAATTGCCGCCGATTCATCCCGGGGAAATTCTCCGCGAAGAATTCATGCTACCCCGTGGCCTGTCACGGAACGCGCTGGCGCGGGCCTTGCATGTCCCGCCGCGCCAGATCAATGAAATCGTCTTGGAAAAACGCAGCATCACGGCGGACGCCGCCTTGCGGCTGGCGCGGTATTTTGGCACCAGCGCGGAATTGTGGACGGGGTTGCAGGCCGATTGCGATTTGCGGCTCGCCCGTCAGGAAAAGGCAGATGCCATTGAACGCGACGTGGAACCGCTGCAACTGGCAATGGCGTGACTGGTTAAAAAGGGGGGATTCCCTCGCTGGGGGCAAAATGAAAAAACAAAAATTTCCGAAGACAGTCAATCGCCGGGTTGACGTTGCGCCCGAAGGCGGACTGTTAGCAATGTATGGATTCTACACCCGCCAAGTTCAGGCCGTGGTTAGAAAATGGGAAGGAAAAGTTACGCCCGGCGTTTTGGAGGATAATTTTCCAACCATCGCCCGCACAGTAATGGACGGTCGTTTTTATTATCCTAAAATTGAATTTCACGGGGTTATTTGCCGCACGGACTGGCCAGCCATTTTTGAACTTGGAATAGCCATTGCCAAAGTTGTCCATGACGAAACCAGCATTGATAAATGGCTTCTTACTATGCCGACATCCGTTGGGACTAATGGGCAATGGGATTCATGGGATTCAATCGCGGAATGTATCGGGAAGCGTGTTGGCCAATCGCGTTCTGTTGGTTTCACGAACACCGTAAAACAGCGCGCCAAGCGGTTGCTGCTTCTCACGCCGCCAGACAAGGCCGCAGCTTTTTTGGAATCATGGCCTTACAATCCCGCCGTGACAAAATCATCGGGCAAAACATAACGGTAGCTGTTTTGTGGTTCCCGACGGTGTTGCGATGATACGTTACATGCTACACGCATCTAACACAAGCAACGTGGGCAAACAAGCCCAGCGAACCGCAAGGCCCGTACCTGCAAAGGCGCGGGAACTGCTTAACGATCAGCCCAACGGCCTGCCCATCTGGATACGTCCACCCAAGCAACGCATCAACGACGGGCATTCCCGGAGTACATCCATCCGGAAATGTCCGAAGTATCGGATAAAATGTGGCGTGGCCAATGGAGAGAAATCCGTATTTAATTTGCAGGTCCAAACATCATTCGGCTGGGCGGATTGGCTCGCAGCGGGCAAGCGTTGGTTGCGGTTCATCATGTGGCTTTGGTTGACATTGCATTGCCATGTTGGATGAATGTGTTCCGGGCATTCAATTCGTACTGCAAAAAGAAATTGGCCAGCAATAATGGGGTCGTGATATAGTTATACCGTGGATACGATTGAATCATTGAGCAGTGCTCCGCTGGCCCGTCGGCTGGGGGAGGTTGCGCATGTTTCCCCGTTGCTCCGCAAGGTCTGCCGGTTGAGCGGCTGCCCGGAAGATCGGGTGGGGGAATGGCTGCTCAAGGGTGCGGTTGGCCGGGGCGCGAGTCACTATCAGCGGGATTTTTCGGCGGATTTGCCGGCCGACCATCCAGAACTCAGCCATGAAGAACTGGCGGTGGCCCTTTGTCTTGGTCAGCATCCCTATCATTCGGAGTACATCCGCGCGGCGGCCCAGTTGCTGAGCTCACCCCAAACGAACCAAACGCATTTGCTACGGCTGGCGGTCATGGAGCGGGTTGAACCGATATTGCTCCACATTGCCACCATAGCAGGTCGTTTTGCGCCGGAGGTGCAGCCATGGGCTTATCTGCTCCAACATTTGCCGCGCCGGCATACCGGCACCACGGAGGTGCTGCCGCATTGGTCCCGGTTTGTAAGTCAGACGGGGATGACCGCTTTTGGAGGCGGACCGGAAATCAAGTGGCTGTGGCGGCGTGAGCCGGTAGCATGAGTAATCCACTGCGCATTTTGACCACGTTGGACCGGATGCTTACTTTGCCGGCGGAGCTGATTCTCTTCGGTCGGTCGGCGCTGGCGTTGGGTTATCCGCAGTCCCCCGGCCATTTTCACAGTACCCAGGATGTGGATGGCATTTTGCCGCTGACCTGGCTGGAGCCCCCGGATGCGCATCAGGATTTCTGGCAGGCAGTGCAATTAACCAATGCTGAATTGGAGCCGGCCGGCCTATATCTGACCCATCTGTTTCGCGAGACAGATGTGATTCTGCAGCCGGACTGGGTCAAACATTGTTTGCGAATTGAACTGGGGTTGCCGAAGCTGGCGGTTTTCCGCCCTTCCACACTTGATTTGATACTAACCAAAATGGCCCGGGCTGATGAGGATGATCTGCAAGACATACGTTTTTTACTCCGGCAGGAGGGATTGACGAGGGGGCAACTGGAGTTGGCATTTGATCGTGCCCGATTGCCGGAGGTGAAGGAGATTCAGGAATTGTTTGATTGCGCGCGGCCCAAGGTGATTGCAATGGTGTAAGAGTGATGGATGAACTGCGGAGGCGGAGGGTAGCCGCGAATTGCCACCAAGTGCCACGAATGGGGATGGGGCGACGGTGCGGGGTGTTGAATTGAATCTGGCACCCCGGTCGGGGGGCAGGTTTGTCGGAGATGCTTACCGGTGGTGTGGTGTGCTCAACCATCGGCTACGGGCTGGCATGCCTCCGGCTTGCGGTGGGGGCGCATGCGGGTGATTGTTTTGATGGCTTTAAAAGGGACGCAATTTCAAATCGGTGACCGGCGGTTATTTTTCCTCCCGTTGCAAGGTCACCGGACCGAATAAGCCCGAATCAATCAGCGGGGTTGTTTTGGTGAGCATGTCGAAGCGAAAGGCGTCATGGGTATGGGTAAGGCGGTTTTCTTTGGGCTGGCCGAGATCGCCGATCACGCGGTTGGCCCAGAGGTTGATGACGTCGATTTCAAGCACGTTGCCGGTGGGTTTTACTGCCTGGGTGATAGCCACACGCCAAGGGGAGCACCAAAGGATGCCGAGTTTTTTGCCGTTGAGCCGCACTTCGGCGACTTCCTTGACGCTGCCCAGGTCGAGGAAGAGTTGGTTGGTCTGGTAGCCGGTGGCTGGCGCGGTCGCGGAGGCGTCGATCAGGTCGAAGGTTTTTCGGTAGGTGGCTTTGCCGGAATAGAATTTAATGCCGACTTCGGGCCGTTGCGTCCAACTGATCAACTCGGGAAACACGGCATTGGTGGGGCCGCCCCAGGCCGGATCAAATGCTACATTCCAGAGGCCGGTGAGGTTTTGTACCGGGATGAGGCTTGGGAAATTGCTTTTGGCCGGGCCCGCCATTGCCGGGGCAATTGGCTGGCGAAATACCACAAAATAGGAACCGAAGCGGTCGAATGCCAGCGGCAGCGTGGTGCCACTCTCCGTCTGCCGAAAGGCCTTGGCCGGCCGGATGCCGCCGCTGACGGGATCAAAAATCTCGGGCTGCCGGCCGGTGACGCGGAACGTGAAATTATTCGTCGCCGGCTGTGCGCTGCGGTTGATGAGGTAATAGATCTCGGCATCGCCAGCCGTGCGATGGATGTAGTCGAATGCGTCCGGCTGGGTGTCCTGTCCCGGGTAAGTGAAATCGGGTGTCACGCCATCGGCGAGCAGTACCTCGCGCGGTGATTTGCCCCAGATGACGCGACCTTTGCCGAAGCGGCGTTCGGTCCGGTTCGTGCCATCCAGATTGCCCCAGATTTCGGCGGCGATGCGCCGCACTTCCAAATCGCTTTGCGGATAGTTTTTCAGGCCGGTGGCTTTTTCGGGCGGAGCGCCGATGATGGTGGCGCCGGCGCGAACCAGTTCCCGGAGTTTCGTGATGACTTCAACGGACATGGTTTTCGACGGGATCGGCGAAACGGCCAGACTCTGATAAGCGCCGACGCGTTGCGCGATTTCCGGCACGGGCGAAACGCAGTTTTGCAGCACGAGCAGCCGGTAGCTCAGACCGTCCGGCAGCCCGATCCGGCCGTCTTTGACCGACATCCGTTTCAGCAGCACTTCGGCATTGGCATAATCACAATCGTAGCCGGCGCCCAATCCGGGAACGAGGTATTTGGGCGGGGCCAGAACGGGCGGTTCTTCGCCCAGATAGAAACACACGTCGGCGGCAAAGTTTCCCTGCTGTAACATATATGAGCAGCGGGCGAGGTAGGTGAAGAAGGCCGGCGATTGTTCCCACCAGGTAATGTTGGGGGTGAAATGCTGGCCGGCGCAAAATTCATAGCCGGGCTGGCCGTCGCCGGGCGGCTGGCAGGTGGCCTGATGCAGCATGATGCGATTGATGCCCCAGCAAAAGGCGTCGTTGGCGTAGGGTTTTAATTCGGACGGGCCGAACGACCAGTGCGTGCGGTCACCTTCCATTTGCGTGAACGATTCGGCCTGGGCCTGGCGCTGGCCATATACGTGGGCGGCCGAGGCGGTTTGTTTGAGATTCAGCTTCAGGCCGGGGTCGGGATTGTACTGGTCGGGCGCGTGATAGTTCACCCAAAACTCGCCGGCGGGAAAGTCGCAGCGCCCCAGATTCTTCAGCGCATCTTCGGGCGGAATATTATTTGGGCCGGCCGCTTCGCTGCCCATGATCATGCCGTGCTGATGGCACACGTCGGCGAAATGGCCGTAGAAATTATCCGCCAGACAATCCTGGATGGTGCGGTCAAAGTCCGCGCGGAAGCGGGCCGTGACATCGGCGTTCACGAGGGTGACGCCCGTTCCCGGCTGGTAACTGCCGATTACCGCGTCATCCATGGTTACATTCCACGTCTGGGCGTTCCCCGGCCGTTGCGCCGCCGAGAAGGTCAGGGTGTAGCCGGTGCCGGGAACCAGACCGGAAAGACGCTGCGAAACCATGCCGTGGCCCTGGACAAAGGCCGCCTGGCCGCCTTGCGGCGCATTGGGATTGCCAAAGCCGCTGCCGTTGGCCACCAGGCCCGAGCCGTTGCCGGACGCGCCGCCGAAGGTCCAGACACCGCCGGTGGGATTGTACTGATAATTGCCTGCACCCAGAGCGGGGGTTTCAAAACTGGCGTTGGCAACGGGCACGGGTGCAGCCCCGGAGGAAATGAGTTGCACGTTGTCGATGAAGACAGTGTTGTCGCCGCCCGCGAGATCGGTGCCGGCAAAGGCCAGGGTCTGCGTGGTGGCCGTGGCGGTGAAGGTGGCCGTGTAGTCCGACCAACTGATGGCGCCCGGGAGCGCGGCCAGGTAGGGTTTGAGATCATAGCCGCGATACTTGCGGAACTGCTCCGGGAAATCCTGTGTCCAAGTGAGCTTGCCAGCCTCCCAACTGTCGGACCACAAATAGGCGAGGTGACCGCCGGCCTCGCGGGCCGCCTGGAGAATCGGATCGCCGAGATGTTTGAAATGGTCGTCGAATGCGGCGGAACTGAGGAAGTCGATCTGGTAGCCGTTGCCGCCAGCAAAGGTGTCGCCGTCGGGATACGCGTGCTTGAACTGGCCTTCTGTGGTCACCGTATAACCGGTTCGGAGAATGGTCCACTTACCCGGGGGCGCGTCCCATTCCAGCCGGCCGCCCGGTTGCAGTTTGCCGGTGATATCAATGATGTCGGCGGGATTAATGGCCGCGCCAGCGACCGGCTGCGGGATGGCCTGCACGCAGTAGTCGTGGTAGTAGCCGTCCACCGTATCGGGCTGGGGCAGGATGCCGGTAAATTTTTTTCCGCCGGTGACGTTCAAGTCCGTCTGCACCACTTTTTTCATGGCATTGTCCGGGGTGACCCAGGGTCCGAGCATCACCCAGCAGCCGGAGGAAAAATTGAAGCCCAGCTCAATATTGAGCCGTTTGGCCTCGCGGACGGCGTGACGGAAAAGTTCCCACCATTCGGGGCTTTGATATTTCACGCCGGGCAGCGGCGCGAGCCCGGCGTAGCCGCCATTGCAGATCAGGTTGACGCCGCTGATTCCCTTGGCCTTGAACTGCTCGAGATCGCGGGTGATGCCCGCCTTATCGACGCGATTGAACAGCCAGAACCAATAAACGCGCGGTTTGGCGGAATCGGGCGGCGCGACGAAATTCTGGTCCAGCGTCGTGGCCGCAAACGTTTGAGCGTCGGCGATGAACAGCAGCGAGCCGGCCAAAGCAAACGCAAGCAGCAAGCGGATTCGCCGTAGAAAAATGCTCATAAATCAGTGATGCTTCAGCATATGGCAACGGCAGCCGGTCACAACTTTGAAAGCATTAAAGTTAACCGGATGGGTGATTGCGGCTGCCGGTACGGCATGAACGGTGGACGGCGTGTTGAAAGTTAAGTTGAGTTCAGCGTATAATTGAATGACGTAGAACATTTTTACATAATCACATTGGAATATTATGTTAGAGTGCGTCTGAAAAAGGAAATTGGGGGTGTTTTGGCAGAGTCTGACGGCCAAATAAATGCACAAAACACTTGATCTGCT
>CAIJGS010000145.1 GCA_903820285.1 uncultured Verrucomicrobia subdivision 3 bacterium | reverse complement strand
TGCGGAAAATCCGGGGTGGTCTATAGTAATCTTGTTGCTGGCGGTAACTGGCAACCAAGATTTAAAGCGCTTGTTCTCAAGAAAGGCCGGAGTAGTGTCCGGCCTTTTTTATTTCCCCCATCTCCTCCATAGCCAACCAACCATTCAAGCTCATGTCCGACCAACCTCATTCCGCCGAATTTTTTGGCGAACAGCGCGATTTCTGGTGGAACCGCGATTTCCTCGCCCTCATGGCAACCCGCTGGCGCCTGCACGAGGCATCCTCCCTCGCGGACATTGGCTGCGGGGTGGGCCATTGGTCACGGTTGCTTTATCCCCACCTGCGCCCGGGTGCCCGGCTCGCCGGGATTGATCGCGAAACGCGCTGGGTGGCCGATGCCCGGGAAACATTCCACCGGACCTTCCCGGAAACCTCGCCTGATTTGATCTCCTTCCTGCCTGGCGATGCCAGGCAACTGCCGCTCCCGGATGCGAGTTTTGACGTCGTGACCTGCCAGACCGTGCTCATGCATCTGGCGGAGCCGCTGGATGGTCTGCGCGAGATGCTACGCGTCCTGCGCCCGGGCGGACTGCTGATCTGCGTTGAACCCAACAATTTTTGGAATTACCTCTCGTACTCCTCCCTGACCGAAACGGAGCCGGTGGAAACCCTCGTGAACCGTTTTGAGTTCTGGCTGCGGCAGCACCGGGGCCGGATCGCCACCGGCCTGGGCAACCACAGCATCGGCGAACTGCTGCCGGGATATTTTGCCCGGCTGGGCCTGCGTGACATCGTCATGCATCAGAATGACCGACCCGCGCCACTATTTCCGCCCTATGCCAGTCCGGATCAAAAGGCTCTCCTCGAACAGGACCGCCAGTGGCAAGACTCCGCGACGGGGCCATGGAACAAAGCAGAAATGCGGGAGCTCTGCCAACTCGGCGGCGGCACAGTCGAATTCTTTGATAAAGTGTTTGCCGACCTAGTTGCGAAATATCACGCCGAACAGGCAGCCGTGGCGGATGGCACCTATCACGCTGCGGGCGGCAGCATCAATTACCTGATATCCGCGCGCAAACCCTGATCAGCGGCCGGATGGCGAAAAAAAGCATCCGTCTGACTGACTAACCCGGCCATTCGGTTGGGATTGCGGCATGCTGCGGCAGCACCATCGTTCGCCGCTGGAGCATTTAATGGGAGGCAGGCTGGCGGCTTACCGGGGGCTCTTCACCCCAGACGCCGGCAAGGTTTCACATAACTTTTTGGCCTCGCTCAGGAAAATGGGAGTCATGATCCAGCCTTGCAGCTTGCCGGTTTTGTTGTCGCCAAAATCAAGCTTTTGCCGGAAACGGGCATCCACCATTTCCTGCCCCTGTTTCAGCTCGGCACCGGCCAGTTCTACCTGGCCCAGTTGCATACCGATCATGCTCCGCAGCAGGTGAACGCTGGCCACACAGGAAGGCGACTGGTCGGGAAAACTGGAGCACTTGCGCAGCCAGTCCTGGGCTTCCAGAAAATGCCCCCGCCGATATTCCAGCAACGCCAGGGCAAACGCACGCCAGGCGGCAATGTAGGAATCACCGTTGACCTTGGGATCGAAAAACTCGATGGAAGCGGCGGTCACCTGCGCCAGCGGCGGCATCAGTTTCATTAGCGATTCATCGGCCGGCATCAGCAAACTGGTTTTGATCAGCTGTTCGGCGGCCGCCGGATTGGAGGTGGTGGCCAACCGGGCGAGCGCCATGCGCCGGATGCGGTCATAACCTTTCAGGTCGCCGGCCTCGATCAACAATGGTGCCGCCATCAGCAAATCCGCCGTGGCCGCGTCCGTCCGGTCTTCCTTGTCCACCTGGTTCACCTGCACCAGCACGGCATAACGGTTGGCGGCCTCCTTCCATTTGCCTTGCAGCATGTTCCAGTCGCCCAGTGTGCGAAACACCGAGGTGGCCTCCGTGGAGGGCGAAAACAGGGCGATAGGAATCGGATCCAGCAAGGCATCCGCTTCAGCCACCTCGCCGTGGCTTAAAAGCACGGTGGCCTGGGTCACCTTTTCGCGGGCCTCCGCCTCCTGCCGCAATTGCTTTTCATTCGCGCGCGCCCGTTCCGCCTCGAAACGGGCTTCGCGTTCCTGAAAAAACAGATGGGTGGAAACCACCAGCCCGGTGATCAGCGTGATCGCCACGAGCGTCACGGAGATATAAACGGCCTTGTTCCGCATCACGAGTTTCTGCAACCGGTAGATCTTGCTCGGGGGACGGGCATTGACCGGCTCGTTGTTGAGATATCGCTGGATGTCCAGGGACAGTGCATTCGCCGTTTCGTAACGCCGCCGCCGGTCTTTCTCCAGGGTCTTCATGACGATCCAATCCAAATCGCCTTTCAACGACCGGATGAGCTTGGGTGGGTCGATATGGCGGGAACGCGCGGTGGCGGTCAAAGCCGCGTTGTCGAGCGAGGTCAGCAAGGTGGACGGCCGCTGGGGATCCACTTCGCGCAACTTGCGGCGCATCTCGTCCAGGCCGGAACTGACGAGCTCTTTTTGGTCGAACGGCGTGCGCCCGGTGAGCAATTCATAGAGTAGGACCCCGAGCGAATAGATGTCGCTGCGCGTATCCACATCCAGGCCGCTCAACTCCGCCTGTTCGGGACTCATGTAGGCCGGCGTGCCAACGAACTGGCCGGCGGCGGTGAAGGTGGTTTCATCCGTCAGCCGGCTAGCCGTGGCCTTGGCGATGCCAAAATCAATCACCTTCGGCATCGAAACTCCGTCCTGGACGGAAACCAGAATATTCGACGGCTTGATATCGCGATGTATCACGCCCTTTTGATGCGCGTGCTGGATGGCCTGGCAGACTTGAATGAACAAATCCAGCCGTTGACGGGCGTCCAGTTGATGTTCGTCACAAAAAGTGGTGATTTTGACTCCCCCCACCAGTTCCATGACGAAATACGGCCGCCCCTGTTCCGTGGCCCCCGCATCCAGAACTTTGGCGATGTTCGGATGATCCATCAGGGCCAGCGCTTGGCGTTCCACCTCGAAGCGGGCGATGACGTTCTTGGTGGCCATCCCCAGCTTGATCACCTTGAGGGCGACACGCCGGCGGACCGGCTCTTCCTGTTCGGCCAGATAAACTTCGCCGCAGCCACCTTCGCCCAAGGGCCGCAACAACCGGTAGCGGCCCACGAGCGAACCGATTTTTTCACCGGTCGACTCGCTGCCGTCCACGTGATCCATCAGGTCCGCCGGATCCTGCACGTTCCCGGTACCCGCGCCAAAATTCGCAATGCATTCACCGAAAAAGTTGTCACTGGCGGCATGGGCGGCGAGCAGTTTGGCGATCCGGGCGCGCAAACCGGCGTCGCCGTCGCAGGCGTGATCCAAAAACGCCTCGCGGGCAACGCGATCGGCGATGAGCAGCGCATCGGCAAACAGCGATTCTTCCCTAGTGGTCTCTACATCCATGATCAGTCCGGGTTACCAATCATCCATGCGTGGTTTGACGGGAAAAGCGGAAATGCCGGCGCCAGATTCATGCGGCCGGATTGGTTTCCGCCCGGATGTCTTCCAGCAGCCAGGCCTTGGCGAAATTCCATTTGTTTTGCACCGTGCGCTCCGTCACGCCCATCATTTCGGCCACTTCCACGTTCGTCAGGCCGCCAAAAAACTTCAGCATCACCACCCGCGCCAGCTCCGGATCCTTGGTTTGCAGCCGCTCCAACGCTTCATCAATCAGCAGCACCCGCTCATCCGGCTGGGTATCGGCGATGTCCAGATCCGCAATGTTCAAATGCTCGGACCGGCTGCCCCGTTTGAGACTCAGTTTCCGTCGGGCGCGTTCGATCAGGATGCGGCGCATCGCCTGGGCGGCGGCGCCAAAAAAGTGCGCCCGGTTTTGCCAGACCCGCGGGCTGCCATCGAAGAGCCGGAGCCAGGCTTCGTGCACCAGCGCTGTGGCTTGCAGGGTCTGCCCGGAGGATTCCCGGGCCATCCGCACGGCGGCGAGTTGCCGCAATTCCTGATACACCAGCGGCAGCAATTCTTCGGCGGCACCGCCCCCCTGCTCCGCCGACTGGAGAATCAAGGTGACATCACCTTTGCCTTCACTGTTCAGCCCGGACGTCATGCAAAAATGGGATTCGTTTGAATGCTTCAACTTAGAATGAACACCCCAGCGAATCAACTTGAAACCCGGCTCCCGACCGGGCATGACGGCGCGAATCATTGGCGCAACCAGGACTATTGTTTGAGCCGGTAGAAAACCGTCCGGGCCGTGGGCGCGATATTCACGGTGTTCCGATCACCCACCACACTGACCGGATTGGTGGTCGCCAGCCAGTTGACCGGTGGCGCGAGGGAGGTGGCGCTTTCCAGCGTGTAGCCAAGGGCCGACGCCGGCCAGAAAACCTGCACGTTGCCGCCCAGGTTCGTGATTTGCAGAAACGGCGGCGGCGACAGACTCACCGCTAGCAACGCGCTGGCCAAAGCTCCCGGGGCGACGCGGAACGAAAAAATGTGTTTCACCGGATCATAGGTGGACGCGCTGACCGCCCCATCCAAAGTCCAAACATACGGGGCCGTTGGCGCGTAGCCCCACAAGGTCACATTCGTTTCGTTCGCGGCAAACACTACGGTGGCCTTCACAATGCCCGTATCCGTCAGGACCGAAATCCGCTTTTTACCCAGGGAAACGAATTTGTTGGTGTCCCCCAAAAACGCGATCCCGGAAGTCCCAATCGGGACGATGGTAAAAAAAGAGCCGCCGGAATTATTCCCGCCCAGGCTGGTGGAAAAGCTGAAGGCGCCACCATTGGTGACCACCGTGCCGGTTTGATTGAAACGGTCAAATATGTAGGCCGAGCCGGACAATCCCAACTGGCTGGGCACAAAGCCTGCATTGGTGTTGGCGGCCGTCCGGGCGTAGGCAAACACATACAGCGCGCGGAGGTTGTCGTGGTCCACATAAGTCGACGCCACCATGGGCTGGCTCAAGGCCTCGGCATCGTTCAAACAAGTCTGGTCGGTCGGTGCCAGCGCCACATCCGGCTTCACGATCACCCCGTCCGGGCGAACGGCCTTGGATAAAATGTTTGTATTAATCGCCCCCAAGGCATCCCCCACCCCGACGGGTCCGGCCGATAGCGTTCCCAGCAAAACACTGCGCGCCTCGCTGCTCGGGTAAACATCGGTCCACGGCCAGGCGCCCACCGCGTTGGCCAACCGCGAGCAATAGAGAAAGTTGTCCCACTTGCTGATCTCAAACCGGTCAATGGAAACGCGCAGTGTCAGCAGGTTGGTATAGAGCGAGCTTTGTAGGTAATGCCGGGGCAGCTCCATGCAATATTGCAAATTGATCCCGTTGGCCGCTGCCGCCGCCGCCATCTCATTCATGAACGCCGGCGGGTCGTTCAGATTCATCACGGGCAAGGCCATCACATCCAGCCAATCGTGTTCGAAGGTCGTCACGCCAGCGGCTTTGAGACTGGCCATCAGGTTGGTCCAATACCGGTAATCCACGATCACGTTCTGCGACATGGCGTATTGCGAATGGTAAGGACTTGTCCCATCAATCCACCGGCAATGGGTGAAGAGTGGCAGCCCGAGCTGTTGCCGAAAGGCGGGCAGACCGTTGGGAAACAAGGTCGGGTCGGGTATGTACTGCACCACGCCGCCACGATTATTGGTGGCATCGCCCTGCCATGTGTTCGCCACGCCCTTGGGATACCACCAGCTATCGAGCTGCATGTAACCCAGCGGCAGACCATTGGTGGCAAAGCCGTCGCGGACGGCGAGCAAGGTCCCGGCATAGCCCAGTGAAGCTGAATAATTGTAGTAATAGGTCGCCCCATTGTCGGTCCAATAGCCAAGTTTATTCAGTTCCACGGCGCTGTCGTTTGCCGGCCGCACCTTGCCGGAAAGACCGGTCAGCGCATTGCCCCACGTGGTGAATGCCTGATTGATCCCCGGCTGAATTGTCAACAAGGTCCGGTGGGTGAAACCGGCCGGGAGCTGGGTGATGGCCAAATTGATGCCGCCAGCCAGGGAGCCATCGCTGTTTTGCACATTGCCGGCAACCATGAAATTGGTCGCCGGTGAAAAGACGAAGGTATTGAAGTTGGTGTCAAAGAACAGCCACGGGCTGTCCCCCACCAGCGTGGTGAATGTGGGCGGGGCAAATTCGCCGTTAAAACCGAGGTGATACAGGCCGGCCGGATAATTGGTGAGGCGGGGAAAGGCCAGATCATTCACACTCGCCGCAAGGCTGGTATCCGCAAACAAAACCACCGGCTGATTGGTGTAAAGCCGGATGCTGGCGTAATGCGCCGCACTTGCCGTGTAACCAAAACGGAGTTCGGCATAGTTGCCGATGGCATCCGTCCCATTGACGCTGATCAGATTCTGCGGCACCTGGCCGACGCTGCCGCTGAAGGTCCAGGCCGGAACCGTGGAGGCAATGGTGTACACGCCACCGGCCGAAAGTCCGACCGACACACCTGTAGCATTGCGAATCACCGCCGCTCCGTTGAGCACCGTCAGCACCGCCGGTGAACTGGTGGTGACACCACTGCTATTTGACGCCACCAGAACATAACTCGCCGCGTTCGCCAGTGTGATATTGGTAATGAAGAGCGTCGCGTTGGTAACGCCCGCAAATGGACCGCCATTGGCCAGATTCGTATAGACGCCGCTGCCGACCGCGCCAGCCTGCCATTGATATGTTGGCGCCGGACTCCCATAAACCGGGGCGTTGAACTGCACTGTCATGCCGGTGAAATTGGTTTGCGAGACCGGCTGGGCCAGAAACCGGGGCGCTTGCGGCGGGGGCGGCGGCAAGGTGCCGAAAGGTTGCACCGTGAGATAACCAGCCCCGCCGGCTGCAATGTTTCCCGGAAAGTTAGTGGCGAGTTCCTGATAGGAGTGGGTGCCGCTGGCCAGAGCCGTGCCTTCAATGAGCACGGCGGTGAAAGCACAATTCTGATGCAATATCAATTGACCACCATTCGTCATGGTCAAGGTGCCAGCGCTGTTCAAATCATACTTCGGTTCCAGCCAGGCGGTTCCGGCCAGCGTGGGATTCCCCGCCGACGGATCCAGCGGATACATGGGATCAACGGTAATGCTGTTGGTTCCGAACGCATTATTCGTCATCCCCGCCAGCCAGCCGCCTGCGACCACCCATTTGCCTGAAAAGGGCACCGCCCCGGCGCTGACATTTTGTGGAGTCAACGCACTCGGCGCCATCAATATCACGCTGCCGCCGCCGGCAAAAGCTCCGTTCAGGCTGGCCATTTGCAATGTGCCGCCGGACACGGTCGTCCCCCCGGAATAAGTGTTCGCCCCGGCCAGCGTTTGCGTGCCGGCACCGACCTTCACCAAACTGCCGGCCCCGGTCAGACCGCCCGCGAAGGCGCTGCTGCCATTTTTGCCCCCGATGCTCAAAGCAACTGGCAAACCCGCCGTATCCGCCAGAACCTGAGTGGCGGTGCCCGCCAACGCACCCACATTAAACGGGCCCGTATTCACACCCGCAGCGAATGACAGCGGATTTGCCAAGCTGGAATTTAACCCCAGCGTGGCGTTGCTCAACGCGTTGAGGTGGTTCAGTTGCAAGAGGCGGTTGACCGTACTGGCGATAATCGCGTTTGATACGGTAATGGTGCCGCTGTAAGGATTGGCCGCGCTCAACCGCACAAAGCCGCTATCCTGCCCCGCATTCAGCGTCGTCCCGCCGACCTGCAAAGCTCCTGCCCCGCTGATGGTGGCCGCGATGTTCAGGGTTTCAAAGGAGCCGCTCCCATTGGCCGTGCCGCCCAGCGCGCCCAGGCCCGAAGCCGCATTCACCGAAATATTGCCCGTCCACGTCAGTACCGCATTATCCGAATTAACCGAGGCTTGCTCAAAATTCCCGCCGTTCAATAGGAGATTGGTGACGGTGATGACCTGGGTGGTGCCGGTGGTTTTGCCCAGCATCCGGCCACCGGCATCGATGCTCAACGAATCGCCGGCGAACGTGCGCGAGGTGGCATCTGCCGGCGTGCGGAAAGTGTAGCCGCCTGAATAATAGGCATTCCCAGCAGCCGGCACTCCGCCGCTGCTCCAGTTCGTTGACCCGGTAAAGCTGGAGGTTCCCACCGCATCATTCGACTTCAGTGTGACGTTGGCCGCGCATGCCGGCAAAGCCAGCCAAACTGCCAGGAGAGCGGCTACGACCCCGCCGCCAGCTCCGGCTCGGAGCAAAGACGGCCGGCACCCATAACGCTGCAAATGGTTCATTTTTAAAAACATGGAAACCTCAGCGATGGCCGGATTAATTTACCGCAAATCATGGCTCGCCCCTTGATTCACATACGAAGCCGATACCGATGTCACGGACAACAGGCATGCCCTATTTTCCCGGCCATGGCCATCCCGGCAGCATATGTGCCGCCGGGATGGTGATGACCGCCCACAGTTCAAACCGCGTGAATGTCTTCAGACATTAACAACGCTTCCAACTTCCGTGCCTTACCATTTCAGGCGATAGAAGACGGCGCCATTGGCAGGGTTGACGGGGATTGAAACGCTGTTGGTGACCAAGGAGCCGGCCACATCAACCCAGTTCGTCCCCAAGCCACTGCTCAAGGAATTAGTCTGGGCCTGCAGGGTCCAGCCAATGTGATCCGTCGGCCAGGACAACGTCAGATTGCCGCCCGCATACGAATTCGTGAGGACAGGACTGTTGGTGTTTACCGTCACCACGGCAACGACGGCAATCGTTCCGTTCAAGGCCAGGTTGTTGGTCCAATACACATTGGTTCCCGGCAGCACCGGCAGCGTGACCGTGGTAAACGAACCACTGATTGGCGCGCTGAATAGGGTGAACTTGTCGCCGGCCACAAAGTTCGTGGAACCAATGTTGCTCACGGTCAGGATCGCGCCGGCATTTACCACCACGCTGGTAGCCGCCAGCTGGTCGCTGTTGGTTGCCGCTGAGCGGTCGATTTTCATTACCGCCGTGCCCGCCAGAGTGACGGTGTTATTGTCCGTCAATGTGCCAATAGCGGCGGTCAGCGCGCCCCGGGTCGGAGTGCCCGGCGCCAGTTTTCCGCCCGTTTGCACCGTCACCGGACCACCGATGATGCCCGCGCCGCCCAAGGTTCCGTTGGCATTGACCGTGAGGGCGCTGCTGCCAACCGAGCCATTGACCAGCAGGGTTCCCGTGGTTACCACCGTGGGCCCGGTGTAAGTATTGGTGCCCGTCAAAACGACCGTTCCGGTATCCTGCCCGTTATTAAGATTGGGCCCGCCAAACTGGACCCCGCCACTGCCACCGATGGATGAGGCGACATAGAAGGTTTCGACGGCCCCGGCAGACAGGGCGCCAATATAGTTGGTCATTCCCGGCTGCAGGGTAATGTTGCCGGCCAAGGTTTCCGTGAAGTTGTCGCCGGCGTTGGCGTAATCCACCAAGCCGCCATTGATGATCAGGTTGGTAACCGTCAAGACCTGACCGCCGATGCCTTTCATGATGAAGCGGCCGCCCACATCAATGCTCAAAGCGGACCCGGCGAAGGTGTAGGGGTTCGCATCCGCCGGTGAACGCAGCGCAAAGGTACGGGTGAAATAGCCTTTGTCCGATGACGGAGGATTGCCGTCCTGCCAGGTGCCAGCGGAGTCGAAACCGGAGGTGCCAAACGCATCCGTGGCCGTAAGCGGTATCCAACTTGTTTCGCTCACTGCCGTGACCACGAGATCAACGGAACTGTTCGCCACGTTATTCGACAAAGTGGCACTGACACCGGGCGGCAGGATGCCCGGCGCGAAATTGTTCAGATTCGCCAGCGGTGTGCCGGTGTAAACCACCAGCGGGAATTGCCCCACCGCCAGACCATAAGCGTTCACGTTAATGATATTTGTTCCCGTGGCGGTAAGACTGCCGGTGGCACTGATGGCCGCCACCGGGGTGCCGGATACCAGGTCGTAGTTCAGGTTCAACCCCGTGTTGCCCGTCAGCGTCAGGTTCCCGGCGGCAATGGATGAAGCCCCGCCAGTCAAGGCCAGGGTGAGCGTCGCATTGCTCACGGTCAGATCATTCAGGCTGGTGACCGTTGCCTGGGCGAGATTCAGTGTACCCCCCAAGACCAAGGTTGGCCCCGAGTAGGAAGATCCCAAGCCGGTCAACGACAACATGCCTATACCGAGCTTGGTCAAGCCGCCCCCGCCGCCGCCATCCACCAACGATTGGCTGACAACGATGTCGTTCCCCGCCGAGTTAAAGATCGCACCGCCGGCCAGGATGTAGGCCGCCGTCAGGTTGGTGAAGAAGGGAACCGTGGGATTCGTCGCCTGCAGCACGCCACCATTAAAATTGAAGATGGCATTGGCCCCGGTGCTGGATGTCACATTGGAGGTGAGGAGTGTGCCACCGTTCAAGTTGTAGGTGCCAGAAGAACCCGAGTTATGCGCCAGATTTACGCCACCAAAGGCGACCACCGTGCCGCCGCTCTGATTCATTGTTCCGTTGCCGGCATTCCCGACGCGGATCCCGGCGGCGGAGATCAGGGTGCCACCGCTCAGATTGTATACCCCCACCCCCGACGCGGAAGTGCGTCCGCCAATATCAAACAAGCCGGTACCGGTGTTGAATTGATTCAGCGTGCCACTCGCCTGATTCACCGTGCCGCTCGCCGTTGAGCCCGCGCCGTTGGCCGAGCCGACGAAGAAGGAGTTCACCGTTACGCTGGCGTTATTGGAGATGTTCAGCGTCCCAGCCGAGCTACCAACGTCGCCCACGTTGAAATCGGCGTTATTGGTAAAGCTCGCATTACCGGTCAGGGTCAGCGTTCCGTTATCGGTGGCCGTCTGGCCAATACTGCTGAACGCAGTGGATCCAAAGATGCCACCGGAACTGAGCGCCACTGCGCCCGACTTCACAAAAACGTTGCCGGAGAAACCGTTGGAGGCAGTCAGAGTAAGGGTGTTGCTACCCGTCTTGGTCAGACCCAGAGCGCCGCCGATCGCACCAGAATAAGTCGTGTCCTGGCTGCTGTTAACCGTCAGCACCGGCGCGCCGGTTGAACTGTTGATCGTACCATTACCGGCGAGGTTGGCAAAACTCTGGCTGGCACCCAGGCTGAGCGAGCCGTTGGAGACCACCGTATTACCGGCAAAGGTGCCGGGCAAATTCAGGGTCACCGCGCCGGTGCCGCTCTTGGTCAGCCCCCCGGAGGAAGTGATCTGGCCGCTGCCCTGGAACGTATAATTCACCGCCACATTGCTGATCGTGACGCTGGACGGACTGGCCGTGTTGCTCAGCAGCACCGTGCCGCTGCCCAGATCATTGAAGGTCACCGCATCACCCGGCGGGACGGTTTCAATATAGACCGTGCCCAGGCCGCCGGACACCCAGTTCGTGGTCGTGTTCAAATCCCACAGATTCGGCGCCAGGTTGTTGGTGCCGGACCAGACAATGCCGCCGCCGACCGAGGAAACGATCACATCAATCGTCTGGTTGGCCACATCGTTATACAGCGTCGCTGCCACGCCGCGCGGGCCCACGACCGTGCTGTTAAAGGTGCCGGTAAGACTGGCGTATTTCAAAACCGGGAAGGTGCCGGGAACAAAATTGCCGCCGATGCGGATCGCGCTGTTGCCGTTGATGGTCACCGCCCCGGCTGTCAGGGTGGCATTGGTTGGATTCCCCACAAAACCGTAGGAGAAGTCGATCGTGGTCGCGCCGCCAGTTCCGAGCGCCAGCACCCCAATGGTCGCGCTGCCGCTGGTCAGCGAGCTGGCGGAAATGCCAAACTTCGCCCCATTCGCCACGTCAAATTCCCCGCCCGACTGGCAGGCAGGCGTAATGAACAGCTCACCGTTGTTCACGGCGGTCGTGCCGGAGTACGTGTTCGCCGCATTCAAGGTGGTGCTGCCGGAGCCGGCCTGAATCACGCCGCCGGAACCGGTGATGGGCGTACCATTAAATTGGCTGCCCTGCGAAATCGTATCGCTGCGATTGAAGATCAGCGTACCGTTGTCGGTAATCACACTGCTCGTGGACAGCGACCCGCTCGCGCCGCCATTCCCCAATTGCAAATTCGCGCCTGAGCTGATGGTGGTCGCCCCGGAATAAGTATTTGTTCCGCTCAGCACGAGGATGCCGGTGCCCCCCACATTCCGTCCACTGGCTCCGCCCAGGACCCCGCTGAACTCGGTCTGGGGATTATTGACGATCAAGGTCTTATCCGTGCCGTTGGCAGTCGGAGTAGACGTGAATTTCAGGTTCCCCGTGCCGCCATAAATGGAGACGGCTCCGGCGCCGCTAAAATTGAGCGGATTGGTGATGATATGGGCGGTGCCATCAATGGACTGGATGGTCGAGCCGCCGCTTCCGCCGTCGAAATTCAGCAGGCCCGTCCCCAGCGAGGCGTTATTGCCGATCGCCAGTGTGCCCGCCGTCAAATCCACCGCGCCGCTAAATGTATTCGACGCCGTAAGCACCAGCGTGCCGTAGCCCGCTTTGGTGATCCCGCCGATGCCGCTGATCGCCCCGCCCACCGTCAACGTATTCGCGCTGACGATCACAATGTTTGTAATGGGATTGACGACCGCGCCTGTGCCCAGGTTCAGATTGTTGGCCGATCCAGCGTAGGTGAAGGTGCCGTTCCAAAATTGCGCGTTGTTCGCCAGCACCGTGACATCACTCCCGCTCGTGTTGTCGATGGTGGTGTTGGCCGTAATGGTCAACGGGCCCGTGCCGATGGCGGAATTGGCGCTGCTCGAACCGCCATAGTTAATGTTCAACTGCCCCGCGCTCAGCGTCACGCCACCGCTGAACGTGCTCGCGCCGGAAAGCGTCAATATGCCGCCACCCGTCTCGGTCAAAGCTCCCGAACCAACAATGACGCCGCTGTCCGCCAGAACGGTTCCGCCCGAGTAAATCTGCACTGTGCCGCCGCCGGCTCCGAGGGTTGCGCCATGATCGGTGGTCGTATTCGCACCGGTATATTGCAATGTGCCGCCGTTTAGCACGAGATTGGCCGAGGCCGCAGTCGCCGCGCCGATGTCGCTGGCCGCGCCGCCATTGGCCAAGGCGCCAATGCTGAGCGTGCCGCCATTGACGGCAGTCACCCCGGTGTATGTATTGACGCCGCCGGCCAGCATGATTGTACCGTTGCCATTCTTGGTCAACGCACCGCTACCGCCAATGAGGTTGGCCCCGCTGGAAGTGATGGTGTATGTCAAAGAACTATTGTTGAAAACCATGTTGCCTGGCTGGACGGGCACAGTCACCGTCACGCTGGTGTTGCCGGCCGCCGTGTCATCAAACAGCACCGCCTGGCCGTTGGCAAAGACCGTTGCATTGCCCGTCCAGTTGGCCGTGGCCGCGTCCCAATTGCCGTTTACCAAACCACTCCAGATGTCGGACACCGCCGCCACATTCAAATAAAGCGTGGAACCGCTGACCGAGAAGGTGGCCGAAAGCCCGGGCGACGTGCCGAGGGTAAAGGAACTCGCATCGGCCGGACCACTGGTCGTCCAGTGGATCAAGGGATAGCTGTTCCCGGCGGCAAACGTGCCCGAGTTGATCGTGACCGTCACCAGCCCGCCCACCGCGAGCGTGCCCGCCGTAATCGGCGCAATGGTGGTGCTGCTCAAGCTGTCAAAATACAAGGTGGTCGCCGCACTGGTTCCCAGTGTCAGCGTGCTCGGCGACAGCTGGCTGGTGCCGGAAATATTGATTTCCAGTTTGGCACCGTTGGCCACCGTGACCGCTCCCGTGCCCGTTTGCGCCGAACTGACAATCAGTTTGCCCGCGTTGACCGTCGTCGCGCCGCTGTAACTGTTCGCCGCGTTCAAGGTCGTTGTGCCCGCCCCCGCCTGGGTGAACGAGCCGGTGCCCGTAATCGGGCTGCCGCTGAAATCCGTGCCCTGCACCACTGCATTTGTGCGGTTGATGGTCAGATTGGCGTTATCCGTCAGCGTGCTGCTGGTGGCAAGGACGCCATTGACCCCGCCATTGCCCAGCTGCAAGGAACCGCCGCTGATGGTGGTCGTGCCATAGTAAGTGTTCGCGCCGGTGAGCGTTAAGGTGCCAGTGCCAACCTTGGCCAGATTGCCGCCGTCGGTCAGGACGCCGGAGAAGGTGGTGCTGGCATTATTGCCACCCGCGCTCAACGTGACGGCCGTACCCGCCGTGTCGAGCAGCGTCTGGGTGCCGTTGCCGGCCAACGCGCCAACTTTGAACGGCGCTGTGTTCGAGGCGGTTAAAAACGACATCGGATTCGCCACGGAAGAAACGAGACTTACGGTCGCGTTGCTCAACGCATTCACGTTGGCCAGTTGCAAGATGCGGTTCACCGCGCTGGCAATAACCGCCGTAGATCCGCTAAATCCGTTGGTCACCGTCATGATGCCACTGTAGGGATTGGCCGCGCTCAGCTTCACCACCCCGGTGTTGGCCCCGGCGTTGATCGTGCCACCGCTGATCACCAGCGGCGCCGAACCGCTGATGATGGCCGTCACATTCATCGTTTCAAAGGACGCGTTATTGTTCGCGGTGGACCCGATCGCCCCGATGCCGGACGAGGATGCGACATTGATGTTGCCCGCGAAGGTTTCGATGAAGCTGTCGCTGTTCGCCGTCGCCTGCTCCAGCGTGCCACCATTGAGAATGAGATTATTGATCGTCGTCACCTGCGTGGTTCCCGTGGTCTTGCCGATCAGGCGCGCCCCCGTATTCACGCTCAGCGAATCGCCCGCAAAAGTGCGGGAGGTCGTATCGGCGGGCACGCGTGTCAAAAATGCGGTCGAATAGGTATTGCCGGCAGCCGGCACACCGGTGGGGTTCCAGTTCGTGGAACCGGTAAAACTGGAGGTGCCCACCGCATCGGGTGCGCGCAGCACGACAGCGGCCGCCGACGCTGACAACGCACCCGCCAGCAGGAACAGACTGCCGGCAGAAAACAACCGAGCTGGCCATCGGCCCGACGAAAGCAACTGTGTGGTCTTGCGGATGACTGAGGGCGTATATTGGTTTGGAGAACTCATAGGCATTTTTGTCGGTTTTTGGGCTGTAAAGACACCATACCCGGCCATGATCGATCTCACTGCATGGACGACATGCATGGAATAGATCATTCCATAGGTATTTTGTGGCTTCTAAGGGTTAATGCGCATTGTGACGCCAAAACCGGAAAAGAAAAATCAAATAATGTGGCAAGCCAGCCAGACACAGCCGGTCTCCCCTCGGGAGAGGCGGCAAATTATCCTGGCGAGCAGCAAATATATTTCCGGTTTCACCCAGCAAATACGCAATATGGATTGGAACGTCCACGCTCGCGAAGCACCACGCTCCGCCGGTTTTCGGGTTAACCCCAGCTATCGAAAATAAATTGAAGATTCGGGTCCCAACCCAGGCTTTAACGCCCCCATTATCGGACATTAAACGAACCCCTCCATCGCGACCCACCGGTTTTTCTGGCAACCGGTTGCGGGCGTATTGCTTGCCAGCCCTGATCGCCACCACTCACCCGGCTTCCCCCCCGCCAAGATCTGGCTGAACATTTCCGGCGTGATAGGCCCACCAGAAAAAACCAGCCCTTTGCCCCGCTTAAAACCTAGCAGCCTGTCGGACTTAAAAGCTGGGTTGGTGTAATGGCTCTGATGATGGATAATGTGAAGTGAACCATTTGGACCGGTCTGCCTGATGTGTCAGCGAACATTCGGGCGCTAAACTGGTCGTGCGGACAGTTTTTCAC
>CAIJGS010000144.1 GCA_903820285.1 uncultured Verrucomicrobia subdivision 3 bacterium | reverse complement strand
GCTGCAAGTCCACAACACCCTGAGCAAATTATGGAATCACCAACCCGTTACGATCTGACCGCCGCCCTCGCCGGCTGGCGCGCCGAACTCGCCGCCCAGACACAGCTCACCACCGAGGCCCGCCGCGAACTGGAGTCCCATCTGCTCGATGCCATCGCCGGCTACCGCCAGCGCGGTCTCACCGACGACGAAGCCTTCTGGCTCGGCCGCCGCCAGCTCGGCCAGCCCGAACAGCTCGCCGCCGAATTCACCAAAGCCCACCCCGCCGCCATCTGGCGCGAACGGTTGTTTTGGATTGCCCTAGCTTTGCTGGCCAATCGCTTGTGGGGCATGACCATTTTCGCTCTGACCCGCGTGTTGAGCGGCGATAATTTTAACCACGTTTTCCGCGTACGCGATCTGTTGCCCGATTGGGTGGTGTTTTACCTGCCACAATGGTTGCAGAATTTTCAGGGAATTTCCATCTATTGGCTGTCGAACTATGTCATCTGGGTGCCCGCGGTTGTACTGGCCATCGCGCTGGCCAAAGGCTGGCTGAAATCCAGCCCTGCCTCCTTGGGGCATTTCATCTTCCAATCCCGTACCCGCTTGGTTCTGGCCTGTCTGACCATTTTGCTGACGGTGTATTGCCTTTATTTTTCCATCGCTTTCAGAAACATGCCCGGCAGCCCGGAAGGTTCCGCTCTGTCGTTCCTGACAAACTTGATCACCACCTTATCCATCTGGGATCTGTCCCTCATCGCCCTGATCGCCTGGCTCATGCCCGCCCCGCGCCCCCGCCAGCTCAAAACCGCCTGAGCCAGCATTTCGCCGGCCGGTGGGCGTGCGTTGTGTGCTTTGATTATGGCAGCAGCCGCGCCCATCGGCCATTGGATGTTGGGCGTTCGCTGTTGGTTGTTGGATGTTTCCCCAATCCCCCCCGCAAGCTCCCCCGTATTGCGTACCACTTTACGCTTGCCCGCGCCGAAGTTAACGGACATTGTAACCATCCAAGATGAAACGAATAATCGGCTTTACAATCCGGACCCTCACGTTCACCGCCATCCTCCTCGGCCTGTTTTCCCTGCGGGCTCGCGCCGGCGATGCCGTCATCGCCCCGCCGTTGCAAGTGGCCGACCAGTTTCTGCTCGCCATTCCCAAGGCCGCCTTTGGCAAGGATTACCTCTTCAGCGCCTCGCTGATTCCGCAGGGCCAATCCCCCACCAGCCACGGCCTCGCCGGCAAGATCGTCTCCTTCGAACTCTTCCCCGATGGCGTGGACCTCTATGAATCCACGCAAGGCTTGGTCGTCACCAAAGACCTCCCCGCCCGCCGCCTGCTCGCCAGCTTCGCCATCGTGCGGCAGGACTCCAACCAGGTCGTCATCGATTTCAACAAAGGCATGCGCCAGGTCTTCACCCAGTCCTGGACCGATGGCGGCGGCATGGACCTCGAACAGCACGACACCGTCCTCGAAGTCCCCGAGAGCCGCGTCTTTGAAATGCGCTCCGAGGATGGCAACCTCATCATCCGCCAGAGCGTCCAGACCCGCTCCCGCGAAATGAGCCAGGACTATCAGGCCCGCTACGAAGCCCGCTACTTCATCAGCCCCTACGCCCCCGGCAACTTCGTCGGCAAGGAACCCGATCCCGTCACCGACCGCTATGCCCGTTTCTTTGAAACCGAAGGCCAGCTCGAGCTCGGCACCGGCCGCATTTCTTCGCGCGTGGACCGCTTTGACCTCAAGCAACCCCTCCTCTTCTATTACTCCGCCAACACCCCGCCCGAATACGTCCAGGCCGTGTCCGACGGCATCCTCTACTGGAACCTCGTCTTCGGCCATGAAATCGTCCGCGTCGCCAAAGCCCCCGATGGCGTCACCGCTCCCGATGCCAAGTACAACCTCGTGCAATGGGTGCCGTGGGACAAGGCCGGCTTCGCCTACGCCGACGTCCTCGCCGATCCCCTCACCGGTGAATCCATGCACGGCCAGGCCTACATGACCAGCGCCTTCACCTTCCTCGGCAAAGCCCGCGCCCGCGCCCTCCTCCGCGCCATGGAAGAAGCCGCCGCCCCGAAAAAAGACGCCAAAGACGGCAAAGGTTCCGCCCGCCTCGGCCTGCCCTTCCTCGGCTCCGCCGAATGCTGCTCAATCGACCCCAAAGTCTTCGCCCAGCAGATGGCCATGGGCCTCCAGGAACTGCTCGCCAGCGACCAGCTCACCGATGAAGCCGCCCTCCGCACCTCGCAGGATTACGTCCGCCAGGTCGTCGCCCACGAAGTCGGCCACATCCTCGGCCTGCGCCACAATTTCGCCGGCAGCCTCGCCTCCACCCTCACCAGCCAGGAGCTCGATGATTGGTTCAAGGCCTACCTCACCGGCCAGCCCTTGGATGCCTACACCAACAAGCTCGTCTCCAGCTCCATCATGGAATACACCGTCTTCAAGGGCAGCGTCTTCATCGGCTGGCAGATCCGCGCCCTCAAGCACATTCTCCCCCACGACCACGCCGCCATCGCCTGGGGCTACAACGACAGCGCCGAGGCCCGCACCAACAAACTCCTCTTCGCCTCCGATGAAGACACCATGGTCTATGGCGACGTGAAAACCTTCGACTACGGCCCCGCGCCCGTCGTCGGCGCCTATTCCGACACCGCCCAGCTCATCAGCCTCCTGCCGAATAGCGTCATTGAAACGTTCATTCGCGCCCGCGCCCCGCAGAATCCCCACGACCGCCTGCCCCTCGAACAGGTGAACCTGGACTACACCGTCACCGCCCGCCTCATCGCCGGTGAATTCGCCAGCCAGCTCGTCTGGTTCCGCTCGGATATCCGCTCCCTCAGCGTCGAAAACCAGTTCGATTATATCGGTGAAATGAATCGCAAAGATCGTCACCTTGCCCACTGGAAATTCCTGAACCAGCAGGTGGACCAGCTCGGCGGCGTGGACCGCGCCCTCTTCGCCTGGCTGCCCGCCGACTTCAAGCTCGACCTCAAGGCCGACCCCGCCGGCATCCCCGTCATGCCCCGGGTCAACGCCGCCGCCCTCACCGACAAGCTCGGCAAACTCCTCGCCTCCACGAACTACCTCACCTTCGTGGGCTTGGACGACAAGAAATACAGTTTCACCAAGGACGAAACCGACCTCATCCAGAAGCGCGGCCAGAAGTACTTTGAAGAACTCGAGAAAGAAGTCGTCAAACACCTCTGCCTGAAGCTCGGCAACTCCCAGCGCGACCTCGGCATGGAAGCCACCGGCGGCGTCGGCGCCGATGACATCACCGCCAAGCTCGAAACCCGCATCATCGAAGTCGCCAAATACGTCGTCACCGCCAAGGACGAAACCAAGCGCATCGCCGGCCAGGTGGACAAGAGCTACGTCGAAGTCCCCGCCTTCAAGTACGACCAGGAAACCCGCCTCGCCGCCGCCCGCGCCCTCGGCGAAAAAGACGGCTCCTTCAAAGGCTGGTCCGACGACGCCAAAGGCGAGCTGAACACCCAGCTCCGGAAATGCGTGGAAGACGCCCTGAACCTCTCGCACTTTAAGGACTTCCAAGTCTCCCTGCTCTCCCGTCCCCTGCGCGAATGGTACCAGCAACAACTGGAACTCCTCGCCCAGCTCCCGCCGTCCCCCACCTCCTCCAGCCCGCCGCTGCCCGGCCGTTAAGCATTGGATGTTGGTTGTTCGATGTTGGATGTTGGGTGTTTTTTCCCTTCATCCCCGCCCCGCCGCTCCCCGGCCGGTGAGCGATGGATGCTTGTCGCGCCGCAGACGGACGCAGGCGGATGGGCTGTCCCCGGCCATTTCAAATTTCAAATTTGAGATTTGAAATCGCCTGCCGCCCATTGTAGCGTCGAGCCTGTGGCTCGATCCCCCCGCCCTGCCCCCTCATTTAACATTCAGAAACCCGTGCTATCTTACCGGGTTAGAGGTTTACATGGTAAACTCACCGTTACAGCTAAACTCGCGCCCGGTTATCCCGCTTTCCTCTGTGGAGTGCGTTGGCATGACACCGCTTTGGAACTGGGAGACATGTCTCCCGGTTCAAAGCCTCCCCTCCATCCTCAATCCTCAACCCACCATCCTCGCACCTCTTCAGCGTCCCCATCTCTGCGCCCTATGCGTTCTATGCGTTCTATGTGGTAAATTTTGCCCGCCCCGTGCTGCCCCATGGTGGCCGTCTGCAAAGACTGGCCGTCTGCGAAGACTGGCCGTCCGCAAGGACTCTTTACAACCGGCCGGGGACGGGAGATATTAATCGTGCCGTGAGCAAAATTCGGCCCCGTGCCGTGAGAACCTTCAGGGTTCCTATACTCACGGTTTTTTCGTTTTCAGAGACGGCGTCATCCCCAGTTCGGAGTCCCGCCTTCCAGGCGGTCCGGCGACCGCGAATACCAAGGCCCGAATAGCTAAAGCCGTAACTCCGATTATTTTTCCAATGCCTCAAACAGCTTCTCCCAGCTTAAATTTCCGAGCTTTTTATTGCCCTTTTTGCCCGTGGCAACCGCTATCCCGGCACGATTGACCTCAACCCGGCCGAGGAATTTGCCGCGCTTGGTGTAAGCCCAGACCGTTATTCCCCGCAAGGTCAATTCAACGGTTTCGTGAAGTTGGAGGTATCCTTGACTGCGTTTTGCCATAATGTTGTTTTTTTGGTTTTTAGCTTATGAGCAAGCATGGTTACTTGCTCTCCTGTCGTGATTATGTGCTATCTTGCCCGTTGTTTTCCACCCAGCCCTCACACCTTAAACACCTTCATCACCTCATCCCCCAGATGGTTGATCACCTTGATCGCGATGCGGCCGGACTTGGGTTTGGGAAACGGCCGGGATGTGTCGCTGTTCAGCGTGGCCCATGCTTCCGCGTTGATCTCGGCTTTGAGCGTGGTTTTCAGCGCGCTGTACGGATCGTTGGCCCCCAGGAAATAGGCGTGGCGCACAAAGAAACTCTCCTCGTTGTAATCCGTGTCAATGAACCAGCAGGCAATGCCGTCCGCATTGTCACTGTGTACTTCGCCCGTGTTCGGGTGAAACACGTCCACCCCGTTGACCTTCACCCGGATTTGCTCCGCGCCGGAGCTGCCACCCTTCTCGGTCAGCAACTCAATATCCGGCTCGCCGAAGATCACAAACAGGTTGCCCTTGCCTGTGTTCTTGAGGTCGTCCGCCATGTGCAGGTCCGCATTCATGCGGGCCTTGAGCACCGGAATGCGCCCCAG
>CAIJGS010000143.1 GCA_903820285.1 uncultured Verrucomicrobia subdivision 3 bacterium | reverse complement strand
TTGAAAGTCCGAGAAACAGAGTTTCTTTGTGAAAGCCTCTGGTAACTTATCTTTTGTCCGTTTTAGTTGAGTATCCAAATCAGTTTCTTCCTCGACATAACGTGACCAAGCAGCTTGGAAATAGCAGCCCAACTCTTTAGGGTAGATATCTGTGAAATCTTTTTCTTTTAATTCGTTAACTTTGTCTCGCGCAACATAGGTGTCTTTGGCTTTTTTGGCATAAAGCGTTGTGGCATATGCCTGCTGGTGATTGCTGCGCGAGACGTGATGTTTCACCACCACCTTTTCGATTTCCTTTTTTACGACATCGTGCATTTGCCCCTCATTCGGGAATAGCGGATTAGCGGCCTTGCTGCGCTGCTTCTCGTCTTGCGTCCACCAGCCATGACGGCCCAAGGCATCTTTCGCGCCATGGGTGCGATGCGCCAGCCACGGCAAGGTGCAGGCAATTACCATGGCGTCGAGCGCATGGTGCCGCAGATCGCCGCGATTCTTTTCGGTGAATTGAGTCTGTTCGGCATCCGTCAACTCATCCCAACGTTTACCCGGCGGAAGTGGGTGCAAAATTTGGTTCAATCCCCATGCCTTGCGCAACCGGCTGGTGAGTTGGCCGTTGGTAACTTGGAAACGCAAGGCGGGATTTTGCTTTTCCGGTGTCGGGTCGCGGCCTTCATCATTAAGCCAGCCAAGTTGGACTAACGAGATGTGGCGGATGACACGAGCGATGTAAGCGGTGTGTTGCAGGTCGGATTTCTGTTCAATCAATTCTTCGGCATTGGGACTCAAAAAGATTTCCAACTTGCGACCAGAAAAACAGGCTTCGGCGTTGGCCTTGATACCTTCCCATAACGCCGTGCCGCCAAACGCAGCAAGCGGAGTGCGGTCGCCTTTCAATTCGCGGTTACATTTACTGTGGGCGACGGTGAGATTGTAAAACTCGTTGCAATCCACGACTGAGCGCGGCACAAGATGCTCGATGTCTGCGCCGTGGCCCAAATCGGTGCGGGCGATGGTTTGCAGGCAGAACGGGCAACGCCCTTTGGCCTCTTGCCATAGTCGATAGCGCTGGATGCCTTTGCGAGATATGGATTCGTTGTTTGAAGACAGTTCTTCGCGGGCAATTTCACGCTGTTTTCGAAATTGTTCGTTCCGTTTGTTCAATTCATTTTTGGCTTTTTGACCGAGGGCAAGGCTGCGGACAGCTTCCAGCACAATCGTATCTGGCTGGCCGTAGTCTTTAACCAACCGCGCCAAGATTCCCTTGAACAATATTAGCCGATGCCGCACGAGCGGATGTTTGATGTCAGACAGATAGCGGTTCAACGCTTGCTCGGCAGTCTCGCCTTTGCGTCGCAAGATGGGTTGTGGCGGGTCAACGCGGCGACCTTCGCCAATTTCCTTACGGATAAGTTCCAGCGTGGGGGAAGAATACCTTGCCCGACCTGCACCGGTTTCCGGGGTCAGTTGTTTCTGGTGCTCAATCAGCAAAAATTTATCTTTAAACGGTTCGGCCATTTTTTTAAGCCGTGCTTCCGTGACCTTGCCCTTTTTATTCCATTCGTTGCGGAGATTTTCAACAAACACCGGAAAATCAGTGCGTGGATCACGCTTCTGCCGCGTCTCGAAGTCCAGAACCCGGAAATTCATCAATGCCAATTCCCATTGTGCTTTTGTGAAAGCCTCCTTGTTCTTGCGGACAACGTGCATGGGGCGGCCTTCGGCATCCACCGGCTGCAAGGAATCCAAAGCCGGGCCGCGATTGTCAAAACGCGGCCACCGCAAACCGAGCACACCCGGATTTCGCGCTTCGGTGGTTTTGAAAAAGACATGGAAGGTTTCTCCGTTTTTTGTCTTTGGCTGCGAATCGCCGTAAAGCAGCCAGTCCTTTTTTTCGACCAGTTGCGGAAAGTTTTTCTTTTGAGCGGCAACAATGGCGAGAAATTCTTTCTGCAAGACTTCACGGGGCCAGTAAATTTTCCGCCCCCAATGCTCAGTCGGGCTTTTTCCCGCTTCGGTGCGCCGTTCGGCCAGTAATTGGCAGGGATGTTTGTCGCCCAACTCCGCTTGGGTCTTTTTAACTTTTTCTTTGATGACGCCTTCATCGTCAGCTTGCTTTGGCTTTGCCCCTTCCTTTGCCGCCTTTTCAACGTTCGCCCACGGCACTTTGCTGTAACCGCGCCGTTTGAAAAGATGAGTGAGGGCGGCAAAAAGTTCTTCGGGCTTCAACTGGTCGCCATTTAATGCGCGTATTCGCAAGGCGATGGGATCATCCAGGGGGTTTTGCGGTTTGCTCAAACCGAGCTTGAGCAATTCTTGGGCAAACCATTGCCGCCGGTATTTTTTGCTGCGCAACGTACGGCGCTGGCGGCGCATTCCGCGTCGTCCGCTCAAATCGTTGGTGTCCTCCGGGCAAATCAGCACACCGACGTCAAGGAAGGAGGAGCCGCGGCGCACGGCGTAACCGATGGAGCCGGTGCCCACATCGAAGCCAAAAACAAGGCCAGTGAGAAATGAATCCTTGCCTGCCGATGGGAACATATAATTTGTCATGGCTAATTCCGTAGATTTTATTGAGCCGAGTAGGTTTTAACTGGTTGTTAAATAGACCGCCAGAACAATCTACAACAAATTGCTGTTTCTGTTTTCAGAATCAAGCAAAGGAACCCGGGGGCTCGGAGGCGGTTGCTGCGGGGGATGCGATTTAACCGCAGAACGCAGGACACAAAGAGCGGACAGGGGCGGTCCAGATGGCAGATGGGGCAGGAGCACCGCAAAATTGACATTTTAGGCCATATTTGGTTCACTCATGCCGTTGCACTCTGAACTTTCCCAATATCCGGGCGTTGTCCGATGACACTGCGCTATTAATTGTATGGACTGGATCAAAAATCTGGTGATTGGCCGGGCGCGGAATCTCTCGGACAAAAACATCTTTCATAACATGTCGCTGGTGGCGCTGCTGGCCTGGGTGGGGCTGGGGGCGGACGGCCTGTCTTCCTCGTGCTACGGTCCGGAGCAGGCGTTTCTGGCGCTCAAGACCCATACCTACCTGAGCCTGTTCGTGGCGCTGGCGTCGGTGATCACCATTGTGATCATTTGCGCGAGCTATTCGCAGATCATCGAGGAATTTCCCACGGGCGGCGGCGGGTACCTGGTGGCGAGCAAATTGTTGTCGCCCACGGTGGGGGTTATTTCCGGGTGCGCGCTGATCGGGGATTATATCCTGACGATCGCCTTGAGCGTGAGCAGCGGTGCGGACGCGGCGTTCAGCATGCTGCCGCATGGGGTGCAGGCCTATAAAATGGGTTTTTCGCTCGCGGTGGTGGTGTTTCTGACGATGCTGAACCTGCGTGGCGTGAAGGAATCGGTCGTTTTGTGGGTGCCCATCTTTTTCGTGTTTGTGGGGACATATACGTTCGCAATTCTGTGGTCCATTGCCACGCATCTGGGCAGTTTTCCGGAAATCGGTCATGGGGTGATGACGGATGTGCGGACGGCCAGCGCGGAGACGGGGATGATCGGGTTATTTGCGGTACTGCTGCGGGCCTACAGCCTGGGGGCCGGCACTTACACGGGCATTGAGGCCGTGAGCAACGGTTTGAACACCTTGCGCGAGCCCCGAGTGCAGACGGGCAAGCGGACCATGATTTACATGAGCGTCTCCCTCTCGCTGGTGGTGGGCGGGTTGCTGGTGGCGTATCTGCTCTATCATGTGGTGCCGGTGAAGGACAAAACGCTGAACGCAGTGCTGTTTGAAACCATGACGGCCGGCTGGTCGCCAGGGCTGTCGCGCGCATTTGTGGTGGCGGCCATGGCATCGTCCGCCGCGCTACTGATCATTGCGGCGCAGACGGGGTTTTTTGGCGGCCCGCGCGTGCTGGCGAACATGGCGGTGGACCGCTGGATGCCCACGCGGCTGGCTACCTTGAGCGACCGGCTCGTGACCCAGAACGGGGTGCTCCTGATGGGGGCGGCGGCATTCGCGGTGGTCTATTTTTCGAAGGCGGCGGTGGATGTCATGGTGGTGCTCTATAGCATTAACGTGTTCATCACGTTCAGCCTCTCACAACTGGGCATGGTTCGGCACTGGTGGATGGTGCGCGGCAAGGTGCCGAAATGGCGTTTCAAGATTTTCCTGAATGGTCTGGGACTGCTGCTCACGGGCGGCATTCTGATCCTGCTTTGCGTGGCGAAATTTGACGAGGGTGGCTGGATCACGCTGCTGGTGACGGGCGTGCTGGTGGGGATTTCCTTCTGGGTGAAGAACCATTACCTGCACACGCAGAAAAAGCTGCATCGCCTGAACGAGCTGGTGGCGGCCGCGCTGGCGGATGACGCCATGATGTCCGCGCCGGTGGAAAAAACGCCGCCGCCGTGTGATCCGAATGCGCGCACGGCGGTGCTGCTGGTGAACGGGTTCAACGGCCTGGGGCTGCACACGCTGCTGGCGATTGTGCGGATGTTTCCCCGGGTTTATAACAACTTCATCTTTGTGCAGGTGGGCGTGCTGGACGCGGGAAATTTCAAGGGCGCGGCCGAGGTGGAAAACCTGCGCGAACATTCCCGGCGCGAAGTGGACCGCTATGTGGCGTACATGAGCCGGCGCGGTTTTTATGCGGAGTCGCAACTCGCCCTGGGCACAGACATCGTGGCGGAGGCGGCGACGCTGTGCGATACGATTGCCCAGAAATATCCCCAGGCGCAATTCTTCGCCGGGCAGCTCGTCTTCAAGGATGAGAGTTTTGTCACGCGCTGGCTGCACAACCATACGGTGTTTGAATTGCAGCGCCGTTTGTATCACCTGGGCCGGGCGATGCTGATTTTGCCGATCATGGTGTGAGCGCGGGTGTCAGGCTTATGCCACTCAAAGTTCTTTTGGCGTTTCTGCCCTTGTTGCTGCTGTTGGTCAGCCTCATTGGGCTGATTACCTGCCGGCTGAAAATGGATTCGGCGAAGCATGAACTGCTTTCCGCCGACCAGAAAACCCTTTGGGCAGAACACAACCGGATGAAGTGGGACGCAAGGAGCCTGTACCAGTTTGGTTATGGCGTGGCGGGGTTGGTGTTTATCTTCACCGGCTGGACCGTGCCGACGGCGGGTTCGGTTGGGTGGTATCTGGCGCTGGGAATTTTTACGGTGGTTGCGGCTGGACTTGCCTGTGCGCGGCCCGGGGCCGGACTGCCGCTGGAGCTTTTGCCCCCGCCGTTTGTCCGGCGCATATTGTGGTGGCACCGCCTGGAGGCGGGGTTTGCCATGCTCATGGGCGGGGGACTGCTATTGCTGGCGGCGGATTTTTTCTGTTTGCAATAAGCGGGAAAATGGAGGGAGATGATCCGAAGTTGGCCGGCATAGGACGACGGCTGTTGCAGGAGGCTATCCAGCAGGCGCGGGCCGCCGGCTGCTGTCGGATCACGCTGCTGACAGATGCCGGCAATGTGGCGGCGCAGGAGTTTTTTTGGTCGGGCTGGTTTTGCGCAGTCGGCGACGGTGCCGCTGCGTTGAAGTTATAATTTTCAGCCGGCCAGCCCCGGTTTTTATTGTCAGCGACACGAAAAACCGGCATTAAAAAGGGCGATGAAACACAATTCCTATTTTGAAGGCAAAGTCCAGAGTCTGGCCATTACCACCACCGCTGGTCCGGCCACGGTTGGCGTGATTGAGCCGGGCAAATACAGCTTCGGCACGGATTGCGAAGAGCACATGCACGTGGTGGCCGGCACGCTGGCGGCGAAGCTGCCCGGCGGCGAGTGGCAGAGCTACGGCCAGGGCCAGTTCTTTGTGGTGCCGCCGCACGTGAAGTTTGAAGTGGAAGCCGCCGGTGATGTGGCGTATCTCTGCTACTACAAACGCTGAGCTGTCTTCACTCACTTGATTTCAACCGCCGGATGAACTGGGTTTCATCCGGCGGTTTTCTTTTTGGCCGGGCGAATGGACTGGGTGCAAAGCAAACGAGTGGAACTGTGGGCGATTGTTCGTATGCTTGACCGGAGGCCCGTTTGCCACTACAAACTGACAAATGATGAGAAATGCCTTTCGCCTGGCTGCCGGACTATTGGCCGGTGGCTGCCTGACACTCGCCGCAGCGGATGCTCCGTTTGACGGGCTCAACCTGGGGCTGGGCAATCTCTACCGGGTATCCAATGCGCAGTCGCGGTCCATCAGCCCGGAAAATTTCACCGGCGAAAAAGGGATGGCCGCAATGTCGACGAACGGTCCGGCGCGCGGGCCGGCGCGGGATTTGGGGCAGGGGTGGAAGGTGTCGCCGTTTGCGAACGTGGCGGCGCATGCCACCTTCACGCTGGCGGATATCACCGGTCCCGGGGCCATCCAGCAGATCTGGATGACGCCGTCGCCGCTGGACAGGACCCGCAGTTTCATCCTGCGCATCTATTGGGATGGCGAGAAAGATCCCTCGGTGGAATGTCCGCTGGGCGACTTTTTTGCGTGTGGCATGGGGCGTTATTGTCAGATCAGTTCGCTGCCCGTGTGTGTGAATCCCGGCAGCGCCTTCAATTCCTACTGGCAGATGCCGTTTCATAAACAATGCAAGGTGACGGTGGAAAATCTGGATGACGCGGCGATGACGATTTATTACCAGATCAACTACACGCTCACCACCGTGCCGGATGATGCGGCGTATTTTCACGCGCAATTCCGCCGGCAGAATCCACTGACCACGAAAGGCATTTACACGATTCTCGATGGCGTGGAAGGGCAGGGGCAATACGTGGGCACCTACCTTGCGTGGGGCGTGCATAGTTCGGGTTGGTGGGGCGAAGGGGAAATTAAATTCTATCTGGATGGCGACACCACGTTCCCGACGATCTGCGGGACGGGTACGGAGGATTATTTCTGCGGCTCGTATGATTTTGATACGAAGGGCGCGGACGGGCAGTCGCACTACACGGAATTTTCCACGCCTTACAGCGGACTGGCGCAGGTCATCCGGCCGGATGGTCATTACGAATCGCAGACGCGGTTCGGACTTTACCGCTGGCATATTCGCGATCCCATCCGGTTTCAAAAGGATTTGAAGGTGACCATCCAAGCCTTGGGCTGGCAGTCGGGCGGACGCTATCTGCCGTTGCAGGATGACATCGCCTCGGTGGCGTTCTGGTACCAGACCCTGCCGCACAAAAAATTTCCCCCGCTCCCCAGCCGGGACGAACTGGAGGCCCGTTAGTTGCCATACGCCAATGGCTTGTTCCTTTCGGCAAAATAGAACTACCGCAGCGCGGCTTTGAGGAGATCGCGGGGGCAGGCGGTGGGGCTGGGAGCGGGTGGCGGCGGGTTGGTGGTCGCGGGGATAGGGGCGGGTTCGTCAGGGAAGCGAAAGGCGTCCACATGGGAAGCCAGATTGGTGCCGGGTTGGAGACTTGCCAGGAAGGTGTCCCACTCTGTGCCGTGGGTGGTGTTCTGGGCATGGCGCCACAGGCAGTATTGCATGAGGTCATCGCCGGTGAGGACGACTTTGCCGAAATGTACGGTTTGGAAAGCGATGTCTGGTTGCGCCCAACTGGCATAGCAATAGGCCGGCAGCCCGCCGGGTTTGCTGCTTTCGCCCATGCGGGTTTCCCATACCACCTGCTGTAGGTTGGCATCCCAGCGGCCATTGCTGTGATCGGGAGCCGCCGGCAGGGCAAGATGGACGGTGAGGCAATCCGGCTGGTCGTTGAGATCGAAGTTGAGGAGGGTGCTGAGGTCGTCTTGCGCGACGTCGATCGGTTGTGGCTTGGCAGGCGTATTTTTTTGCGGCTTCAGTTTTTTATCCTGCTGCCATTGGCGCAGGCGGGCGTGGTAGAGGTCAGTGCCGGCGAGATAGTTGGCAAAGGATTTTTCGAGTGCAGCTTCATCGCCCAGAAAGGTCAGGCTGGCGGGGATGGGATCGCTGTCCGGCACACCCATTTTACGGGCGACCAGCCGTTGTACGTGGGACAGCAGTTGTGCTGAAGCGGGCCCGCTCAGATCGGTGTAGAGGCCGGGCAGTTCGTTGAGCTGGAAGTAACCGCGCTCGTAAAGGTATTGGCCAAAGCGCAGGATGAATTCCTCGGCTTCATTGGTCTGGCTGTTGGCCAGCAACTGCCCTTCGCACCAGAACGCGCCAAGATTTTTGAGGTCGCGCCGGAAATCTCCATCCAAAAAGTGGTGCAGCCGGTCGTAGCCGGGCTGGTGGCGCAATTCATTCCGGCTCCAGCCAAGGAATAAGTCGGTCAACTGGTCGGCAGCGCGGGCGCGTTGCTCGAACATGCCGGCCAGATCGTCATCACCGCGGAAACGTTCGGTATAAAAATCAGCCTCACCCAAACCGGTGGCGTAATGGCCATAGACGCCGGCGCCGCCGACATCGGCGGGCAGGGTGTTGGTGAAATCGCCCTGCACGACGTAGCACCGGTCGTTGGTGCTGAGAAGCGGCGCGGGATATACCCTAGCGATGGCGGCAAGTTCATTACTGCCAAAGGACCGGTAATTGGGCTGGCCGGTTTTTGCGTCCGCGCCATCGGCACAGTAAAAAGTAAGGGTCCGGCTGATGCGGTCGCCCTCTGGCTTGAGCTGGACGATATACTCATTACGAGGACAGCCGGTGACCATCACGGCGAGGAGGGCGAGCGCCAGCGGCAGGCTGGCGCGGAGGTGGCGCGGGCTGCGCAGGAACGTTTGGACAGGTTTCATAACATGGACTGGGACCGTGGCATCATGCTACGGGCCTTCATCAGGATAAAGCGAGATTGGCGGGGAAAAGGGATCATCGATTTGGGAATTTAAGAAAACACCCAACCTCCCACCTCGAACACGCAACATCCAATGGGTGGACAGGCGGGGACACCTGTGCCAGATTGACGGCATACGAATGAATGATCCAGTCATCAGTGCCGAATCGCCGATGCGCGATGTGTTAACCGCGTTTCCGGGCGCGCAGCGGGCGTTGTTCCGCCGCTATCACATTGGCGGGTGCAGCAGTTGCGGGTTCAGTCCGGAGGAAACGCTCGCGGGGGTTGCTGCGCGCAATGGCAATCTCAATGTGGCGGAGGTACTGGAGCATATCCGGTCCAGCCATGAACTGGATGTGAAGGTGCTGATTTCTGCGCCCGATCTCGCGACCTTATTGCAGACGGACAAAGCCGTGAAGGTCGTGGACGTCCGGTCGCGCGAGGAATTTGAGGCGGTGCACATACCGGGTTCGGTGCTGCTCTCGCAGGACGTGATGCGCGAGGTCATGGGTGCGGGCTCAAATACCCAGCCGGTCGTGGTGGTGGATCACCATGGCAAAAACGGTCTGGATGCGGCGGCGTATTTCATGGGGCACGGCCTGCAAAATGTGCGTTGCCTGCGCGGGGGCATTGATGCCTGGGCGCAGGAAGTGGATACGACCATGCGGCGGTACCGGGTGGGGTGAGGAACGGATTTAACCGCAGAGAGCGCAGAGAAGTAGCTAAACGAGGATGGAGGATTGAAGGTAGCGGATGGCCTGGTAAGAATCCAACCTCGAACGCCCAACATCCAGTAACGAAAAAAGCAGGCCGGATGGGCCTGCTTTCTCTTTGTGATCTATGCGATCTCTGCGGTTAAACAGGGATCAGACGTTGAACTTAAACAGCAGCACGTCGCCGTCTTTGACGATGTATTCCTTGCCTTCCATGCGGTAGAGGCCCTTTTCGCGGGCGGCGGCCACGGAGCCACAGCTCACGAGGTCGTCGTAGGCGACGGTTTCGGCCTTGATGAAGCCGCGTTCGAAATCGGAGTGAATCACGCCGGCGGCCTGGGGGGCGGTGTCGCCGTTATGGATGGTCCAGGCGCGCACTTCTTTTTCACCGGCGGTGAAATAGGTGCGCAAGCCCAGCAGATGATAGGTGGCGCGGATGAGGGCGCCGACACCGGATTCGGCCACGCCGAGTTCCTTCAGAAATTCCTTCGCCTCTTCATCGGAGAGATCAATTAGATCGCTCTCAATCTGGGCGCTGATGATGACGGCTTCGCAGGCCAGATGCGTTTTGACGTATTCACGCACCTTGAGAACGTGGGGATTCTGATCGGCGGTGGCGAGGTCGGATTCCTTGACGTTACAGGCAAAGATGGTGGGCTTGTCGGTCATCAGCCAGAACAGGCGGGAGACGGCCTTTTCTTCGGGGGTGAGCTCGAGGGTGATGACGGGTTTGCCGGTATCCAGATGGGCTTCGAGCTTGGCGAGAATGGCGTCTTCGACCACGCACTGTTTGTCGCCGCGCTTCACATCCTTGGCCATGCCGGCGCGACGTTTCTTGACGCTGTCGAGGTCGGCCAGGGCGAGTTCGGTGGTGATGGTTTCGATATCGCGCACGGGGTCCACGTTGCCGGCCACGTGATGGATATCCGCATCTTCAAAGCAGCGGACGACCTGGACGATGGCATCCACTTCGCGAATGTGGGAGAGGAACTTGTTGCCGAGACCTTCCCCGGCGCTGGCGCCTTTTACGAGGCCGGCGATGTCCACGAATTCAACGGCGGCGGGAATCGTGACCTGGGTTTTGGCGATGCCTTTCAGCACGGCCAGACGGGCATCGGGAACGGTCACGATGCCGACATTGGGGTCGATGGTGCAGAAGGGATAGTTGGCGGCCACCGCCTTGCGGGTGCGGGTGACGGCGTTGAACAGGGTTGATTTGCCCACGTTGGGCAGTCCGACGATTCCGGCTTTAAGCATAATAAAAGTGAGTTAAATTTTGTGTTTGGTGAGTTCCCAGGCGACGGTGATGCCGTCAAAAACGCCGGCAAGTATCAGGCAGATGCCGGAGATATGCTGGAGACGCAAAAGGGTCCTGGCGCTGAATTTGCCGTGGCCGCGGGACACGCTGAAACTGAGGATCAGGAACCACAGGTTGGTGCCGAGCAAAACCCCGGCCACGCAGGCGGCCTTGGCGGCAAACTGGTCGGCCACCCACTCATGGGCGACCATCGTGCCGGTCAGGATAATCCAGGTGAAAAGCACACCCAAGTTGCCCAATACGCGGACAAAGCCCGTCATGAAAGCTGAGTGCGGGTGCAGTTTCTCATCGAGCCGGGCACCGAGCTTTTGGGAGGCGGCATCGAGTTTGGTCGGCACTTTCACCGATTGGGCAAACAGATATTTGCAGCCCAGGAAAATGAGAAACACCACACTGAACACCTGCATCAGGGCTTTGACAATGCCGTGATCAAAGAACGCGGTGAAGCCGGTGAAGGAAAGGGCGCAGTAGGCGCAGTCCATCGTGGCCGCACCGAGGCCGATGAGCAGGGCCCAGGCGAAGCCGCGCCGGGAGCCTTCATTGAGAATGGTCAGGTTGATGGGGCCGACGGGGATGGCGGAAAACATCAGGGCGCAAACAAAGCCCGCGATGGCCGCGAGCGGAACTGGAGACAGATCGGCCATGTCAGTGGGGCGACTCCGGTTCGTCCGTTTCTTCCTCAATCTCCCGTTGCGTGGCGCGGGGAATGTAGGGCCGGACAAACCCATACAGCAGATAGACCGTGAAGATGGCCGGAGCCAGGATGGGAAGTACATGTTCCCACAGAATCAGAAAAAATCCGACGCACAGCACAATGATGAGCATTTTCAGGAAGCTGCGCTTGGCACGGAAATCGAGGGATTTGAAGCTGGGATACTTTACTTCGCTCACCATCATGGCCGAGAGAAACAGCAGGATCACCGGCAGGAGAAAACGCCATTTGCTGACGGTGAACCCTTTTTCCTCCACCCATAGCAGCAGCAGTGTGAGTGAGGCGACCAGCCCCGCAGCGGCCGGAATGGGGAAGCCGAGGAATTCCTTGCCGCCTCCGCCGCTGCTCATCGCGGCCAGACAGTTGAACCTCGCCAATCGGAACGCACCGCAGATCAAATAGACCGAGGCGATAAACCAGCCGATCTGCGGGCGATCGTGAAAAACATTCGCCAGCACAATGCGATGGACCAGGAACGCCGGCGCGGCGCCGAAGGAGACGATATCCGCCAGGGAATCAAATTCGCGGCCAAAGGGGCTTTCGTGACCGCCCATGCGCGCCACCCGGCCATCCAGCAGGTCAAAAATACAGGCCAGCAGGATCAAAAACAGGGCCGTGTGGATGGTCTTGGTAAAATCATCCGACGCCGGGTCCGCCTCCACGATCTTCGTGAGCGCGAGAAAACCGCAGAACAGGTTCCCCGCCGTCATGAGGTTCGGCAGGAAATAGATCTTCAACTTGTCGCTTTCGGCGGCAGTTGCTGGCTGGTTTTCCGGATTGGCGGCCATGGCTTTAATCAAGTGATGCAAGGACAGTCTGCCCGCCCACGACCCGTTCGCCAAGCTGCACTTTCACTTTTGCGTCTTTGGGCAGGTAAACATCCACGCGCGAACCGAACTGGATCAGGCTAATGCGTTCGCCGCGCTGCACGGGATCGTTCTGGCTCACCCACGGCACAATGCGGCGGGCGATGAGCCCGGCAATGAGCCGGACACCGACCTTCACGCCCACGGGGTCCATGGATTCGATGCCGATCAGCACGTTCTCATTATACAGCGAGCAATCCGCACGCATGGCGTTCAGGTATTGTCCCGGGGAATGTTTGAAAAAAGCCACCCGGCCGGTGACGGGGGAATTCTGGACGTGCACATCGAACACGGAGAGAAAGATGGAGATGCGCCGGCATTCGCCACCCATGAAATTGGGTTCGGTGGTGAAATCAATCGTGTCTACCTTGCCGTGCCCGGGGGCGATCACCAGCTTGGCCCCGGAGGGCGGTGCCGGGTCCGGGTCGCGGAAAAAATAGTAGGTAAAGGCGGCGAACAGCGCCCACAGGGCAATGATCACCCCCGTCAGCGCCACGATGATGGAGCCGATTTTGGCGGCAAGCCACGCCACCGCGAGCAATACCAGCAGGGCAATGGCAGACAGGCCGATCATTTTCAGCGCGGCCGCAGAGGCTTTTCCAGAGTGTTTCACCCGACTAAAATAAATTTTTTACGCGCCGCTTGCAATTCAGCATTTTGGGTGCAATTTGACCTTCGCCGCCCGTGGCGGCACAACCAAACAACTGATTATGCCATTACACCAACCTGATCTCACGAAATTTCCCCCGCGGAGTCCGCGGGTAAAACTCGGCGGCTACGTTATTTTGCCGCGCATGCTGGACAAGGGCCGCGCCACCCTGGCCGGCGTCAACGGCGAATATCACTATGCCTGCCCGCTGGACCAACGGTTCCTGGACTTCACCGGCATTGATGCCGAGGCGCTTAAGGCTGTCCTGACCCAGAGCGACACCGAAGTGCTCGCCTGGATCAACGCCAACGCCAAAAACAAGCGCACCGCCCCGGAAATCGCCGCCTGGTCCGTCTGGCAGGAACACCGGAGCCCGGACAATCCCGAGGGTCGCGAATACTTCAACGGCCTGCACACCGCCCTCGCCCCCACCCGCACCGACATCGTCAACTGGTTCGACGTGCTCGACGTGGACGATTTTGTATCGTTCGGCGGCAAGGCCTGAGTTTTTCGCCACGGATGGAATCCGGGGTAAGCCCGGATTCCATCATGTGTGCGTGCACGCGAATGGGTTAAGCTGGTCTATACTGTTGACAGCCAAAGCGATGATCTGGTAATTGCCGATGAGTAATACAGGTGACCGCCGGCAGGGGCAACCTAGGCGCAGCGTCTGCGGCGGGAGACAACGATTATGGTGGGTTGGTTCGCGGGACGACTAAAGATGGGCACCCGGACACACCTGACGCATTTGTTGTACTGGAAGGAGCGTGCTAAATGAAAAATAATACAATACTATTGACTGACCCCTTTATGGAGCAGCGGCGCGGGGCGGAGGAC
>CAIJGS010000142.1 GCA_903820285.1 uncultured Verrucomicrobia subdivision 3 bacterium | reverse complement strand
CGGATGCCATGGCGGCGGAACTCGGCGTGAAAGTGGGTAAGCCCTATACCATCAACGTGTCGGACGCGGGCGGGTGGAACAGTTGGTCGCGGGGCTATGCCGGGGGTGGTTTTGGCGCATTCGGCGGTGGCGGTGGCTTCCAGAATGCGAATTTCGTCCAGAATGCTGGCGGACCCGGCGAGAATGGACCGACGCTGGCGGTGGGGCAGATCAGCGTCTCCGCCAGTGTGACGGTTTCCTTTTTAATCCAGTGAAGCCAGCCGGTTTCAATGGATAGTTTCCACCGGGATGCGGGCGGGCTGGTTTTGACCGAGCTGGAGCAGGGCGGCGTTGGTGTACATTTCCCAATTGGCCTGGAAGTCGGGGGCGTGGAAGCGCCGGCGTGCCTGCGCAAGTTCCTGCTGGGCCATGACGTCGAGGGCCACGGGGTCGTGGCTGAACCAGAGCTGGTTCATGACGGTGGAGAATTGCAGAAAGCCGGCCGGGCCGCCCTGGTACTGGCCGAGCAGGGCGTCGGTAACATTCAGGACCACGTGATCGCCCACGGCGGGCAGGGCGATGATTTCGGGCAGGGCCACGGCGAGGCGGGCGGAGTCGTTTTCAAAGCGGTGGGTGTTATCCACGCTGCCCATGGCGAGGCTGTAGAAATGGCCGCAGACGCCGGCGCTGTTTTCATTGAGGAGGGGTACAATGGAAATGATTTTGGTCAGGCGCTGGCTGACCAGTTTGGAGACGAACGATTTTTTGCCGACACCCCGGTTGGTCTGCCCGAATTCCTGATCGCCCCAGACTAGGGTGCCAATCACCGGGGAATCCGGCAGGTAAAAAGTGTTGGTATCAAATCCGGCCTGCATCGCCCCGGCCACCGGCACCCCCAGTTCTTCCCCCAGATCAAAATAACCGGCGGCGCGCAGGTCTTCCGCCCGTTTATCCCAAATGACGATCTGCGTGCGCGGCACGCCGGCGTCAAGCAGGCCCCGGGTAATGGCCCGGATTACCGCCGGGCGGGTCCCGCAAAGTTCGCCGGGCGGGGAAAAGACTTTCAGGCCCACGACATCATTGGTTTTTACCAGCGTCAGCCACGCTTCCGGCACGGTAGAGGTGCCGGTAAAGCGTTCCAAGCCAAGATTAAAGGCGTCGGCCACTTTTTCATCGTCCGGCAGGAACGCGTTGAGCAGGCCATGTCCCTGAACGACGACGACCCGTGGGGCAGGGGCACCGGCAGGGGCTGACGGCGCGTCGGCGGCCCCGGCGGGGAGAACCCAGCCGAGGAGCGTTATGATAATCAGTTGTGCGTTTCTTGACACTTTCGAGCGCGAATGTTACCACGATTGCGGATGCTGGCCAAAAAAATTTCAATAGCTTGCGCCGCCGGGGCGCTGATCGGTCTGACCGTGGTGATTTCCGGTTGTACGCCGGCGGGACCGCGCGCCCTGCTGGAGGGCAAGAAACTGCTGGATGACGGCGACTATGTAAGCGCCTGCACCCAGCTGAATCTCGCCGCGACGCTGATGAAAACCAACGCCATCGCGTGGAATTATCTCGGCGTGGCCGAGCAGCGCGCGGGCCAGCCCACGGAGGCTGCCAACGCCTATTCCCGGGCACTGGAGCTGGATCGCGATCTGGTGGAGGCGCATTTCAACCTGGGCTGCCTGTATTTGGAGCAAAACCAGGCCGACCTGGCGCGGACCGAATTGACCAGCTACCTGCTGCGCCGGCCCAACGATCCGGATGCATGGGATAAACTTGGATCCGCCCAGTTGCGGCTGGGGGACACCACTGGAGCGGAAAAAAGTTTCAGCGCGGTGCTCGCTCTTAAGCCCAAGGAAAAAGATGCGGAAGCGTACAATGGGCTGGGTGTGGCCTGTGTCCAGCGCCGACATTATCAGGACGCCACCCGCTGGTTTGCCGCCGCCGTGGCCTTGCAGCCGGATTTTGCCCCGGCCGTTTTGAACCTGGCCACAACTTTCCAAAAGTATTTGCGCGATAACCGGTCGGCGCTCGCCTGGTACCATAATTATCTGACGCTTTCGCCGCGGCCGGCCGATTGGGACGCCGTGAATGCCATTGTTGCCGGTCTGGAACCGGCGGGCGCGACGCCGATGGCGCCAGCCCCGGTGGCGGCCCCGGTGGCGGCCACCCTTTCCGTCACCTCCGCGCCCGTGGCGGTGGCGGGCAGTCCGCTACCACCCACCACCTCCAGTCACCCCGCGCCGGTGGTTCGCTCCAATCCCCCGCCGACCCAGCCCGCCGCCGGGGCCCGCCAACCGGTGTCATCGGGTACCGGCCCAAATTCGGCACCGCAAGTGGTGCGCTTGTCGCCGGAACCGGCGATTGTGATCCATGCTGGTCAGACACCGCCTCCGGCCCCGGCTCCGGCGGGTGCCAAGCCGTTTGTGCTTAAACCGGTCGGGACATATGATGAATCCACCTTGGAAGTTCATGCCGAAGATACTCCGAAAAAGGGTTTCTGGCAGCGGCTCAAACCGGTGACTTGGTTTGGCGGGGATGCGGCCGAAACCAACGCCACTTCCGCCTACGGTAAAAGCGGGGTGACGCCGCTGGCCACGCCGGCGGAAACCCGGCGCCCGGCGCAAGTGATCCTGCCGTTCACGCCGGTCACACGTTACCAATATCTGTCACCGGCCCGGCCGGCCACGGGCGATCACCGTTCCGCCAGCGGCGCCTTTACCAAGGCCCAGTTATACGAGCAGGATGAGAACTGGGCGGATGCGATGTATTGGTTCGGCCAGGCTTCCAATTTTGATCCGGCCTGGTTTGAGGCGCATTACAATGAAGCCGTGCTGGCCCAGCGCATCCGGAATTATTCGCATGCGCTGACCAGTTACGAGTGGGCTCTGGCCATCCAGCCGGGGTCGGTGGATGCGCGCTATAATTTTGCGCTGGCCCTCAAGGCGGCCGGGCATCCGGTGGATGCGGCCAATGAGCTGAAAAAAATCGTGGCGGCCAACGGCAACGAAGTGCGCGCTCACCTGGCGCTGGGCAATCTCTACGCTCAGTCGTTGCACGAACCGGTGAAGGCGCGGCAGGAATATTCCAAGGTGCTGGAACTCGACCCGGAAAATGCGCAGGCGGCCTCCGTGCGTTCCTGGCTGAATTCGAACTGATTCGCGCCCATGGCCGGTTTCCTTTCACCCGCTACGCGCGAGCAGATTCGCGCCGCCAGCGACATCGTGGACATTATCGGCTACTATGTGCCGCTCAAGCGTGCGGGCGTGAACTTCGTGGCCCTCTGCCCGTTTCACAAGGAGAAGTCGCCAAGCTTCAACGTCAATCCGCAGCGCCAGATTTTCCATTGTTTCGGCTGTGGCAAGGGCGGGGACGTGTTCAACTTCATCAAGGAAATCGAGAATGTTGAGTTCATGGATGCGGTGCGGCGGCTGGCGGAGCGCGCGCGCATCCCGCTGGAATTTGAAAATTCGCCGGGTGAACAGCAGTCGCGCCATCTCAAGGACCAGCTGCTCGAAATCCACGAACAGCTCACGCAGCGGTGGCAGAACTGTCTGGCCAATGAGGCGGCGGGGCAGCGGGCGCGGGATTATCTTGCTGGCCGCGGCGTGACGGCGGACGCCATTAAACTGTTTCGGCTCGGGGCGGCCCCGGAGTCCTGGGATGACACGGTGAACTGGGCGCGCAGCAAAAACTTTAGTCTCGAAACGGTGGAGAAAGCGGGCCTGATTATTCGCAAGGAAGAGACCGGGCGCTACTATGACCGGTTTCGCGGGCGACTCATGTTTCCCATTTGCGATGAGCAGGGTCGGGTGGTGGCTTACAGCGGCCGGGTTTTGCCCGGGGATGAAAGCCCGGCCAAATACGTCAATTCGCCGGAAACCGCCATTTTTACCAAAAGCAAAATTTTCTTCGGCCTGGACAAGTCCAAACGGGCGATTGCGGATGCGGGCTTTGCCGTGATTTGCGAAGGCCAGCTGGACCTGATCGCCTGTTTCATGGGCGGCGTACAGAACATCGTGGCGCCGCAAGGCACCGCGTTTACCGACCAGCATGCGCGCATCCTCAAACGGTACGCGAATGAGGTCGTGCTGTGTTTTGATTCCGACAATGCCGGTCAGAATGCCGCCGTCCGCGCGCTGGATCATCTGCTCGCCTCCGGGCTGGCGGTTCGGGTGGCCGTAGTGCCGCCGCCGCATGATCCGGACAGCTTCATCAAGGCCAATGGCGGCGAAGCCTTCAGCCAGCTCATCAAAAGCGCGGCGGGATTTTTTGACTATTACCTGAACCGGCTGTGCGCCACGAATGACGTCACCAGCGACAAAGGACGGTTGGCGGTGCTGCGCGCCATGTCGGAGGCTGTTCACAAAACCGGCAACGGCGTGCTGATAGACACCTATGCACAGAAAACTGCGCTGCGATTGGGAGTAGCGGTGGAATCGGTCCGGGGAGAATTCAAAAAATCGTCCACGCCAGCCATAACTTATACGGTGTCAGAGGAGGCGGCCGGGGATTCGGAGGAATCGTTCGAGAACGCCCTGCCGGAAATGCCGCGGCCCACGCCGCTGGAATTACACCTGCTTAAACTTCTGTTCCTGCACGATGAACTGGCGGCCTATGCTGTGGCGCATTTGGATGTGAACTGGATTCAGCACCCGCAGGTGCGGCAGATCGTTGACCTCCGCCTCGCGGCCCAGGAACATGAGACCTGGCACAGCCTGACGGAATTTCTCGACGGATTTGATTCGCCGGATGAGCGCAGCCTGATAACCGAGGTGGTGACGCAGGCACGCAAAATGCCGGACCCGGAAATCCAACTGGCCGACGTGGCATTGAAGCTGCGCAACCAGTCAATTGACCGGCAGATCGCCACACTAACCCAAAAGATCAGCCAGCCTGAAACCAGTGACGAGGAGAAGCTGGCGGTAATGCACGACTTGCAAATCCTGCGTCAATCGAAGCGCACACCGCTGACGCCAAGGTAGAATAGACTTCCATCCCGCCAGCAAAAAGGCGCCATCCTTGCGGATGACGCCTTTATGTTTGTCTGTTGGGGGGCTGCTAAAAATTGGAATTACTTGGCACCCTGATCAATCCAGGCGCGGATCAGGCCAATCTGCTCGGGCGTGAGATCTTTGATACCGGCTTTGTTGTGGAGCGGCGGCATCCATTCATCCTGTTCATCCGTGGCGTGGGCAATCGATTTGACGATGAAACTGTTGGCGCTGTCGCCGGGTTTCACGATGGGGCCGCTCTTGGTGCCCTTGAGGACTCCGGCAAGGGTATCCATGTGCAAACGGGCCTTGGGGCGGTCGCCACTATGGCATTTCACGCAGGAAGCTTTAAAAATGGGTTGAATGTCCGTTTCATAGGTCACGCTCGCCTGAGTGGAGGCCGGGGGCAGGGTGGCCTCGGCCGCGGTGGCGGCCACGGTAACGGTAAAGGCGGCAGCAATGGCGGCCAGCATCAGTTTGGTCGGATTCATTGGCATTTTAATCAAAGGAATAAGTTAAATTTTCAACAGTCGCCATATAAGACGCCAGAACTGGCCAAAAGGTTCAATAAAAAATGTCATCGGACAAAAATACGGCACTCCCGCGCCTCCGGCTTGCGATTCGGCCCGGCCTGCGCCAACTTGGGCGTGTGCAGAACGAATCTTTCTCCGATGCCACCCTGGTGGTGCTCGGGCATGGCACGGTCCTGAATGACCAGTCCGCCACGCCCGTACTCCAACACGCGGCGGAATTGCGCCGACGGGGTATCTTTCGCGAGGTGCGTGAAGCCTTTTGGAAGCAGGAACCGCAGGTGCGGTCCGTGCTGGCCAGCCTGACGACGCATCGGGTTTTCATTGTGCCGGTGTTCATCAGCGAGGGCTATTTTGCCAGTGAAGTCATTCCGCGCGACCTCGGTTTCGGTCCGCCGCCGGCCTCCCTCATCAGCCCGGAGCGGGAGCTCCATTACTGCCTGCCGGTGGGTTCCCATCCGAGCATGACCAGGGTGATCCTGGCCCGGGCGGAGGGAGTGGTAAAACAGTTTCCGTTTCCGCGCGCGCCCAAGCCGGCGGATATCACCCTGTTCATTGCCGGACATGGCACGGGACGGAACAAGAACTCGCGGGTGGCGATAGAGCGGCAGGTGGACTTGATCCGGACGATGAACAAGTATGCCGGGGTGCACGCCGTTTTCATGGAGGAAGACCCGCGTATCGGCGATTGTTACCAAATGGCCACCACCAAATATGTGGTAGTGGTGCCATTCTTTATTAGCGATGGCTTGCATGCCGTCGAGGACATTCCCGTACTGTTGGGCGAACCCGAGGCCCTTGTAAAGACCCGTCACGCCGCCGGCCAGCCCACCTGGCGCAACCCCACGGAGAAGCACGGCAAACTGGTATGGTATTCATCCTCCGTGGGCACGGAACCGCTGCTGGCGGACGTGATCCTCGAGCGGGTGGAGGAATCCGCCCGGTCGGCGGGTACGCCGACGTAGTCGCGTTTTAGATTTCCAACCGCCGGCTTTTCGATTACCCAGTGGCGATGAACTTGTTGCGAATTGGTTTTCTCAGTGCGGCCGGCATTGGCCGCAAAAACTGGAAGGGTGTCTTTCATTCCGGCAATTGCGTCATTACTGCCGTGGCCAGCCGGGATGTGGCCAAGGCGCAGGCTTATATTGAGTCATTGCAGGCCGAGGCCGCCTTCTCCCCGGCACCCGTCGCCCTCGGCAGTTATGTGGAATTGCTGGCGTCCAACAATGTGGACGCCGTGTACATTCCGCTGCCCACGGGGTTGCGCAAGGAGTGGGTCATCCGCGCGGCCCAGGCCGGCAAACATGTCATTTGCGAGAAGCCGTGTGCGGTCAGCGCGGCGGACTTGGAGGAGATGCTCGCCGCCTGCCGTCAACATAAGGTGCAGTTCCTCGATGGCGTCATGTTTATGCACAGCCATCGTTTGGGCCGCATAAGGGAAGTGCTGGATGACGGCACCAGCATTGGCGATATCAAACGCATCACATCGCAATTCAGCTTTCTGGGGGCCGAAGGCTTTTTTGACCGGAACATCCGGGCCAATGCCGCACTGGAGCCCGCCGGTTGCGTGGGGGATCTGGGCTGGTACAACATTCGGTTTGCCCTCTGGACCATGAAATGGCAGATGCCCTGCACGATCACCGCCCGGATTCTGGCGCAAACCCCGGAGGGGGTGCCCACCGATTTCTCGGCCGAACTGATTTTCGATGGCGGGGTTTCCGCCGGATTCTACTGCTCCTTTATCAATTTTCGCCAGCAATGGTCGAATGTGAGCGGCACGAAAGGGTACCTGCAGGTGCCGGACTTCGTGAATCCGTTTTGCGGCAGTGAATCGGGCTTTGATGTGGTGAACCATGGCCAGGACGGGCACAAGGTACTGCCGGGATACCGGCACATCACGGTCTCTGAGCACGGCAATACCCATCCCACGGCACCGGAGGCGAATATGTTCCGCAATTTCGCCAACCAGGTCTTTTCCAGTCAGCTGAACGACGCTTGGCCGATGTGGTCGCTCAAAACGCAAATGGTTATGGACGAATGTCTAAAGGTAGCGCGCAAGGCGATGCCTTCCTGACCCTTGTGGCTGCGACGCCTCGTCGCAGAGGGTGCCGGCGACGCCCCCGTCGCCGCACCGCTCCGCCAATCCAACGCCCGTCAGCACTCCACGCGCCTCTTCTCCAACATTGGAGGTTGGGCGTTCGGCGTTGGGTGTTGGATGTTTCTCCCTTTTTCCCGCCATTTTGTCCCCCAGTTCACTCTTTCATCCGGTCGCCGGGATTGCTATCTTTCGCGGCGTGAAATTTCGGAAAATAACCATCATCGGCGTGGGTTTGCTGGGGGGCTCCCTGGGATTGGCCGTGCGGCGGGCCGGGCTGGCGGGCGAAGTGGCCGGCTACGTGCGGCGCGAAGCCACCGCGAAGGATTGCGAGGCCGTGGGGGCCGTGGATTATGCCACTACCGATCTGCTGGCTGCCGTCTCCGGCGCGGACCTGGTGGTGCTCTGCACGCCACTGGCCCAGATGCGGACGATAACGGAACAATTTCTTCCGGCGCTCAAAAAGGGTGCCTTGGTGACGGATGTGGGCAGTGTCAAAGCCGGGGTGGTGCGCGATTTAGAAACCCTCGTGCAAAAGGCCGGAGCGCATTTTGTGGGTGGCCATCCCATGGCCGGTGGGGAAAAAATGGGGGTGAAAGCCTCCCGCGCCGATTTATACCAAAAAGCCATCTGCATCATCACCCCTACGAAGCGATCCCATGCCGGTTCCGTTCGCAAGCTGGAGAAATTCTGGCACGCGCTGGATTCCCGCACGGTGCGGATGGACGCCGCGGAGCATGACCGGCTGGTTAGCCGGTCGAGTCACCTGCCGCATCTGGTAGCCGCCGTGCTGGCGCGCGTAGTGTTGGATCCCCGGCAACCCCGCGAGCAGGCGACCCTATGTGCGACCGGTTTTCGCGATACTTCGCGGCTGGCGGCCGGTTCCCCGGAAATGTGGCGCGACATTTCAATGTCCAACCGCAAAAACCTCGCCCGCGCAGCGGAGTCATTTATTATCGATTTGCAACGGTTTCAGGCGGTGCTAAAAAGCGGTGACGCGGCGGCCATTGAAGCTTTTTTTGCCGGTGCGAAAACCCTGCGCGATCACTGGTGCCTGAATACAACCGCCGTTCCTACCGAATGAAAGCGGCACCTCGCATGCAACTGGTTATTGTGGTGAGTAAGGATTCATATCCGTGTTTATCCGTGTCCATCCGTGGTCAAAAATGAGCCTGCCCGATACCATCGAAATTATTCCGCTTCACCAGCCGGTGGAGGCAGCCATTACCGTGCCCGGTTCCAAGAGCGTCACGAACCGCGCGCTGATTCTGGCAGCGCTGGCGCAGGGCGAAGTCATTCTCCAAGGCGCGCTGTGGAGCGAAGACACGGAGGCGATGTTTCACTGTCTGCACATGCTTGGTTTCGCAGTGACCCAACAGGCGGATCCGAATGAGCTTTGCAACCGGACCATTACGGTGAAAGGTCTCGGTGGTGTGATCCCGAATGGCGGCACGGCGGAAAAACCGTTGGAACTATTCGTTTCCAATGCCGGCACGGCAGCGCGTTTTCTGGCTGCCTTTCTTTGCCTGGGGCAGGGGGTATACCGGCTGAGCGGCATACCGCGTATGCATGAGCGTCCGCAGGCGGCGCTATTTCAGGCCTTGCGTGAGCTGGGCTACCGGGTCGAATCTGAAAAGGGCAATGACAAGCTGCCCGTGCGAATATATGGCGAAGGTCCCAAGTCTGGTCAATGCCAGGTAAGTATCGAGGAAAGCTCGCAATTTGCCTCCGCGCTTTTGCTCTCGGCCAAAACCGGCGGCTGGCAGGTGGCAATTGCCGGGGAGAACGAGGACGAATCGCCTTACGCGGTGATGACCGAACGCCTGGTGGAAGCCTTCCCGCTGGCCGGCGGGACGTTCCAGATTGAGCCCGATGCCTCCAGCGGCAGTTATTTTTGGGGCGCGGGCTGGGTGATGTTTGCGTTGGAAATGCTCCGGCAGACGCCGCCCGGTAGATGGACCGGTTCGCCGGTGACGGTAAATGCCTGGCCGGATTCGGGCTGGCAGATTGATGCCGATTTCCCCCATTTCCTGCCGTTTCCGGCTGAAATTTCCCGCGAAGCCCACCTCGGTGACAGCATCATGACCGCGATCGTACTCGCCGCCGACCGGGACACCGCCAACAACTGGGGCTTGCGGGAAGGTCACGAAGCGGTACGATTCACCGATCTGGGGCGCCTACGCGTGCAGGAATGCGAGCGCGTGGCCGCCTTGCGCACGGAATTGACAAAATGTGGTGCGCGCGTGGTGGAGGAAGGCGATACCTTGACCGTGTATCCGGCCGAATTGCATGGCGCGGAGATCGAGACGTACAACGACCATCGCATGGCGATGTGTTTTGCCATTCTGGGATTGAAAGTTCCCGGCATACGCCTTAAAAATCCGGCGTGCGTCAAAAAGACGTTCCCGAATTTTTTCCAGAAGCTGGCGGCACCGGTGCCGCACGGTCTGGGGGCGCAGGTATTTGAAATTCAAAATGGCGCGCAAATCCGTCCGCTGGCGGGCGAGGATTTGTTTGCCGGTTGAAGGATTGGGAGATTTTTTATCAAATGAAGCACAATATTGTCATTGCCATTGACGGCACCAGCGCGAGCGGGAAGAGTACCAATTCCAAGCTGGTCGCCAAGGGCCTTGGTTTTGTTTACGTGGACACCGGGGCCATGTACCGCACACTGGCCTGGTATTGTCTCCAGAAAGGGGTGGATATCGCGGAAGCCAAGGCCGTCGGCACCGCCTGCCGCAAGTGGAAAACCAAGTTGGAATGCGTGGATGTGGACGGCCTGCGCTGTGCTCGTCTGCTGGTGGAAGGTTATTTTCCCGAGAAAGAAATCCGCACGCCCGAAACCGCCGCCGCCGTGCCGCATGTGGCCGCCGTGCCGAAAGTGCGTGACTGGATGAAGAAAACCCAGCGCGATTGCATCCAGTTCGGCCATCTGGTCATGGAAGGCCGGGATATCGGCACCAATGTATTTCCTGAGACAGATTATAAATTTTACCTGGATGCCACGCTGGCCGAGCGTTCCGCCCGCCGTGCCGCCGACGGTGTGAATGAAAATCTCGCGGCTCGCGATCGGCGCGACAGCGAGCGCGCCGCCGCGCCGTTGATGATCGCACTGGGCGCCCGGGTGATCAATAATTCCAACCTCACCTCCGCCGAGACCAGCAAGCTGATGCTCGATGATTTGCGCGCGCGGTTGCCGGCCGGTTCCTTTCCGCAATGAACCTGTCCTATCGTCTCGGCTGGAGCTGCTTTCGCGTGATGTACGCGACGTATTTCCGCTGGCGGGTATTCGGCGCGGAAAACGTGCCGCTGAACGGTGGCGTGATTCTGGCCTCCAACCATGCCAGCTTTCTGGATCCACCGCTCGTCGGTTCCGGTCTCAAGCGTGATATCAACTATCTCGCCCGGGAATCCCTCTTCCGGTTTCCCGGCATTGGCGCCTTGCTGCGTTCCTGGAATGCCGTACCGGTAGATCGCGATGGCGGCGGGGCGAAGGGATTGAAGATGATCCTGGCCCGGCTGCTGGCCGGCAATGCCATCATTTTGTTTCCTGAAGGCACCCGGACCAAGGACGGCCAGTTGCAGCCCGCCCGTTCAGGCATTGGGCTGACGGTCATCAAATCCACCGCCCCCGTTGTGCCAGTGCGGGTTTTTGGCACCTTTGAAGCCTATGGCCGGAATCATAAGCTTCCCCGTCCCCACCGGGTGGTGGTGAGATATGGTCAGCCGATGAACTTTGCCCAACTTCGCGCCGAAGCGGAAACCTGCGACAAGGCGCGCTTGAAGGAAATTTACCAGCAAGTGGCGGATGAAATCATGACGGCCATTGCCAAACTGGAACCACGGGAAGGGTGACCCGCCGGCGGCTTGGCCGCCTTAAAGCTGTTTGGCCCGGCCAAAAACCTGATGGGCCAGCGTATTCAGTTTGCGGCGGGAGATACGAAGATGCAGGGTCCGGCGGAAGAAGTTATTATCCGGATGCAGCCGGTCAAAGCCATCATAAGCATCCACCGTTTTCCGGAAATCACTGAAATTATCTGATTTTGATGCGATGCCGATCAGGTTGGTGTCCAGTCTGAATAATTGGGGATGAGCCCGGTACAACAACCAGACCGCCGGGGTCAAAAGCGGGTGGTGCAGGGACCGGTTGAATACCTTCCATTCAAAATGCTTGGGAGAACAGGCTTGCTGCTGGCAGTAAAGATCCTTAAATGCGTACACACCCTGCCGTCCGTCCCTAATTGGTACGGCTTCACTGGCGTTTGAAGCGGTCTCTGATGCGTCTAACCTCATCTGCATTGATTCTTATCCGGAATAATTTATGAATCAAGCATATTATATCATTTAATAGTCGAATAGGCAGGGTGCAGACCGGACAGTTTTCGTTTACCAACCACTATGTGGATTTATGACCTGGCAGCTTAATGCAGGATGGTATTAACACGCAGCATGACAGTCGATACCGATGTCGGCCAGGTCAGCTCTGATGGCCGCCTTAAATGACGTTTGCGGACCGACCGCTCAAGTCCTAATAAGTTTGGCTTGTTTGAAATTTAGCAGATAAATTCTGCCAGAAAGGCTGCGGCCCGACGAAACCTCGCAGACTAAATCCCCAGGTCAGACAGCGTCTTGGTGATCTGGTTGACGATCTGGACGAGGTGCGGGTGGGATTGTTCAATGCCCCCGGCGGAGGAGCGCAAACCTTGCAACGACAGCTCGCGTAACTGCGGATTCTGCTGCATGCGCGTCACTTCGTGGGCCGACAGACTCGCAAAGCCGGCAATGCTGTCCGCCTGTTCGCTATGAGTTTTGGACAGCTCGGCCACTTCCGTTTTCAAGGTGCCGAGCAGTTTCAAGAGTTCCTGCTTGTGTTCGGCGCTCACGGATTCCGTGGTGCTGATTTTCGTCTCAATTTCGCCAATGGTCTTTTCAATCATGGTTTGTACCACCACATTACCCGTTGCGCGGAATTCGGCAAGTATTGTGTCCGTTGCGAATGCCAAGGGATGTCTTCCCGGAAAGCATTCTTGCCTTGCCCGGCAAACCCCGGTAATCAATTTCGTGGTCATTTTCACCAAACATAAATCGGCTCTTCTTTTGCCTGGCTTGCTGGCCTTGTTGCTGGCCCTGACCGGCTGCCGTCCCGCCACGCCCGCCGAAAGCTTCCAGCGGGGCATGGATTGTTATCATGATTCCGATTGGTCCGAGGCCATTACCAACTTCACCCGATGTCTGGAGAGTTCTTTCCGGGTGCCGGATGCCTCTCGCTACCGCGCCTATGCCTGGGCCAAGACCGGTGATGGGCGCAACGCCCGGGCGGATTGCCAGCGTCTGATCAGTCTGGCACCTGGAAAGTCTGGGAGTTATTACTGGGCCGCGCAGGTGGAGTATGCCCTGGCGGATTACGATGCGGCGGTGGTGGAATTTGAAATGGGCCAGCGGATCGGCTCCCGGGATTGTCCTTTGGAACTGGCGGATAATCTTGCCCTGCATTGCGCCGGGTACGCCTATGACCGTTATGCCGCCGGGCAGTTGCCGGGGGCGCTCAAAGGATTGGACGAAGCCCTCCAGCTGTCGCCGACCAATGCGGCCATTTATTCACTGCGCGGGTGGGTAAGGTTTTATGCGAACGATATTGGTGGTGCCATCGCGGACAACGAGCGGACGTTTCACTATCAATACCCGTTTCCCGACATTTACACCCTGCGGGCGTGGCTGCGGCTGGAGCGGGGAGATCTGGCCGGAGCGAAAACCGATGCCCGGCAGGCGGTGGAGTTGTGGCCAAAATATCAGGCACCGGTGGCTGCCCGCTTGCCGGAGACGATGGCTGGCGGCCTGCTGGCTTATCTGAATGGGGAGAATGCAAAAGCGACTGAGCAGTGGAACCAACTGTTGACCTTGAATCACTACTGTCCGGTTTAAAACTCCAGTAAACATTGATGATCGGTGATATCTGATGGCGTAGGAGTGGGTGGTTGTTGAGTAAGCGCCTGTAAAATGGGCATTTTCTCGAAGAGCGTGAGGCTTAAAATCTGTAAAATAGTGTAAAGGCTGGCCTCCAGTTGCAGCCGTTTTTTCAAAATGGCGACGAGCAGATAGACCGCGATGGCGGTCCAGATTTGGGTGCGAACGGCATTGGGCGACGTGCCGTAAAAGGCTTTGATGCGCAGATGCTGCTTGATCCATTTGAAGAAGAGTTCGATTTGCCAGCGGCCGCGATAGAGTTGGGCGATGGTCAGCGCCGGGACGGTGAAGTTATTGGTCAGGAAGACCAAGCCCTTGCCCGTTGCTGGATCGCGATAGCCGATGCGGCGCAGCGGGCCGGGATAATCGCGTTGCGCGACCAAGCCGGTCAGCACCACGGTCTGGTCGAAACGCAGGCCGGTGGTTTTGTCCACCGGGCGGGAGTAGCGGCGGGCACAGCGGAAGTTTTGTTTGGCACGGGTGACAAAGAAAGCGCCGCATTGGTGAAGGCGATGCCAACGGGCGAAGTCGAGGTAGGCGCGATCCATGATGTAGAACGCGCCGGCTTCCCAGACCAGTTGGTCGAGGATATTGACGTCATGCACACTGCCGGTGGAGACAATGATGACGGTGGGAAAGTTGCCTTGGAGCGTCAGCAGGGTGTGAAGTTTGATGGCGGCCTTGTGCTGGCGAAACGTGGCCCACGGAAAGAGCGAGAGGCAGAGGTCAATGGTGGTGGCGTCCAGTGCATAGGCGGCGGCTTGGAGTTCAAACAGGAACGGCTCATCGGCGTAGAGGGGGGTGGCTTGCTGGATGAGCACCTGAGCGAAATCGGCAAAGATACGCCAGTCGCGGTTTTCGTTGGCGTCGGCCAGGGTGCTGCGGGCGATGGGGTGGCGGATGCCGGCGTGGTAGAGTTTTGGGCCAAAGGACGCCAGGCAGGTTTCGATATCGCGCAAACTTTCGCGCCAGGTCAGTTGGGCGAACGCCAGCACGAGGAAGTGTTCGTAAGCGGGGAGTTTGCGGACGCGGCGGTTGCCGTGGTAACGGGCGACACACTTGTCGAACTTGTATTTGGGCAGGAAGTCGAGGAGTTGGGCGAAGACGGTGCGACCTTCGTTCATAAAGTGGCAAACCGCGGGAATGCGGGGTGCCACCCTCAAGGAATCGTCGCAGAATTGAAATCGAAAAATGACCGAACAGTGGATATATACAGGTTTTACCGACCTGAAATCATTCTCAGCTAAATCTTAACCGGACAGTAGTGATAACGGGTATCGGTAGTATCCGGCTGGCGGCCGGGCTCCTTATGAACAAAAAAATGGAAGGTCTCGTTGGTTTTCCAGTTCCAAAGCATGTGCGTATGGCCGCCCTCACCCTCGCCGCCAAACCGGCCGAACTCGGTTTTCGGCCCGGCTTCGGTCACCTTGGGATGCAATTCCGGAGAGGTGTCCCATATTGAAAAAATGGTCCGATGTTCCTCGCCGCCATTATGCTGGATGCCGCAGTAGCCGCCGGCGGGTTCACCGGGATGCCAATTGGCACCGCAGTAATAGGTGTTTTCGTGCGTGGCCAGCACGGTTATCTCACCGTACAAGCAGGTACCGTTCCCCTGCCCGGCCAGATTCCACCAGAAATGCTGCGCGGAGGCACTCAGGCCGAAAAAGAGGGTGGAGGCAAGAATGAGCGGACAGTTTAATTTCATGGCTGGTTGAATTTTGGTTTTAAGTGAAACACAGCCCGGGCCGGAAAACTTCCGGCAGTCCGAACGGCATCCTTGCCCTCACCATATCGGACAATCTCACCAGCCGACACCCCACATTAGGGGGAGACACCCGGCAAAGCTCCCAGCACCAGGCGTCCACCTCCAAGGTAGCACCCATAACCAAGCCTCTCAATGGCAGCTTACTTCATCCAGAACTGTCTGGACAGCGGCTTCCGCCACGTTCTGGCTCCAGACTACGTTGCCAATTTTTTTGGCGAGCACAAATTTTATTTCGCCGCCACTGACCTTCTTGTCCAGCTTCATGGCGCGCAGCAATTTCTGGCGACGGACGGAATCCAGCTTCATGCGCACCGGCAGGCCGGCCTGCACCAGCACGTTTTGAATCCGGTCCACTTCGTTCGTGGAAAATCCGAGCACCGCCCGCGAAAGCCGCGCCGCCGCCACTTGGCCAATGGAAATAGCCTCGCCATGCAAATATTTCCCATAGCCGGAGCTGTTCTCAATCGCGTGGCCAATGGTATGGCCGAAATTCAGAATGGCGCGCAACCCGCCCTCGGTTTCGTCCTGGCCGACGACATCCGCCTTAATCTCACAGCACCGGGCCACCACCGTCGCCAGGGTGGCATGGTCGCGGCGGAGGAGCGCGGGCAGATTGCGCTCCAGCTGGGCAAACAGGACGGCATCATAAATGATGCCGTATTTGACGACCTCCGCGAGGCCGGAAATGAATTCACGCTTGGGCAGCGTCGCCAAAGAATCGAGGTCACATAATACCAGCCGGGGCTGGTAAAAGGCACCCACGAGATTTTTGCCGGCCTTGAGATTCACGCCGGTTTTACCCCCCACCGAACTGTCCACCTGCGCCAGCAAGGTGGTCGGCACCTGCACAAAAGGAATGCCCCGCAGATAGGTGGCCGCGACAAAGCCGGCCAGATCGCCCACCACGCCGCCGCCGAGGGCGACAATGAATGACTTTCTTTCCAACCGATGAGCGGCGAGCTGGTTGTGGCATTTTTCCACCATGCCCAGACGCTTGGATTTCTCCCCGGCCGGCACGGTGATCAGCACCGGATCAAACCCGGACTTGGCGAGGGATTTCAAGGCGGCCGCCGCATAACGGCGGCCCACCCGCGCATCCGTAATCACGGCGCAGCGGTGACCAAGTTTGAGCTGGGCACACTCGGCACCCAACCGCGCCAGCAGGCCGGACGCGATTTTGATTTCATAACTGCGACTGCCAAGCGAAACAGGAACAACGTGCATATGCGTAAGGATAGGCGGTGGCTGGGGACGGCAAAAGCTGAAATTCGCCCGGCACCCGAATGGCGGATATTTCCACCCCGCACAAAAATGCGATGGCACGGCGAAGATTCTGGGCGATAATAACTATTGTAACCCGTGCCTGCCCTCCCAGTCGCCCAGACTGGCCAATCGTGGGGCCGGCCGGGTTTTTAATGACCGCCCATACTGAAAACCATTTTGCCGTGAAAACAAGATTCCCGTTTGGCCCTATCGTGCGGTATAGCTTCTTTATTGCCACCGCCACCCTGCTGGCGGGAAGCCCTCAGCGCGCCCAAGGCGAGGCGATGCTGGAATTATTCAACGTGGGCTGGTCGGACCTGACCACCAAGATGCCCGAAATCGCCGAGGCCGGCTACGACAGCCTGTGGCTGCCCAACCCGGCCAAGGGCAACAGCGGCACCTATTCCTACGGCTACGATGCCTTTGACCCGTTTGACCTTGGCAACACCAACCAGCAAGGCACCGTGGCCACCCGCTGGGGCACGCAGGATCAGCTCATCCAAATGGTGCAGACCGCGCACCGGTTTGGCATCCGCGTTTATTTTGACAACGTGATGAACCACCGCTCCAGCACGGTGCCGGGGTATTCCGGGTCAGGAACCGCCACCAATTATTATCCCGGCCTGATCCCGCAGGACTTCCATTTGCAAACCGTGACCGGCGGCTACAACAACTGGCCGTCCATCGGCGATCCGTACTGGTGCACTACCTCGGTGGTGCAAAATCAGCCGCTGCTGGGACTCTGCGATCTGGCGCAGGAGCCGGGCACGGTGAATTGGAATTTCGGCAACAATGTCGGCGACACCATCCCCAAGCCCTATTTCGTGCGGTTTCCGAACCGGCCGGACATCTACATGGACACGAATGGCGCCTCCCTCGGCGGTAACTGGCATCCTTTCGATGGCCATGGCCAGCCGGTGTCCGAATACGTGCAGGATTACCTCTGCCGCGCGGTGATGTGGACGCTGTACACCACCAAATGCGATGGCTTCCGGCTGGATGCCGTCAAGCACGTGCCAGTCGGGTTTTTTGGCGCGGAAACCGGCCAGACTGATGATCCCGGTTTTGCCGGTTACACGGGCGGCATTCAAGCAATGTATGATTATGTCCACGGCTACGGCAGCAACGTAACCCGCAACGGTTACGTGGAAACCGACGGCAACCGCAACAGCCTATTTAACACCGAAGTGGCGCGCAACGATGCCATGCTCTTCGGCGAACACATCTCCCCGGCCCCCGCCTTTTACGATTACCTTAATTCCGGCATGCGCCTGCAAAACCAGCCGCTCTACAGTCAGATGAACAATGCCTTCAGCGGCGGCGCCTCGCTGTTGGGCATGGATGGACGCGACTATGCGCCCAGTTCCACTGGCTGCGATGGCAGCGGCAATTTCAGCATGGCCCAAGGAATGAATTATGCGATGAACCAGGACTACGGTTATTACAACAACCTCGGTCTGGAGAATGCCTACCTGTTTATGCATGAAGGTCTGCCAATGGTCTATTCCGACGGGTTTAACCATAATTTCTCCGGTGGTACGCCGGTAACCAGCTACGCCGATTACCTGGGTGAAT
>CAIJGS010000141.1 GCA_903820285.1 uncultured Verrucomicrobia subdivision 3 bacterium | reverse complement strand
GAGGTCGGCTACCAGATCCGCTTCGAGAACTGCACCTCCGCCCGCACCAAAATCCGTTTCGTCACCGAAGGCGTGCTGCTGCGGCAAATGATTGACGACCCGGCATTGCGCGGCGTTTCCGCCATTCTCTTCGACGAATTTCACGAACGCCACCTGTACGGCGACATCACCCTCGCCCGCGCCCTCGATCAGCAGGAAAAGCTGCGCCCCGATTTAATGCTCGTCGTGATGTCCGCCACGCTGAACGCCGGGGAGCTGACCAAATATCTTTCGCCCTGCGCCACCTTGTCCTCGGAAGGCCGCACCTTCCCGGTGGAAGTGGAATACCTGCCAAACCGCCAGGGCCCCAACGCCCCGCCGGTCTGGGAACAGGCCGCGGAAGAATTCTCCCGCTTCGTTCATCATGGCGGCGAAGGCGATGTGCTGGTCTTCATGCCCGGCGGCTTTGAAATTTCACAGACCATCGAAGCCATCCGCCACACTTCGGAAGCCAAAGGCTTCATCGTCCTGCCCCTGCACGGCGAATTGCAACCCAAGGACCAGGACGCCGCCGTGGCCCGCTACGAACAACGCAAGGTCGTCGTCGCCACCAACGTGGCCGAAACGAGCATCACCATTGATGGCGTGCGCCTCGTGATTGATTCCGGCCTCGCCCGCGTGGCGCGTTACGATGCCAATCGCGGTATCAACACCCTGCTCATTGATAAAATTTCGCAGGCGAACGCCGACCAGCGGACCGGTCGCGCCGGCCGTACCGCCCCCGGCAAATGCGTGCGCCTCTGGTCGCGCCCCGAACACGATGAACGTCCCCCGCACGAGATGCCGGAAATCCGCCGGCTGGACCTCGCGGAAGTGGTGCTGACTTTGAAAGCGGCGGGCGTGGATAATTTGCGCACCTTCCGCTGGCTCGAAAAGCCGGATGAAATTTCCCTGACCCACGCCGAGCAGTTGCTTGCCGATCTCGGGGCCATTGACCACGCCGGCATCATTACCGCCATCGGCCGCAAGATGCTCGCGTTCCCCTTGCACCCGCGCTACGCCCGCATGTTGCTGGCCGCCCAGGAATACAAATGCGTGTATCAGGCCTGTCTCATCGCCGCCCTCACCCAGGGCCGCGACCTGCTGCTCCGCAATCCCGGCCGCGAGGTGGAATCCGCCCGCGAAGACCTGTTCGGCGACCAGGCCGGCTCCGATTTCTGGGTCGTCATGCGCGCGTGGAGTTACGCATTCAATAATCAATTTCGCATGGATGTCTGCCGCAAGCTGGGCATTCATGCCATCACCGCCAAACAGGTTGGCCCGCTATTCGAGCAGTTCCTGCGCATCGCCAAGGATGAGGGCCTCGATACCCGTCCTAATGACGTGAAGGACGAGGTCATGCAGAAGTGCATTCTTATCGGGTTCAGCGACCGCGTGGCCCGCCGGCTGGATCAGGGCACCCTGCGCTGCGAACTCGTCCACGGCCGGCGCGGCGTGCTCGCCCGCGAAAGCCGGGTGCAACATAGCCCCCTCTTTGTCGTCGCCGAAATCCGCGAGGTGGAAGGCCGCGACCGCGAAGTAAACACCATTCTCTCCCTCGCCACCGCCATCGAAGCCGACTGGCTGCGTGAATTATTCCCCGAGGATATCAAGAGCGAGGTGAAAGTGGAATTTGATGCCCAGCAAAAACGCGTGCTCGCCGCCGAACTGCTGCGCTTCCGCGACCTGGCCCTGGCCGCCAAACGGATTGATCCCCCGCCCGCCGATGCCGCCGCCAGCCTGCTGGCCCAGGAAGTCCGCACCGGCCGCCTCCTGCTGCCAAACTGGGATCACAGCGTCGAACAATGGCTCGCGCGTCTGGACCTGCTCTGCAAACACTGCGCCGACCTCCAACTGCCCGCCATTACCGAAGAGGACAAGCAGGCCGTCATCGAACAGCTCTGCCACGGTGCCGTCAGCTACAAAGACATCAAGGAACGCGAAGTGAAACCCGTCGTCATGTCCTGGCTATCACATGCCCAGCGGGAACTGCTGGACAAACACGCCCCCGAACGCCTCACCCTGCCCAACGGCCGCACGCCGAAAGTCAGCTATGAACCCGGCCGCCCGCCGTTCATTTCCCTCCGCATCCAGGAACTCTACGACGTCAACCAAACCCCCAAAATCGCCCTCGGCCGCGTCCCGGTCACCGTCCACATTCTGACCCCCGGCATGAAACCCATCCAAGTCACCCAAGACCTGGCAAATTTCTGGCGCGAGCATTACCCCAAAATTAAATCCGAACTGGCGCGGAAATATCCGAAGCATCTGTGGCGGTGAGCCTGTCGGGTTGGCAAAAGCCATCGAGGGGTGTATGTTATTCCCATGACGAACGAAAGCCTGCTTTCCCGCATCACCGTGGATCCGAATATTTGCCACGGCAAGCCGTGTATTCGTGGTTTGCGTTATCCGGTGGAATTTCTGCTGGAATTGTTGGGCGGCGGCATGACCTTTGAGCAGATTCTGGCGGATTATTCCGATCTTGAAACGGATGACCTGCGCGCGGTTTGCACCTATGCCGCGCACCTCAGCCGTATTAATCGTGTGGAACCCCTCGCGGTATGAAGTATATTGTGGTGTTCAATGTGCCGCAGGTAATACCGTAATGAATTGGTGCCCAAAAGTGCTGTTCTGCCCCTCTCACCGCCCATTCGCGCTGCCCGGGAAACACCACAGTTCATTCGCGTTATCCTCCGCCATTTTCACCGCCCATTCCGTCAGCTTCATGAGCCGGGCCGAACCGTCGAAGGCACCATAAATGGTCACGTTACCGTGGCGCGCGGCGGTGTTTTCATCCGGGCTGCTCGCGCCGTCGTTAAACAAGTTCTGGTTATCTTCCGGCGTGGCGTTGTTGCATTCCCAAAAGGACACCCCCATCGGCTTTAGTTGGGACAGCTTGGCGGGCGGGTTCAAGCCGCGATCATACCCGCAGACGGCCCCGTTCATCACATAGCTGGAAATCTGTTGCGGACGCATTTTAAACAGCGCGCTGTTGGTATCATCACTGGGGCAGAAATAAAGCCGGCCACTGCCCAGCACGTTCCAAAAACTGCCGGTTGACAACTGATACTGACCGGGCTTGGCGGCATCATACGTATAAAGCCACCCCAACGGACCGGGACTGGACTGTTCTCCGGAGGCCCAGTTCGGCCAGGGCATGAGATCGTTGTTGTCCCCCGTCACGATATTCATGGCAATGCCGAACTGCTTGAGATTGTTCAAATCCACCACCCG
>CAIJGS010000140.1 GCA_903820285.1 uncultured Verrucomicrobia subdivision 3 bacterium | reverse complement strand
CTCGCAATCCTCACCGCCATGGTTTTTTCCCGCAACGATCTACACGCCTTGCCCAGCGCCGCCCCGGGAAATGGTTCCACCAGTCTGCAGCTGATCCAGCCCCAACTGATTGAAGTGGAAACCATTGTTCCGTTCGGCAGCACGGATACGGACGGGCTCCCGAATTATCTCGCGCAAATTACCAATGGGGCATCGTATCAAATCAGCGCGGGCGGGCAGACCGTGAACTGCGTGGCGGCGGGCATTCAGCGTCGGCCCACGTATGCGGCGATGACGCAGTGGGACCTGCGGCTGCGCGTGGCTTTTTATTTGAAGACCGGCACGCCGATCGCCGAAACGAATGCCCTGAGTGTGGCCATTAATATTCCCGGCTTCTGGCAGACGAATCTCACGGCGCAACTGGCGGTGACCCGGACGAATCCGGCCATTCATGTGAGCGAGGCGGGTTATGCGGCCAATCTTCCGAAGCGGGCCATGGTGGGTTATTTCCTCGGTACGCTCGGGGAAATGCCGGCCCTGGCCAATACATTTCAAGTGGTCAATGCGGCCACGGGGTTGCCGGCGTACAGCGGCACGCTGACGCCGCGGCTGGACACGGGGTTTGCGAGCACGGCTTACCACAATGTGCTGGAGGCGAACTTCGACAATTTTACGAACTGCGGGGTTTACCGCATTTATGTGCCGGGCATGGGCGAGTCCGAACCGTTTCGCGTGGGGGCGGAATTTGGCGCGTTGCTGACGCGCACGTATGCGCTGGGTTTGTTGAATCAACGCTGCGGCATGGCGGTGGGTTTGCCGGATACGCGGTTCAGCCATGATGCGTGTCACACGCGGCCGGCGCTGGTGCCCACGACCAACTACGCGACGTTTCAGATCATCCTGTCCAATCTCAATGCGGGGGTGGTGCTGGCCACCAATGAAATTCGCATGACCAATTTGCAGAGCTGTCTGTTTTCCTACATCAACACCAACGCCGTGAATGTAACGGGCGGGCATCATGATGCGGGCGATTACAGCAAATACACGCCGAACTGCGCGAGCCTGGCGAATGATCTGATTTTTGCCGTGGATAATTTCCCCGGGGTGAATCAACTGGACAACCTTGGCATTCCCGAGAGTGGCGATGGCATTCCCGACCTGTTACAGGAGGCCAAATGGGAAACCGATTACATCATCAAATTGCAGGATGCGGACGGCGGGTTTTATTCCATCGTCTATCCCGAGAACCGGCAGTACGAAGTGGACTGTCTGCCGGAGCAGGGCGACAACCAGTTGGTTTATCCGAAAACCACCACGGCCACGGCCGCTTCGGTGGCGATCCTGGCCAAGGCGGCGTCTTCGCCGGTTTTCAAACATTATTATCCCGCGACGGCGTCCAACTATCTGACGGCGGCGCTGAAAGGCTGGGCGTTTCTGACGAACGCCTATGCGCAATATGGGCAGGACGGTGCGAGCCAGCAGGTGAAGGGTTCGTATTACGGCCAGAAGGACAATCTGGCCTGGGCCTACGCCGAGCTATATCTGGCCACGACAAATCAGATGTTCCACAACCTGCTGCGCGCCTATTACACGCCCGGTGATCCGAATACCTGCCACTGGAGCTGGTGGCACATGGATCTCGGCTACGGCCGGGCGGTGCGCGCGTATGCATTTGCGGCGAAGAATGGCCGCGTGGATGCAAGTCTGCTGGACCCGGCGTATCTGGCGCTGTGCAACCAGGAAATCACCAACTGGTCGGAGACGGTCACCGAGTACGCGCAACAATCCGCCTACGGCTCGAGCTTTCCGTGGGAATCAAAACACATGAATGCCTCGGGCTGGTATTTTTCCAGCGGCGAGGCGTTTGACATTGCCACCGGTTTGTTACTGCAAAACAATCCCAACTGGTGGGCGGCGCTGGTGAGCAATCTGGCGTATGAAGCCGGGTGCAACCCGCTGAACCAATCCTATGTGAATGGCATCGGTGGTCGCCGTTATCATAACGTGGTCAGCCAATATACCTGGAATGACAAGCGTCAGGTGGCGGTGACGGGCGTGCCGATTGGTAACATCCAAACGGGGTTTGTGGCGGTGAACAATTATCCCTTCAAGGCGCTGACGCTGCCGGGCGATGGCAACGACAATGCGAGCTGTCCGATGTATGATCGCGGCGGTGACACCCCCGACGTGCTGACGGAACCCACCGGCATGGATCAGGCCAAGGCCCTCGCGGTGAGCGCCCTGCTGATGGGCCAGAGCAGCTATCTGAGCCAGCCCTGGGTGCCGGCCACGAATGGCATTTCCCTGGTCACGGAGAGCAGCGGAAACATTCTCTGCACCCTGCAAAGCGCGGTGACCAATCTGAACGGCGTGGAACCGGTCTGGGAAAGTTTTGGCAATCCGCTGGGCGACACCACGAGTTATGAACATCAGGTGCTCGCCACCGGCGACCAGTGGATTGAGGCGGAATATCTGCTGCCGGATGGCCGCCGCCTTTGCGCCGCGAATACCTTCCCGGCATCGGCCCCGGCGGTTAGCGGACTGGAGACGGTCAGTGTGAGCACGATTTACCCGGTGTCGTACCTGGGCGTCCGGCCGGGCGGGCTCATCCGGATCAGCCGCGACCGCAGTCCGGATACCCTGAGCGTCAACTTTCATTTTAGCGGGGCGCGGAACGGGGTGGATTGCGCGTGGCTGAATGCGAGCAGTTTTGCAAGTTCATGGGGTGTCGCCACGCTGCCGCCGGGCACCAACACCTTTGACATTCCGGTGCTGGCGGCGATGCCGCCGGATGATTACTCCACCAAGCAACTGGTGGTGACGGTGGCCCCGGGCAATTTCAATCTCAGCTACCCGAATTATGCGAGCGTGACCATTGTACGCACGAATGTTTCCGGCGTGCTCCCCGGCGGTGCCACGAATGGCACGACGACCGTTACCAATACAAATACGACGACGAGCACCAATACGGTCACCACGCCGCCGGCAACCAATACGCCGCCCGCCGTGGCCAGCAACACGATTCCGGCTTATGTGCAACCGGCTCCGCTGGCGAATCCGCCGTCCTTGGGCGTACCGGCGGCGGTGATCGCGCGGATGACGGCGGCGACCATCATTGATTATTACCTGTTCAACGACGCGACCAACTCGCGGACGGCCGCGGCGAGCCTGGGCAATCTGCCGCCGTTGCAACTGACGAACGCGACGCCCGGCAACTGCATGTTGAAGCTGGCTGACTGGACTTCAATCGCCACGAACGTTTGCACGCTTTCCAAAGGCACGAACCTGCATGGCCTGGTATTCAAGACCAGTCTCTATATCACGAACTTCAACAGTTACGGCCACGCCAATGCGAACCTGTTTAGCGTATATCAAAACTGGTATTGCTACCTGCAACTGTACGAAGACAAATGGGCCACCAGCAGCATTGTTCGCGGAGCATATCAGACGAACGTGGCGTCGCAGGCGGTGCTGTCGCAATACCTCACCAAGAATACATGGCACGACTTCGTGATGCAGCTGGATACCTGGGGCTATGTGATCTACGTGGATGGCGCGCCCGTGGCGGCCCTGCCTTCGACCGACCTGAACTACTGGCACGCGAATTACCCGGTGATCGTCAACGTGGGACAGTTTGGCGGGGCGTTGCGCAAGTTGGAGTTCGACAGCTACTGAGACGGGGCAGGGAAACAACCGCCCTTGCGGGCGATCACGCAAGCCGTCGAATCGCGCGCCAGCGTCTTGAAGTGCGGCGGCCCTCCGCCGCTTTCGAACATGGTCAGGCCGGCGAAAGTGGAGCCAGCTCCCGCATTCCAAAGTCGGTGGTCCGGTTGCCGGTTGCTGGATGGCATCAACAACTTCACGTTTGCCTTGATCCATCCTTGAATCTGGGAGGATTCAGTCTGCGCTTATTACCGTCGGTCGGACGCGACTTTTTCGACGGTATCAACCGCCACTTTTTCAGCGCGATCCACCCAATCATGAAATTTCTGGCCACCGGTGGGAACATCGGGCGCGAGCAGGCGGCTGAGCTTGAATTCGGTGTCGGCGATACCCAGGCCGGCCTGCTGGGCGTCGAGCGAGTTCAGGTATTGCTCGATGTGATTCTGGACGGGGATCATCAGCACGGGCTTGCCAAGGTAGGCGGCTTCGCTGACGGATTCAAAACCGGCGGTGCAGACAACGGCACGGCAGCCGCCCATGAGCCGCAAGAACTTCTCCCCGTGCAAACGGTGAAACGTGAGGCTGGGCAGGACCTGTTCCTCTTCGGGTGCGCCAGGTTTGTCGTAGAAGCAATGGACGGGCACGGCGGGATTTTCTTTGCACCAGCGTTCAATATCGCCCGCATAACCGGCATTCAGGAGATAGACGAGCAGGTAATCGCCGCGCACGACGGGGGAAATTTCAAACAGTTGCTTGCGCAGAATGGGCGGGCAGACGAACAGTTTTTTGTCCGGCAGATTCTTGGCCTCGTAGAAGGAGAGCGCCAGCTTGGCGGCACCGCCGCTGACGAGGCGGACGAAATTGCGAAAGCCCATCTGTTGCATGGGGGCGTGGCGCTGCCGGGGAAATTCCGGGTGCTCGAGCATGAACTGATGGCCGGTGACGAGCACGGGCACCTTGGCGCGGCCCAGCAACCGGTACACGCCGGTGACAGGTTCGAGAAAATTGACGATGACGTCCGGCTTGGTGGTGGCGATGGTTTCGTCCAGCTGTTTGAGGCTGGCGCGGAATTCAGGGAGACGTTTCAGGGCGTCGATGCCGGAGTCGAGCACGGAGACGCCGCGTTTGCCCTTAAACTGGAAACCGGGGCTGAACATGGTGCCGAGCGGGAGGCCGAAGGCATTCTGCACGTAGTCGGGCAGGGGCCGGTGGCCGTTGGTGCCGGCGATGACCGCGACGACTTCATGTCCACGATGCAGGAGCATTTCGCGCAGGGCCAATGCCTGCGTGAAGTGTCCGCGTCCCTCACCTTGAATGGTAAAGCAAACCCGCATGGTTTCCGTTCGTAAACGGCGGCGATACTGTGCCTGCCGGGAGGCGGTTCGTCAACGCGTAGAGTGTGACAATTGTGAATCGGTGGGGCCAGCAATCGTTTGCCGCCCTATGGTTTTACCTCGCCCCCTACGGTGCAAAATCGATTTGATTGGTGCCGCCCGTCAGCGGGTGTTCCTGGCCGGCCCAGACGAAGACCCCGGTGATGCCGGCAGGCAATTCAACCTGGCCACGGCAACGGTGATCGGCAAATGTGAGATCCAACGTGATGAATCCGTCCGGATGCGGCATGCGACTGGCGATTTTGGGGAGCTGGCCCGGTTCCGGGGCAATGCGGACGGTGCGGAAGCCGGGCGAGGCCGGGCGCACGCCGGCGACGCTGGCCTCCAGATGAAACAGCGGGTGGCTGCCCCAGGCGTGACAATCGGAACGGGTGTTGCCGGGCATTTCCACGGGGGTCTTCAGGCCTTGCTTGACCAGATCTTTCCAGAAGCCCATGCGATTCACCATCAGATCGCCGCGGCCAAATTTCTGCCACGTTTCCAGGAGGTAAAAGCTGAAGTAGATGGTGGCCCGTTTCAGGTCGGGCGCGGTCAGCAAACCATCGAAGCAGCGTTTCGCCTGGTCGCCGGTCAGCGTATCCGAGAGCAGTGCCAGGCATTGGGCATGCTCGCTGTACTGGTCATGCGCCAAGTTGTCGGCCATGAGACCGCGCGATTCGTCCCAGAACTTGGCGCGGACGGCGGCGGCGGTGCGGGCAGACTTGGCGCGCAGACGTTGCGCCAGCAGCGGTTCACCTAGCGAATCCTCGATCTCGGCGGATTTTTGCAGGGCGTAAACGTACAGGAGGTTGTTGATGGCAGAAATGCCATGCGCGCCATCCGGCGCGTCGCCGGCCGACCAGCCCGGCACCCAATCCACGAAGGGCCAGCCCGGAAGATTTTCGAGCAGGCCGTCCTGGTTCACGTAAGGGTTGAAATTCTCCAGCATGGAGCGCAGGCCGATGGCGCGGCTTTTCACAAACTCGGGGTCGTTCCGCCAGTACGTATAATCCCGCAGCATCAGCGCCCAGATCAGGGAGAAGGTCGGCGAGTTCTGCGGCAGATAGGCGGGAAACCGTTCATTGACGAAACCCCAGTTGCGGCGTGAGAAGTCGAAGAGTTCGAGGGCGCGTTTGACGAGGCGATCGTCGCGCGTCATCGCCATGGTGGTCAGCAATTCCAAGCGCGAATCGCCGTCGTACATGAGCTGTTCGTAAAAGGGGCAATCCATGTACGTTTCGTGCGAGCACATCTGGATGCCGCGGACAGTCAGGCCGATGACGCTGACGAGTTCCGGGTCGCCGTCGTCGAAGCGGGCTTCATTTTCGTAGGGATAGCGGCTTTCGTTGAGGGCCAGCCGGTGGATGGTCAACGGCTCGTCGGTGGTCTTGATGGACAGCAGGCACCAACGGCCGGCGCGCCACCAGAGGGTGGAGAACTTTTGGTGCTGGCCGCCGGCGGGCAGAAAGGTGTCGGTCATGCCGCGAAAGTTTTTGCCGATGAACTCATCACGCTGGCCTTTGGCATCGGAACCCGGCAGGTAAAGCGATTCGGCCCAACTCCAGGCCAGTTTGGACCCGGCACCGCCGCTGACTTCGCACAGCGGGTAGGCGGTGTAATAGTTGCCCAGGTCCCACAGCAGAAATTCTTCCGTGTGCGCCGGCACGACGATCTGATCCTGACCGGCAATCACCGCCTGCCAGCGGGGGAGTTCGGGGCTTTGTGCCTGCCCGGGTTGAACCGTGTCTTTGGCCCTCAGTGACCCGCTGCCCAAGGCCACCGCCTGGCCGGCGTTGATTTCGCGGTCGATTTGATCAGGCAGGCGGGTGGGGAACAATTTCCAGCCGGCAGCGCTCTCACCCACCATCTGCGGATGGATGGCGCGGCGGACAACCGTGGCCGGCACGTAGGGGCCTTCCTGCCATTGCGGTCCGCAACCGTGGGCGACCAGTTGCGCACCCACAAACGTGCGGGGTGCTTCAAACTCGATGCCGCCCAGTTTGGCCACCGACCAAGCCGCTTTGCCGGTTGTGAGGGCGTCGTCGTAGGCGCCTTCCGCTTTGAGAATGAAACCGCCGCGCCAGGTGAGCTGGGCCACGGGCGCGTAGGGGCCGATACTCCAGACCACCGCTTCCAATTGGTGCGGGCCGGCGGCCAGTTGCAAATCATAGGTGGCGTAGGACCAGTGTTCCACATCGGAACGATCCGGCCCGCGCGCGATGCGCTGACCATCGCAGAATAATTCGAAACGTTCATCGCCACTCACGTGGAGGCGCAGCGGTTGGCTGGTGGCCGTAAATTCCTTGTGGAAACGCAGGATCACCGGTTCGCGCCAGCCGGAGGAGAAATATTCAACGTGGTTCGGCCCGGCCGGATTCCCGTAATCCGGATGCCAAATCCAAGCGGCGTCATCGATCGGCTGGACGGGACTGATGCCGGTATCGCCAATTTGCAATCGCTGGGGCAGGAAGACCTTTTGGACCACGACCGGTGGATTGGTGGTGGCCGCAGTTGCGACCGGCAGCCACAGCAGCGACAGGGTCAGACCGAGGCTCAGGGATAGCAATTTTGACATAGGTGTATGCCTTTGATTTTGCAGGAGCTGGGTTGAATTTAAAACTTAAAATCAAAAGCGGTTGCGCCTACTTCTCCCCGGTTGGCGAGGGCGGATAGTTGCCATGTTTTGACTTCGCCTCGCGATGGTTGGGGCATGTCCCAGATTTCCCAGGAGGCGCGGTGAGGTGGAAGCGTGTTTAAAGTATCTTTAATAAGCGACTTGGCGATATTTTGGGGCCCGATTAAGGCTCCAGCTGCTAATGCCGAGGACAATTTACGCTGCGAATCTAATCTTGATTTGAACGGTGATAAATCTATCCTTTTTCCCGCTCAATTATGAACTATAAAATATCATCACGCGCCGCGTCACTCGCGCCGTCCCTCACGCTGGCCATCGATTCGAAGGCCAAGGCACTGAAGGCGGCCGGTGAAGACGTCGTCGGTTTCGGCGCGGGCGAACCGGATTTTGACACCCCCCAGCACATCAAGGACGCCGCTGCGGCGGCCCTGGCGGCCGGGTTCACCAAATACACCCCCAGCAGCGGCATTCCCGAACTGCGCGAAGCGATCGTGCAGAAGTTCAAAAATGAAAACGGCCTGACCTACAAGCCGTCGCAGATCATTGCCTCGTGCGGCGGCAAGCACTCCTGCTTCAACGTGATTTACGCCACCTGCGAAGCCGGTGACGAAGTGATCATTCCGGCGCCATACTGGCTGAGCTATCCGGAAATGGCCAAGCTGGCCGGAGCCAAGCCGGTGATTCTGGAGACCACCGACAAGACGGAGTTCAAGGTCACGCCCGCGCAGTTGCGTGCGGCGATCACGGAGAAAACCCGCCTGTTCATCCTCAACTCGCCGAGCAACCCGACGGGCTCGGTGTACTCGCCCGAAGAAGTGAAGGCGCTGGGCGACATCTGCGTGGAAAAGGGCGTGCTCATCATGAGCGACGAGATTTACGAACACCTGCTGTATGATGGTGCGAAGGTGAAAAGCGTGGCGAGTTTCTCGCAGGCGCATTACGACCATACCATCATTGTGCACGGGCTGGCGAAGGCCTGGAGCATGACGGGCTGGCGCATTGGTTTTCTGGCCGCGCCGGAACCGATTGCCAAGGCCATCGACGCCGTGCAGAGCCATAGCACGAGCAATCCGACCTCCTTTGCGCAAAAGGGTGCGGTGGCCGCGCTGCTGGGCACCAAGGATCACGCCTCGCTGGCGCATCTGCCGGGCTGGCTGGCGGAATTCGACAAGCGCCGCAAGTATGCCCACAGTGCGCTGAGCAGCATGCCCGGCCTGACCTGTGTGAATGCGAAGGGTGCGTTCTACCTGTTCCCGAACATTTCCCAGACGGGGCTGAAGTCCGCTGATTTCTGTGCGCGTTTGCTGGAAACGGAAAAGGTAGCGGCAGTGCCCGGTATCGCATTTGGCGCGGATGATTATATCCGCCTCAGCTACGCGACGGGCATGGCAAACATTCAAAAGGGCATGGAACGCATCGAGCGTTTCTGCAAGACGCTGGTGAAGTAATTTTTGCTTGAGGCAAAAGCAAGCGGCACCCGAAAGGGTGCCGCTTTTTTTATGTGTGGTTCCCGGCAGATTCGGATTTATTCCCGGACCGGGCCATGGCTTAATGAACTCGTGAACCTCGTCCTGGTAGAACCTGAGATCCCGCCGAACACGGGCAATGTGGCGCGGCTGTGCGCGGCCACGCGCACGACGCTGCATCTGATCGAACCGTTTGGCTTCAAGCTCGATGACGCGGCGCTGAAACGGGCGGGCATGGATTACTGGCAACAAGTTACGTGGCGACGCTGGAGCAACTGGAATGCCTTTGTGGCCGGCCTGCCCCCGGTGGGGCGGCTGTGGTTCGTGGAATCCGACGGGCCGAAACGATACGATGAAGTGGTCTTTTTGCCGGATGATTACCTGGTTTTTGGTCGCGAGACGGCGGGGTTGCCCAAGGCATTGCTGGAACAAAACCGGGAAACCTGGCTGCGGATTCCAATGTTCAATCCGGAGTCGCGTTCGCTGAATCTGTCCAACTGCGCGGCGCTGGTTTTATTTGAGGCGCTGCGGCAGCAGGGGTTTGCGGGCGAGGTCTGACCGGAACATCCAACGCCGAATTCCCAACATCCAGTGAAAATAAAAAACGCGGCCCGGATGGGCCGCGTTTAAGAAACTGGGGAGAGACGGAATTTACTTCCGGTCGTGGATCGGGACGTACGGATTGATGGTCTTGCCGGTGTACACCTGGCGCGGACGGTAGATGCGGCTCTTGGGCTCGTCCATGATTTCCTTGTAGTTGGCGATCCAGCCGGGCATGCGGCCGATGGCGAACATGACGGTGAACATTTCCACGGGAATCCCGATGGCGCGCATGATGATGCCGCTGTAGAAATCCACGTTCGGATACAGCTTGCGTTCGACGAAATAAGGATCTTGCAACGCGGCCTCTTCCAGGCGCTTGGCGATGTCGAGGAGCGGGTCGGTGATGTGCAGTTTGGATAGCACTTCATCGCAGGCCTTCTTGATGATCTTGGCGCGGGGATCGTAGTTTTTGTAAACGCGGTGGCCGAAGCCCATCAGTTTGCGGCCGCTGTTCTTGTCTTTGGCGGCGGTAATGAACTTGGAACCGTCGTCACCTTCCTTGTGGATCTGCTGAAGCATTTCGATGACGGACTGGTTCGCGCCGCCATGGAGCGGGCCCCAAAGGGCGCAGACGCCGGCGGAGCAACTGGCAAATAGGTTGGCCTGTGAGGAGGCCACCATGCGCACGGTGGAAGTGGAGCAGTTCTGCTCGTGATCCGCGTGCAGGAGGAAAATCAGATCCAGCGCCTTGACCACTTCCGGCTTGATCTCAAAATCCTCGTAAGGATTGGAGAACATCATGTGCAGGAAATTGGCGGTATATTTATACGTCTGTTTGGGATAGATCAGCGGGAGACCCTTGGACTTGCGGTAGGAGTAGGCGGCAATCGTGCGCACCTGGGAAATCAGCCGGGCAACATAGACATCAAACTGCTTGGTCTTGCCCCATTGCCAGCGCATCAGGTCCTCGTCATAGCAGCTGGCGGCATTGATCATGGCGCTCAGAATGGCCATGGGATGGGCGCCGGAGGGGAAGCCTTGGAAATGGAACTTCATGTCCTCGTGCAGGAACTGGTTGTCGGTGAGCAAATCCGAGAACCGCTTGATCTGCGCGTGGTTGGGAAGATCGCCGTAAATGATCAGATAGGCGGTCTCGATGAAATTGGACTTTTCAGCCAGTTCCTCAATGGGGATGCCGCGGTAGCGCAGAATACCCTCATCGCCATCGATAAAGGTGATCTTGCTGGTGCAGGAACCGGTGTTCCCGTAGCCGTCATCAATGGTGATGTAGTTGGTGGTCGCCCGGAGGCTTGAAATATCCACCGCTTTCTCACCCTCGCTGCCGACCAAGGTGGGCAACGTGTAAGATTTTCCGTCCAATTCAAGTTTTGCTTCTTTGCTCATGGCTCCTTTCGCAAGGTCATTAATTAAAGTTTTGGAAAAAATGCCGACAACCGCAAACCTTGGCAAGCAGCGAAAGCGAAAAAATCACAAAAATCGCCGTTTTCATCCGAATGGACGGCTTGGGGCGGCAAAATTGCCTTTCCCGGCACCCCGGAGCGGGCCGGGGTCGGACGGACGGTCTTTTGCCAGCAGCATGGCAAAGGACTATGCCTGGGCCCGGGAAGGGGGAGTTTTGCCCAAAAAACGGGTTGCTTTGCAGCAACATGCCTTCTAATAAGATTTAGCAGAACAGATAGTTTGGATTATATGACAAAAAATGGTAGGCAACGGCCAAATTTAGTGGAAGATGGCTGGTGTTATGGATGTTCTGACCCTTTCCCGGATTCAATTTGGCGCCACCATCGCTTTTCATTACCTGTATCCGCCGCTCAGCATCGGGCTGGGGCTGATGCTGGTGATCATGGAGGGGCTGTGGCTGAAGACGGGCAATGACCTGTACCATCAGCTGGCGCGGTTCTGGACGCGCGTGTTTGCGCTGACGTTTGCCATCGGGGTGGCCACGGGGATTGTGATGGAATTTGAATTCGGGACGAACTGGGCCAGCTATTCGCGGTTCGTGGGGGACGTGTTTGGCAGCGCGCTGGCGGCGGAGGGGATCTTTGCGTTTTTTCTGGAGTCAGGCTTTCTGGCGGTGCTGCTCTTTGGCTGGGAAAAGGTCGGGCGGAAACTCCATTTCTTTTCCACCTGCATGGTGGCGCTGGGGGCACATTTCAGCGCGGTCTGGATTGTGGTGGCCAATTCCTGGATGCAGACGCCGGCGGGGTATCACATTGTGGGCGAAGGGCTCAAGGCCCGGGCGGAGGTCACGGACTTCTGGCAGGTGGTTTTCAATCCATCGTCGATGGAACGTTTGTTCCATACAGTTTGCGGAGCGTGGTGTGCGGGGGCGTTTCTGGTGGTCAGCGTGAGCGCGTGGTACCTGCTCAAGCAGCGGCATGTGGAATTTGCCCGGGCTTCACTGAAGGTGGGGCTCGTGGTGGCGCTGGGGGCATCGCTCTTGCAGGGAGTGACGGGGCATACGAGCGCGCAGGGCGTGGCGAAGAACCAGCCGGCCAAGCTGGCGGCGTTTGAAGGATTGTACCAGACCACTTCCAATGCGCCGCTGGTGATCGCCGGGTGGGTGGATGAAAAGAATGAACGAACGGTCGGCCTGACGGCGCCGTATCTGCTGAGCTTTCTGGCGCACAACGATTTTCATGCGCCAGTGACCGGGCTGGACGCGTTCAAGCCGGCGGACCGGCCGCCGGTGACGGCGTCGTTTTTGTTTTTCCACGGCATGGTGGGCATTGGATTCACGTTGATCGGGGTGGCGCTGCTTGGCGTTTGGTGTCTCTATCGGGGCACTTTGACACAGCGGCGCTGGCTACTCTGGTTGCTGGTGTTTTCCGTACTGGGGCCGCAACTCGCCAACCAGTTGGGCTGGTTCGCGGCGGAAGTGGGGCGGCAACCGTGGCTGGTGTATGGCGTGATGCGAACGCCGGAGGGATTATCCGCCGTGGTGAAAGCCAACGTGGTGCTGACCTCGCTGATCCTGTTCACCGTGATTTATTTCCTGCTGTTCAGTGTGTTTGTATTTCTGCTCAACGACAAGATCCAGCACGGCCCGGATGACGCAGACCTGACTCCGGCCGGCAAGCTGGCCTTACCCGAACACCAATCCCATTAACATCATGCACCTCGATCTAAATTCCATCTGGTTTGTGCTCGTGGGCGTCCTGTTCACCGGCTACGCGATGCTGGACGGCTTTGACCTGGGCATTGGCGCGCTGCACCTGTTCACCCGCACGGATCAGGAGCGGCGGGTGATGTTGAATAGCATTGGCCCGGTGTGGGATGGCAATGAAGTCTGGCTGGTCACGGGTGGCGGCGCGCTGTTCGCGGCGTTTCCGAATGTTTATGCCACGGCCTTTTCCGGCTTCTATCTGGCGCTGATGTTATTACTGGCATCCCTGATCTTCCGGGCGGTGGCGATTGAGTTTCGCAGCAAGCGGCCCGAACTTTGGTGGCGGCGGATGTGGGATATAAGTTTTGCGGGCGGGAGCATTTTATCCTCGCTGCTGATTGGCACGGCGCTGGGTAACATTGCCTGGGGCGTGCCGATTGATGCGCAGGGGGAGTTTGCCGGTACGTTTCTGGGATTGCTAACCCCTTATCCCTTGCTGGTCGGAATAACTACGCTGGCCCTTTTCATGATGCATGGCGCGATTTATGGGGTGATGAAAACGGAGGATAAGTTGCATGACAAATTGCGGGTCTGGGCGATGCGTTGCATCATCTTCTTTGTAATCTGCGCGGTGACGCTCTCCATGTCCACGCTGTTGTATGTGCCGCACATGGCGGCCCGGGTGCGGGAGAATCCGTGGCTGTTCACCGTGGCGCTGGCCAACATGCTGGCAATTGCAAACATCCCCCGTGAGTTTCACCATGGCCGGGATGGCCGGGCGTTTTTTTCTTCGTGTGCGGCCATCATCACGCTCATGGCGCTGTTTGCACTGAACCTGTATCCCAACATGATTTACAGCCTGCCGGCCCCGGAAAACAGCCTGACCATTTACAATGCGGCATCTTCGCCTAAGACATTGGGGATCATGCTGATTATCGCCTGCATTGGCATTCCGGTGGTGGTGGCTTATACGGTCAGCATTTATTGGATCTTCCGGGGCAAGGTGAAAATGGACCGGATGAGTTATTGATATTCATAGGTCCACGATTGGCGGCCGGAATGGCCGGCCGGCGCCGGCGAATTGCTGTGTCAGGAAGTTAAAACAAAACAGCCGCAGCAGGGCTGCGGCTGTCATATCTTAGTAAGTCGGGTTTAGCAGTTTAGTTCGCCTTGGCGGCTTTGGCGGATTTTACCTTCGCCCAGCGGGCTTTTTGCGCGGCGCGGATGCGGGCGAGGCCTTCGGGGCTCATTTTACGGGCCTTCTTGATCTTCTTGGCCGGCTTGGCGGGAGCGGCCTCGCCTTTGGCCGCGTTGAATTTCGCCCAGCGGGCTTTCTGTCCGGCGCGGATGCGGGCAATGGCTTCGGGACCGAATTTGGATTTCTTGCCCTTGGTGGCAACGGGGCTGGTTACAGCCGCCGAAGAACCGAGCAGACCGGCCAGTTCCAGTTCCAAAGAATCAATTTTTTCTTTAAGTTCCGCCGCGCGACGCAGCTGGGAAGGAGTCAGGTTTGTGATACTCATAAGCAAATTAGGGCAAAAAACGGCTGCTTAGTCAATGTCTTAATGATGCTTTAATCCTTGCCAGGCTTTTGTCTTACTAGTCGGCGGCCCAGCGTTGATGGGTGACTTATAGCTCCGGATAAGTTGCCTTGAGTGGGCGTTCAACCCGCAACGATTTCTTTGGGATATTTTTGGAGTGGTGTTTTCCCCGGGATTAAATGAACATTTGCGGCAATTGCAGGTCAATCAATAAGGTACATGTCCCGGCTCAAACGATTTGCCCATTCGCTCATCTCAGGCTACTTGATGCTGGGAACCAATATCCTTTACACGCTGGCCTCGGTGCCGCTGGCCTTGCATTACCTGCCCACCCGGACGGAGTTCGGGCTTTGGGCGCTCACCTCACAGATCATGGTTTACCTGAATCTGGTGGATCTGGGGCTGGCGGCATCGGCTTCCCGCATTCTCATCGATTACAAGGACCGGCGCACCGGTGGTGAATATGGCGGGGTGGTGCAGACCACTGTACTGGTGGGAATGGTGCAGGGCGGACTGGTGTGTCTGGTTGGTCTGGCCATCGCCCTGGTGGCGGGGCCGCTGATGAATGTGCCGGTGAACTTGCAGGGTCATTTCTTCTGGCTGCTGGCGGGTCAAAGTGTGCTGACGGCCGCCGGTCTGGCCTCCAAGATTTTCAATCTGATGCTCTCGGCACATCAGCGATTTGACATTTCCAATCACGCCGGGACGGCGGCGCTGATCGCCAACTTCGGTTCGATGTGGGTGGCGTTCTCCTCGGGGCTGGGGGTCTACAGCCTGCTGGTAGGCCAACTGGCCGGGCTGACGACGAGTTTGGCGGTCAGTGCCTGGGCGTGTCGTCGGTTCGGTTTTATGCCGTCGGCGCACGAATGGGGACGGCCAAGTTGGATCAAATTCCGCGAACTGTTTCATTTTGCCCAGAACGTATTTCTATACAACATCGGAGCCCAGCTGGTCAGCGCCAGCCAGACGATTCTGCTGACCCGGCTGGTGGGTCTGGATGCGGCCACGGTCTGGAATGTGAGTACGCGGGCATATGGGATGCTGACGGTGGTCATTTACCGGGTATTTGATTTCTCCAGTTCGGCGCTGGCGGAGATGATGGTGCGGGGCGAGCGCGCGAAATTGCAGCACCGGTTCCGGCAGATTGTGGAGGTTTCCATGAGTCTGGCCGTGGCGGCGGCGGTGATGTTCGCCATTGGCAACAGCACGTTTCTGCACTATTGGACGCATGGCAAAATCAGCTGGGCGCCGGTGAATGATCTGTTGCTGGCGGTCTGGCTGGTGCTGTGCGTGTCGGTCCATGCGCACACCGGTTTTGTGGGCCAGTCCAAGATCTTCCGCTTCATGCGTTTCATCTTTTTGATCGAGGGCAGCGTATTTATCGGGCTCATGGTCCTGCTGCATGCCTTGGGCCGGGTGGTGACCGTGCCGGCCGGAGCCGAGGCGGGCAGTGCGGAAATGCTGTCCGCATACCACGGCATTACCCTGATGCTGCTGGCGTCAATTGGTTGCTGCCTGTGTTTCAGCCTGCCATACGGCCTTTACCGCACCCAAAAATATTTCGGCATGACCTGGGGGCAGCTCGCCGTGTGGCACCGGCAGCCGCTTTGGCTGGCGGCCGGGCTGGTACCCGTGGCGGCGGGTGCCTGGTGGGCCATGGGCCATCTGCCGGTGACGTTGCAACTGGTGGTCATTTTGCCCGTGCTCGGGCTGTGGGCGACATTTGCCCTATTTCAGTTTGGGCTATCCCGCAACCTGCGGCTGGAAATTGCCGGCCGGTTGCCTTTCCTGAAAAAAATCGTTCGCGCGGAATCCTGATTTCTGAAATGGGGGCAACGGCTTCGTTTTACAAACCCGGCGGGCATGGTATCATTCCGGAAGTGCCGGTTTGATCGTGTGAAAATCCTAGTCACCACCTTTACCTATCCGCCGTATGCCGACGGCTGTTCCGAAGCCGTGTCTGTGCTCACGCGCGGGCTGGTGCGGCTGGGCCATGCCGTGACCGTGGCCACCGGCATGCATCCGGGGCGCCAGCCATCCCTGCCGGCAGCCAATCCCTTCGTCGAATCATTTCAAATCAGTGGCAGCGCCAACCGGCGCATCGCTTTGCAGGCCACGCCGGCGGAGATTGCCCGCTATCGCCGTTTTTTGACCGACGGTGATTACGACCTGATCATTTTTGAAAACTGGGATGCCTGGCCCACGTATTTGGCAGAGCCATTGCTGCGGCAGTTGAAGCCCAAAAAAATCCTGGTAAGTCACGGTTACACCCCCCATTTGTGGAACGTTTTCCCCAAATTCCCCTGGGGCATCACCTACTGGATGGGGGGATGGCCGCTGGTGGCGCGCACACCCTGGCTGATGCGTAAGTTCGATCACCTGGTGGTGCTGAGCCAGCGGCGCGATTTTAACCGATTTTTTGACCACTGGCTGGCGCGGGCGACCCGCTACAAGGCGGTTTCTGTGATTGCCAACGGGGCGTTTGCCCGGGAATTCAATGATCCCTCGCTGCCGGATTTCCGACGTCAACACGGCGTTGGCCAAGGACTGATGCTCCTGTTTGTCGCGAATTATTGCGACCGCAAAAACCAGCTCATGACCGTGCGGGCCTTTCGCCAGGCACAACTTAAGGACGCCACGCTGGTATTGATCGGCAGTGAAATCAATGAGTATGCGGAGCAGGTGCGCCAGTTGGACGCCGAATTGCAAAAGCAGTATCCGGCGGGAAAAGTTGTGTTGCTCGAAAAACTGAATCGCACCCAAACCTGCGCCGCCTACCGCGCCGCCGATTTGTTCGTCCTCACCGCCAAGGCAGAGACCCAGCCCATTGTGTTGTTGGAAGCCATGGCCAGCCATACGCCGTGGCTTTCTACTGATGTCGGCTGCGTGGCGGATTTGCCTGGCGGCCGGGTGGCGCGCGATGAAGCGGACTTTATCGCCAAATTACGCGAACTGGCCGGTTCGCCCGAACAGCGGCAAAAACTCAGCACCGAAGGCTGGACCGCTTGCCAGCAGACCTATGATTGGGAGCAGGTGGTGTCTGCGTATGGCCGGTTGGTGGAGACGGTCGCCGGTAACACAAAGCAGCCATAAACCGATTTTCTCCAACATTTCGCTTTCCCGTCCGCTGATTTTCCTTTTTCATTAACCCCTCATGATCATAGCCCGATCTCCCTTGCGCATCAGTCTCGGTGGCGGCGGCACGGATTTGCCGTCCTACTACGAGAAGTTTGGCGGTTTCCTCATCGCTGCCGCCATCAACAAGTATGTGTATATCACGTTGCACGAGACCTTTGTCTCCGACCTGATCATCAAATACTCGGAACTGGAGCGCGTGCCAACCGCCTCGCAACTAAAGCATCCCATCATCCGTGAAGCCTTTGACCTGATCGGCCACGATGGTCATGCCCTCGAGTTGACCTCCATGGCGGACATTCCCGCCGGCACCGGCCTGGGCTCCTCCGGCAGCTTTACCACCGCCTTGTTGAAAGCCCTCCATGCCCACAAGCGCAACTTGGTGCATCCGGCCGAACTGGCTGCGCAGGCATGCGATATCGAGCTCAACCGCCTGAAAGAGCCCATCGGCAAGCAGGATCAGTACATTGCCGCCTATGGTGGCATCACCTGCTTCAACTTCCTGCCGGATGGCCGGGTGGAAGCGTGGCCCCTCAAGATTTCGGACGACACCCGGGACGCGTTGGAAGACAACCTGCTGCTCTTCTTCACCGGCTATTCCCGTTCCGCCTCGGCTATACTGAAGGAACAGGATCAGAAGTCGAAGTCGGCGGACCAGTCGATGATTGATAATCTGCACTTTGTAAAGGATCTGGGTCTGCAGAGCAAGGTGGCCTTGGAAACGGGCAACCTGCGCGAGTTCGCGCGGTTGATGGATGTCCACTGGCAGCACAAGAAGCAGCGCAGCGGCGGGATGAGCAACCCCAAGATCAACGAATGGTACGAACTGGCCATGACGAGTGGCGCCTTGGGCGGCAAGCTGATTGGCGCTGGCGGTGGCGGTTTCCTGATGTTTTATGCCGACGACAAGGCGAAGCTCCGGCACGCCATGCGGACGGCCGGACTGAAGGAAGTCCGGTTCGGCTTTGATTTCGAAGGCACCAAACTGGTCATCTCGTGAGCCAAACACCCCTCGATTTGCCAGTGGCGATCCTGGCGGGTGGCTTGGCCACCCGGCTGCGGCCCATCACGGAAAAGATCCCCAAGTCATTGGTGCCGGTGGCGGGACGTCCTTTTTTGGCACACCAATTGGAAATGCTCCATGCCCGGGGCATCCGCCGCGTGGTGCTGTGCATCGGCTATCTGGGGGAGATGATTGAACAGGAGTTTGGTGCGGAAGCCTATGGCATCCAGTTGAAATACTCCTTTGACGGTCCCAAACTGCTGGGCACCGGCGGGGCGATCAAACGGGCTTTGCCTCATTTGGGGCCCGAGTTTTTCATTCTCTACGGCGATTCTTACCTGCCCATTCCCTACGCCCCGGTGGCGGAGACGTTTCATCGCAGCGGCAAGCCCGGCTTGATGACCGTTTACCATAATCGGGGGATGTATGACGCCAGCAATGTGGTCTTCCGGGATGGCCAGATTGCCGTGTACGACAAGAAGTTGAAACTCCCGGAGATGCATCATATCGACTATGGGCTAAGTGTGTTCAAAGCCTCGGTCTTTGACGCCTATGCGGCGGACGAGGTGTTTGACCTGGCGGCAGTCATGGGTCGGCTGGTGCAGGAAAAGAATCTGGCCGGCTACGAAGTGCTGGAGCGGTTTTATGAAATGGGCTCGCCGACGGGTCTGGCTGAACTCGAGGCGCTGCTGGCCGTTCCGAAATAAGTCAATTAGTTTGAAATTAAGGCTTCATTTTCCATTGGGGTTCGTGTTTCCTAATAGAACAAATCAACTATGAGCTTTACCAAAGATTTTCTGGCCGAAGTGCAGCAAGTGACCGCCCAACTGGACGAAGCCGCCATTGAGAAGGCCGCCGAGGAGCTCGCGGCCATCCGCGAACGTGGCGGCCGGCTGTTCATCCTGGGCGTCGGCGGCAGCGCCGGCAATGCGGGCCATGCCGTTAACGACTTCCGCAAGATTTGCGGTTTCGAAGCCTATGCCCCCACGGACAACGTGTCCGAGCTCACCGCCCGCACGAACGACGACGGCTGGCCGAGCATTTTCTCGGAATGGCTCAAGGGCAGCCGGATCAACGCCAAGGACGGTCTGCTGATTTTCTCGGTGGGCGGCGGCAATCTGGAAAAGAACGTCAGCCCCAACCTGGTGAATGCCATCCAGCTGGCCAAGCGCGCGGGTGCCTCGGTGGTCGGTATTGTCGGTCGCGATGGCGGTTATACGGCCAAGGAAGCGACGGCGGCGGTGATTGTGCCGACGGTGAATCCGGCGCATGTGACCCCGCACAGCGAAGCTTTTCAAGCGGTCATCTGGCATCTGTTTGTCTCCCATCCCAAGCTCAAGGTAACCCAGACCAAGTGGGAATCCACCAAGTAAGTGACGAAGGTGGCGCTTTGAAGACAACCGGCAAACCTGCGGTTTTTCTGGATCGCGATGGCGTTATTAATCGTGCCTTGGAGCACGAAAACCGCCCGTATCCGCCGACCAGTCTTGCCGAATTTGATATTCTGCCGGAAGTGGCCGATGCCTGCGCCCGGCTAAAAGCCGCCGGGTTTTTGCTGGTGGTGGCCACCAACCAGCCGGATGTCGGTCGGGGTACGCTCAAACAGGACGTGGTTGATTCCATCCACGCCCACATGCTCACGCAATTGCCGATTGACCGCGTGGAAACTTGTTTTCACCCGGGGCGGGGCGGATCTGATTGTGACTGTCGCAAGCCCAAACCCGGCATGTTGCTGCACGCCGCCAAGGAATTAAATATAGACCTTTCACGCAGCTGGATGGTGGGTGATCGCTGGCGGGATGTGGATTGCGGTTATGCCGCCGGCTGCCGGACCATCTTCATCGATTACGGCTATGCGGAGGAATTAAAGCAAAAACCTGACTTTTCGGCTCGCCATTTGGGGGAGGCCGCAGACATCATCCTGAGAGAATCTAAATAATAATCATCATGAAGCGCACTCTAAAAGACCTGCAAATCAAAATTTACGCGGACGGCGCCGACAAGGCCGGCATGCTCCAGCTCAACGCCAATCCGCTCATCCAGGGGTTAACCACCAATCCCACGCTGATGCGCAAGGCCGGGCTGACCGATTTCGAGGCCTTCGCCCGCGACGTGCTCCAGACCATTACCGAAAAGCCGCTGTCGCTGGAAGTGTTCTCCGACGAGTTTTCCGAAATGAAGCGCCAGGGCCTGAAGATCAACGGCTGGGCGAAGAACGTGTACGTCAAAATTCCGATCACCAACACGCGCAACGAATCCTCCCTGCCGCTCATCAAAGAGCTGGCCAGCGAAGGCGTGAAACTGAATGTCACGGCTCTCCTGACGCTCGACCAGGTCAAAGGCGTGGCGGCGGCGCTGAACCCGGCCGTGCCGGCAGTGGTATCTGTGTTTGCCGGCCGCATCGCGGATACGGGCGTTGACCCCGTGGGCATCATGCTGGAAAGCAAAAAGATTCTGGCCAGTCTCCCGCAGGCGGAACTGCTCTGGGCCAGCGTGCGCGAAGTGCTGAATATTTTCCAGGCCAACGACTGCGGCTCGCACATTGTGACCGTGCCGCACGACATCCTGGGCAAAGCCATCAAGATGTCCGGCATGGATCTCGGCGAACTCTCGCTGGACACCGTGAAGATGTTTGCCAACGACGCCAAGGCGGCCGGTTTCACGCTGTAAGGCCACCCGGCGGCCGGTGTTTTGGGCACGCGGGCAAAGGGGACTGCCCGCCGGACTCTGCGCTCGACTTGAGCGGGATGCCGCCTTTAACCTGTGCCGCAAGGTTTGATCATGGCCGACACACAACAAGCGCGCAGTTCCATCTGTCTGGTGCGAATCTGGATGGGGAAATACCCCGCCTACTTCGACTGCGTCCTGCGTTCGTGCGGCGGCAATCCGGACATCAACTGGTTGATCATCACGGACAGTCCGGCTCCCAAAAATGCGCCGCCGAACGTGCGGTTTTACCAGACCACTCTCCCGGAACTGGCCACCCGTTTCACCCAAAAATTGGGCCGCGACTTCAGCGGTTTGCAGATGAACGGCAGTTCCATCCAGCTTAAAATCACCTTCGGGCTGGTGTTTGATGACCTGCTCGCGGGCTTCGATTTTTGGGGGCATTGCGACATCGACGTGATCTTCGGAAATCTGCGGAAGTTTCTGACCGAGGATATCCTGACGAACCACGACAAAATTCTCTGTCGCGGCCATCTGACGTTATATCGCAACACGGAGAAGGTGAACCGGGCGTTTCTGTTGTCCTGTCCGGGCATACCGGATTTGTGGGAGGTTCTGCGGACGAATAAGCAGGTGCAGTTTGACGAGTGGGGTGGCATTTACCTGATTTTCCGGTACAACGATTTCCGGCAATATCACGACGAATTCATCGCCGACATCCGGCCGCCGACCAAGTGGAAGATCACGCGTTTTGAAACCGTGGCACCGGTGAATTATCCCGAGCAGGTGTTTTACTGGTACAAGGGCGGCATCTATCGCGCGCATTACAACAGCGATCGCGCCGTGGTGGATGAAGAATACGCCTACCTGCATTTCCAGCAGCGTTCCATGCCCGGACCGGCCTTCAATCCGTTCGAGCACGATGGTTTTTTCATCAACTCCGAGGGGTTTTCCCCATACCGGCGCGAGCCGATCACGGCGGCGGATTTTGCCCGCTACAATCCGGAGCGGTGGCGTCCTTATCCCGAACTCGTCAAGCACGTAAAGCAAGCCTTGCGCCGTCGGCTGGGGCTGGCTCCGGCGGGTTCCCGTTGACCATGACGGTTCCGGTCAGACACCCCTGATTTCTTCCTTCCGAGCTGGCCATTTTTCCACGGTTTTTCCCTCCCTGTCTCGGGGCATTCATTGCCATCGCTGCACCGGGAAATTCTGCAACCATGGCGGGTTTCCTGATAAACCTGCCCATCACTCATCTGGGTAACACTCGTGTGGGTAATAGATTGCCGGAAAACTTATGGTAGGCTTTTTGCCCAAGGAGTCAGTCGCCAAACCATGGTGGCTGACGTGCCCATGACCCAATCACCCGGAATAAAAACCATTATCGCTGGAGACTCAACCGTCATTATGAAGCTGCTACCCAAAAATAGACACCTGTTCACCTTTGCCGCCTTGGCGCTGCCTTTGGCCATGCAGGGCGCCAATATTTCAATGAATGCCAACGATGCCGTTGGCACCACCTCGTTCAATGCCGCCGGTCATTGGAGCAATGCACTGGCCCCCACCTCCGCCAACAATTATTTCACGGCTGCCTATGGCATGCGTACGCCTGGCGATGCCAATAACTATACCTTTGCCGGTGCCTCCTTGACCTTGAGTCCGCTGGTGGCCGCCACGTCGGCCTACGCGTTGATCGTCAAAAGTTCGGTTGCGTCGGGGGTTAGCTGGACGATGACCATCAATAACTTTACCAATGCCGGCGCGCTCATGCGCAGTGGCGGCTCAACGGGAGCCAATACCATTCTTGCTGGCAATGTGTTTGCGATTACCGGTAACTCGACCATCGCGGCGGATCAGACCTATTGGACCATCAACTCCCCGCTGGCGGGCACCGGCATCATCACCAACACGTTCGCCAATAACCAGACGATCACCTATGCCGGTACGAACACGGCCTTTTTGGGTGGTCTGAATATCACCGCCGGCACGGTCATCCTGACCTCGCCCAGCGGCGGGTTTGCCAATCCTGCCACCCTCTTTACCAACCAGCTGACGCTGTTAAGCGGGGCGGTGCTCCAGGATAGCGGCGGCGTTTCCTTCGGTGCGAACAGCGGGGTTATGTTGCTGGGCAATGCCACGGTTTATACGCCCACCGCCACCACCACCACGGTGCTGGCCGGGCCGGTTTCCGATCTTGGCGTCGGCTATAAGCTCACCAAGTCCGGTGCCGGCGCGTTGAGCCTGGCGGGCAGCAATACCATTGCCGGTGGTATTACGCTCAGTGCTGGCACCCTGAAGTTTTCCACCTATGGCTTGGGCACCGCGCCGCTCACTTATACCGCCGGCAGTCTCCAATGGCTGCCCGGCAGTACGGCGGACCTTTCCGCACTATCGCCCACCATCACGGCGAACGCAATTTTGGATGTGGGGACCAATTATGTCGGCTTTGCCAATGGTCTGACCATCCCGGGTGGTTTGACCAAGCTGGGGGCGGGCACGCTGGCCTTGAGCAATTATTGCTCGATCGGCGGCACGACCACCATCAGCAACGGTGTGCTCGCACTGGTTTCCGCCGGTTCCATCGCTTCCAGTACCAATATCAATGTGACGTCGGCAGGCACGCTGGATGTCACCGGTTTGAGCGGCGGTTATACCATGGGCTCCCCGCAGGCCCTCAGCGGGAGCGGTACCGTGAAAGGTGCCCTGACCGATTATTATAACTCGGCAATTGCGCCCGGTGGCAGCAGGGTGGCCGGCACGCTGACCGTCAATGGCAATTTGACGCTCGGCGGCTACGGCGGCAGCGATGCGTTGAACCTGGATATCACCAACACCCCGGGAATCGGCGGCGGCAGCAACGACCTGGTGGTCGTCAATGGCAATCTGAACCTGAACGGCGGCACCGTAGTAAATCTTAACTTCCTGTCCGGCGCTCCGGGCGCGGGAATCTATACCATCCTGAAGTACACAGGCACGCTGACCGGCGATCCAGCCGCCATGCTTACCGCCCCCAGTCTGGGCACCAGCTATAACGTCACCTTTGCCGTCTCCAATTCCAGCGTAGTCATGGTCATCGCCGGTGCACCGCAGGCCCAGCTCTGGACCGGCCTCAACAGTTCGGAATGGGACTTTGCCACGGCCAACTGGACCAATAGAAACACCCTGCTGGCGGATGATTTTTCGCAGGGCGACAGCGTCACCTTTGATGATTCCGGCAACAGCACCTCTCCGGTGGATCTGACCGCCGCGCTCCTGACGACCGCCATCACGGTCAGCAACAATACCGCCCCCTACACCTTTTCCTCCGCTTCCGGCCAGGGTTCTTTGACCGGTCCGGCGCTGCTGACCAAGAGCGGCACGGGCATTCTGATTCTTGACACCACCAACACCTACACCGGCGGTACGCTGATTAAGTCCGGCACCGTGCAGGTGGGCAATTACGACGCCGCCGGTGCTTCCCTGGGTAGTGGCGCGGTGACCAACAATGCCAGCCTGGTGTTTGCGCATAGTGACACCGTGGTGATGCCGTCTGTCTCTGGTAACGGCACCTTGAGCTGCATCTCCGGGACCACGGCGGCACCGAACGCCAGCACCTACACGGGCAACACCTACATCACCAGTGCGTATGCCCTGTTGCAAAACAGCGCGGCATTCGGCGCGACCAATGGCAGCCTGATCGTTAATGGCGGCCAGCTGTATGTGGTCGCCAACGTGGACATCGGAGCCAATCCGCTCGTGCTCTCCGGCAGCGGTCCGGACGGCAACGGGGCCATTCGCAAAGGCTATGCCGGTCCGTCTACGTTTTTTGGCACGGTCACTCTGGTTGGTGACACTTCATTGAGCATCGATGGCGGCGCAACGCTCACACTAACGAATGCGGCGGGTGTGATCGGCACCAATGTCAATCTGACCCTCGCCGGCGGCGGCACGGGCAACCTGCCTGCGCCCATCCAGCTGGGCACCGGCAGTATAACCGTCAATGGCAGCACCTGGAACGTGGGGGCCAGCAACAACTACACCGGTACCACCATGCTGAATGGCGGGGCTTATCGCATCACGGCCCCGGGTTCCTTGGGTTTGGCTCCGGCTTCCTTCAACTCCGCTCAAATCATCTTCAACGGTGGTGCCTTGGAAACCGCCACCAATGTGATCCTTAATGACGGCCTGCGCGGTTTGCAAGACTACGCCACCGGCACGATTACGACCGACACCAATACCACCCTCACCATTTACAATGACATCACCGGTTCCGGCACCCTGACCAAGACCGGCCCCGGCAAACTGGTACTTGCGGGTACGAATGATTTCACCGGCTACCTATATGTGGATAGCGGTCAGTTCTATGTCAATACACTCGATGGCTTGACGGTGATCGCCAACACCGCGGCGCTGGCTAATCTGCCCGTATCTCCGGGTTCCCCGTACATCTGGCAGCGCGACAATACCGCTGGCAGCTCCACCCTTGGTCTGGATGGCACCGCGGGCAGTGTCACCATTGCCCCCGACTTGTATATCCGTGGTCGCAACGTGACAGTGGCGAACATTGAAAACCTCGCGGGCAGCAACACCATCTCCGGTAACATCACCGTGGATACCGGTGGCGCCCTGTATATCCAGTCGGATGCGGGTATCTTGAATCTGACCGCTCCGTTTCCGTATGCGGCTTCCACACCCGCAACGGCCCGCAGCCTCACCTTCCTGGGCGCGGGCACCACGTTGCTTTCCGCGGGCATCCAGAACATTAACTCCGGCGGCACAGCGGTGAATGTCACGCAATCCGGTACTGGTACGCTGATCCTCGGCGGCATCAGCACCGGTACCGGCTCGACTACGGTGAGTGGCGGCGTCCTCGCAGTGGCGGGTACCCTCGGTTCGGGCAACGTGACCGTTTCTGGCGGCTTGCTCACCGGCACCGGTATCATCCCGGCCACGGTCACTGTGTCATCCGGCGGCAGCATTGAAGCCGGCAGCACCAATATAATCGGCACCCTGACTGTGACGAATCTGTCGCTGGCGGGCAACACCATCGCGAAAATCAGCAAAACCGGTAGTGTCAGCGATCTGTTCACCGGTCTGACCAACGTAGTTTATGGTGGCACCCTCACGGTGACCAATCTGGCGGGAACTTTGGCGACGGGCGATCATTTCACCCTGTTCAGTACGGCTGCCTCCTCCGGCGGTTTTACGAACATTGTGGGTTCGCCCGGCGCCGGTCTGGCTTACAGCTTCACTAACGGTGTGTTGAGCGTAGTTGCCGGTGTGGCCAGCAACCCGACCAATATCACCTACAGCGTCAGCGGCGGCACCTTGAGCCTGTCCTGGCCGGCCGATCACCTCGGCTGGATCTTGCAGGCCCAAACTAATGCCCTGACGGTGGGCCTGATCAGTGCCAGCAATGCCTGGTATGACGTCACGGGCAGTGCGGCGGTGACCTCCACCAGCATTGTGATTGATCCGGCCAAGCCGACGGTGTTCTACCGCCTGCGCCATCCGTGAGCGGTCGCCAGTTGCGCATGCCAAAGTAATAATGTGGTAACCAGGGAGCCACCTGCGGGTGGCTCCCTTTTTCTTTAAGCATCAATATCAACTTCCAACATCATGAAAACGGAAATTCCCGGCAAACCTAAACCCGCGAACGGATTCACCCTGATCGAACTCCTCGTGGTCATTGCGATCATCGCCATTCTCGCCGCCATGCTGCTGCCCGCCCTGGCCTCGGCCAAGGAAAAGGCCAAGCGCATCCAGGACATCAATAACATGCGGCAGGTGGCCTTGGGTACCGCGGTCTACGCCGGAGATAACCAGGATGTGGTCATGCAGGCGCGCACCGTGGGCACGGCCTTCTGCCAGATCGCTCTTAACCCGCCGGACGCAACGGCGGCGGCAGCGGTTGGTCTGACCGTCCAGACCAATACCCCGACCATCTGGTCCTGTCCCAACCGTCCCGGGTTGCCGATCTATCAGCCCAATCCAGTTGGCCAGCCGCCACAATGGGTGCTGGGCTACCAATATTTTGGCGGCATTACCACCTGGTATAACCCGCAATATTCCGGCGGTGTGCCGTCGCACAGTCCCGTCAAACTGGGTCAGGCCAAACCCTTCTGGACGCTGGCGGCCGACGCGGTTATCAAGGTCAATGGCGTGTGGGGCGGCACCGACCCCAGCAATCCGGATGCCTATCTGCATCTGCCGCCGCATAAGAACGGCAACGTTCCGGCCGGCGGCAGCGAGGCGCGATGCGATGGCTCGGCCTTGTGGAGCAAGTTCAACGAAATGTATTTCTTTACCAGTTGGGATGCCTCCGGCACCACCCGCGCCTGTTTTTACAGCCAGGATACGAGCGATCTGGATGCGGCGTTTGTGACCAGCCTGACGTCCTTGAAAGCGACGCGCTGGGAGTAACCGTCAATGGCCGGCCGCCGGCGGCGGTTTGGCGGCCGGCGTGACCCGTTTGAAGAGAAAAATTAACGGTGCCGCCAGAATGGACATGATGCCAAAGATAAAAAAGTTGTCCATGAACGCCCACAGATGCGCCTGCTGATCGAGCAGGGAATAGACGGCGGCGTAAGCCTGATGGGTGGCGGTCACCGGATCGGTATGCAATGAAAGAGCCTTTCTCGCGGCCTGAAAACGCTGCACATAGGCCGGGTTGGTTGGCGTGAGATGTTCCACCATTAGCGCCTGATGCACCTGCGCGCCGCGTGCGAGCATGGTGGTGACAAAGGCAATGCCAATGCTGCCGCCCAGATTGCGCATGAGATTGTATAACCCGCTCGCGTTGCCCAGTTCCTGCTGGCTGAGCTGGCTCATGGTGGTGGTGGTGAGCGGCACGAAAATGAAGCTGATGGCAATGCCGTTCACAATGCTCGGCCAGATGATGTTGATTTGGGCCACGTCCAGATTGATCCGGCTCAGCATGAACGAGGAGATGGTCAGCATCACGAACCCAAAACATAACATCCAGCGCGCCCGGATTTTGCCCAGCAATCGCCCCACAAAAAACGTCGTCACGAAGGCCGCAATGCCGCGCGGGCTCATCGCATAGCCGCTTTGCAGCGCCGGATAGCCCATGAGCGTCTGCATCATCAGCGGCAACTGCGCGGTGGTGCCATAAAGGATGGCTCCGAGCGTAGTCATGAGGGTTAGGCCAAGGGTGAAGTTGCGGTATTTGAACACGCGCAAATTTACCAGCGGATGATCAGTGGTGAACTCCCACCAGATAAAACCAATCAGGGCGGCGATGGAAGTGGCCGTAAACCAGCGCACCCATTCGGCGTTGAACCAGTCGGCTTCCTGCCCCTTGTCCAGCACCACCTGCAGGGTGGCCAGCCAGATGGCCAGCAGGCCGAACCCGAGGAAATCAATCGTGGCGGACTTGTCGCGTTTGATGTAAGGCGGATCTTCCACCAGCCATTCGGCCATGAACATCGCAAACAGACCGACGGGCAGGTTGATATAAAAAATCCAGCGCCACGAATAATTGTCCGTGATCCAGCCGCCCACGGTCGGTCCCAAAATCGGAGCCACCACCACACCCTGGGCAAAGATCGCCATGGCGGCACCGCGCTTTTGCCGGGGAAAACTTTCCAGCATGATGGATTGCGCGATCGGCACCATCGCCCCGCCGCCGATGCCTTGCAGAATGCGCGCCACGATCAGGCTGGGCAGATCCCACGCCAGGCCGCACAGGGCCGAGGCCAGCGTGAACATGAAAATACAGGCGATGAACAGGCGCTTGCGGCCAAAATAATTCGCCAGCCAGCCGGTCATGGGCAGCACAATGGCGTTGGAAACGAGGTAGCTCGTCAGCACCCACGTGGTTTCCTCCGGCGTGGCCGACAGGCTGCCGGCAATGTGCGGCAGTGCGATGTTCGCAATGGAGGTGTCCAGCACCTCCATGAAGGTAGCCAGCATCACGCCCACGGCGATAAGCCAGGGGCTGTGGCGGGGTTGCCATTCCGCTTGCATGCAACCTTACTTCGCGGCCGTTTTGCGGTTGCCTAGGAGCAGGAAGCCCAAAGCTGTTGGACCCGCAATGATCCCGGCGATCAGCGCTAGCGCCCACGCAGGCATCACAAACTTGCTGGTCTGCACATCGGGCGTCACCGACAGGCCGGGGCCGATCACCTTGTCGGCGGGCAGCGGTTCATCAAACACGATTTTCACCGGCACGCGCTGGATGACTTTCACAAAGTTGCCGGTGGCATTTTCCGGGGGCAGCAGACTGAATTGTGCGCCGCTGCCGGCTTGGATACTATCCACGTGCGCGGCAAAAATGCGTCCGCCCAAGGCATCAATGGCCACGCTGACCGGCTGCCCGGGCTGCATGTTTTTCAACTGCGATTCCTTGAAGTTGGCCACCACCCAGACCTCCATGGGCACGATGGACAGCAACTGCTGGCCAGTCTGCACATAATCGCCAGTTTCCACGGCCTTGCGGGTGATGCGGCCGGCCGCCGGGGCCACGATTTTGGTGTAGGTCAGGTTTAGCCGGGCTTCGGCGGTGTTGGTTTGCGCCTCGCGCCACTGCGCCTGCACGGTGGCGGTCTGCGCCAGGGCGGCCGCGAGCGCCTGATTGGCTTCATCCACCTTGGCAACGGACTCCGCCGAGCTTTCCAAGGCGGACTTCCAGTCGGCCTCCGCCTGGGTGCTGGCGGCCTTGGCCGCGTCAAATTCGGACTGGGAAATGGTGTTTTGATGTCGCAGTTCCGTGGCGCGGACAAAATCCGCCTTGGCCCGGACGGCAGTAGCTTCTGCCGCCGCCTCGTCCGCCTTCGCCTTGCGCACCGCCGCGCCGGCGGTGGTAACCTTCAGCCGCATCAGTTCGCCGGCCGCAATCATGGTCCGGTAGCTGGCCTCTTGGGCATCCGCCGTTGCCTGCTTCTGTGCCAGCGCAATGTCATAATCCGCCGGATCAATCGCCACCAGCAGGTCGTTGGAATTCACCAACTGGTTGTCCAGCACCTTCACGTCGGTCACTTGGCCGGCCACGCGTGGCGCCAGCGAAATGACATGGCCCGCAATGAAGGCATCATCCGTGGATTCGTGCGTGAACACTTCCACCAGATAAACGAGGCCGAAATAGATGCCGACCCCCGCCACGATGGCAATGGACCAAAGGACGAGGGGCGATTGCAATTTTTTTTTGGCCGGGGTTTCCGGCGTGGGCGTATCACTCATATGTCAGTTCCATCCGCGTTCATCGGCACCGCTTTTTCGTTGGCGTGATCCTTGGCGATCAGGACATAGATGGCCGGGATCACCAGCAGCGTGAAGATCGTGCCCAAGGCCATGCCCGAGACGATCACGAGACCAATTGAATTACGGGCCGCCGCGCCGGCACCCGTCACCATGGTGAGCGGAAAATGCCCGGCCACCGTGGCCACACTGGTCATCAGCACCGGGCGCAACCGCAGCAGCGAGGCTTCGCGGATGGCAACTATTTTAGTCCGGCCCGCACGCTGGAGCTCATTGGCAAATTGCACGATCAGAATGCCGTTCTTGGACACCAGGCCGATCAGCGTTACCAACCCGACCTGCGAATAAATATTCAGCGTGGTCGTCCAGCCATTCGTCCAGAAGGGAATGTTGGGATTCGGCATTTTCAGGAAGCAGAAGATCAGCGCGCCGAACATCGCCAGCGGCACCGAGCCGAGCAGGATGATGAGCGGATCGCGGAAGCTGTTGAACTGCGCCGCCAGCACCAGGAAGATGAGTGTGACGGACAAAATCAGCGCCGGAATGAACTTGTTACCTTCCGTGCGCAACTGGCGGGATTCACCGGTATAATCCACGCGGCTGCCGGCCGGCAGAATTTTGCGGCTCTCCGTTTCCAAAAAGGTCAGCGCCGTGCCCAGCGGCACAATGGCCACGCCGCTCAGCTTGATGGAGTTCAACTGCTGGAAACGGTTGAGCGAGCGCGGGGTGGTCTTCTTCTCGAAATGCGCAAAGGTGCTCACCTGAATGAGCTCTTTGCCAGGACCTTTCACGTAGGCGCTTTCCAGCTGGTCCGCGTTCAGGCGCGAGCCGCGGCGGAGCTGGGGAATCACCTTATAGCTGCGGCCCGCCAGGTTGAAGCGGTTCACATAATTGCCGCCGACGAGCGCGGAAAGATCGGAGCCCACCGTTTGCAGGTCCAGACCCAGCGCCGCCACCTTGTCGCGGTCAATCACGAGTTCCACCTCGGGCTGGTCAATCTTGGTATCGATGATCGGCGGAAAGGCAAACATGCCGTTGGTGGCCGCCATCTGGGCAATCTGCTGGGCATAGGGCAGCAGCTGCTCAGGTTCCGAGGTCGAGGATATCACAAATTCCACCGGGAACTGGCCGCCGCCGGGCAGGGCAGGGGGCGTGACCATCAGCAGCCGGATGCCCGGCACCTGGTTAACCATCATCTGCACTTCCGGCTGAATCTTGAACACCGTGCGTTTCCGCTCGCCCCAGGGTTTCAGCACCATGCCGCTAAAACCGCTGTCCGGCATGGTCAATTGGAACGACTGCTCCATTTCAGGCACGGTTTGGAACAGGTTGTTAACGGCGTCCGCATAGAAGGAGGCCTGTTCAATGGTCGAATTGGCCGGGCCTTCCACAATGCCGAATACCACACCCTGATCTTCCGTGGGCGCCAGTTCGTTTGCGGACATCATATACATTGGAATTGCCAGCAGGCTGAGGCAGATCCAGATGATGTAAATGGTCGGGCGCATTGTCAGGGTTTTGTCCAGTACCCGGCCGTAAAAGACTTTCAGCCGGTCAAAATCGCGGTTCACACGACCCACAAATCCGCGATCTTCGCGGTCATGGCTCAGCAGTCGCGATGCCATGACGGGCGAGAGAGTCAGCGCCACGACGCCGGAGATGAATACCGCGCCTGCCAGCGTAAGGGCGAATTCGCGGAACAACGAGCCGGTCAGCCCGCCTTGAAACGCAATCGGCGCATACACCGCCGCCAGCGTGATGGTCATCGCAATGATGGGGCCGACCAGTTCGCGTGCGCCAACCAGCGCAGCGTTGATGGGTGTTTTGCCTTCGCGGATATGCCGCTCCACGTTTTCCACCACCACGATCGCATCGTCTACCACCAGACCGACCGAGAGCACGATCGCCAGCAGTGTCAACAGGTTCAGCGAGAAGCCCAGCGACTGCATCAGGAAAATGCCGCCGATGAGGGACAGCGGAATCGCCACCAGCGGAATCATCACCGAGCGGATGGAACCGAGGAACAGGAAGATGACCACCGAGACAATTAACAGCGTCTCCGTGAGGGTCTTCATTACTTCATGGATGGCATCGTCAATGTACTTGGTGGCGTCATAGGCCACGCGACCCTTCAGGCCGGTGGGCAGTTCCTTTTCAATGGCTGCCATTTCCGTGCGGACGCGTTTGATGACGTCCAGCGAATTGGCGTTGGGCAGCACCCACACGCCCATGAACACGGCGCGTTCGCCCGTGAAGCGCACTTCGCTGTCGTAATCTTCCGCCCCGAGTGACACATCCGCGATGTCCTGCAACCGCACCAACTGGTCGCCGTTCTGGCGCACCACCAGATTTTTGAATTCATCCACCGACCGCAGATCCGTATTCGCCGTGAGGTTCACTTCGATGAGCGAGCCTTTGGTATGACCGACGGCGGAAAGGAAGTTATTCGCCGAGAGCGCCACGCGGACCTGGTTTGGGCTGATGTTGAACGCCGCCAGCCGATCCGGCTTCAACCAGATGCGCATGGCAAACGTACGACCGCCCAAAATGTCTGCGCGCTGCACGCCTTCCAGCGCCGCGAGGCGGGGCTGCACAATGCGGGTCAAGTAATCCGTGATTTGGTTTGCCTCCAGGATGCCGGAGGAAAAGCTCAGGTAGGCCGAGGCGAATTGGGAGTCTGCCGTCTCGATGTTGATGGTCGGGATTTCCGCTTCCGGCGGCAGGTCGTTGCGCACCTGGCTCACCTTGGAATTGATTTCCGTGAGCGCCTTCTTGGCGTCGTAATTCAGCTTCAGCCGCGCCGTAATCGTGGAGAGGCCGAGCTTGCTGGCGGATTCGATGTAATCGATGCCGTCCGCCGCCGCGATGGCGCGTTCCAGCGGCTGGGTGACGAAGCCGCGCACGAGGTCCGCGCTCGCGCCCACATACACCGTGGTGATGGTGATGGTGGCGTTTTCGTTGCGCGGATACTGCCGCACGTTCAGTGAACTGATGGCCTGCAAACCGGCGATCAGAATGATCAGGTTCACCACCACCGCGAGCACTGGCCGGCGGATGAAAAGGTCGGTAATGGATTTCATGGCATCGCGCTTTCAGATTCCGAAATGACGCTGGCAAATTGCATGAGATGGATAAAAGTGAAATCGCCGCCGGTTCAGCTGTTCGGCGGGGTGGGGGTGGTGGAGGTTTTGGGAACCACGTTGGTATTATTGTTTTCCGTCACGCTCGTGCCGTTGCGCAGTTTGAACACGCCGGCCGTCACCACCTTGTCGCCTGCCTTCAGGCCGCTCTCTACGCTTACAAAATCGCCCCGGTTGCGGCCGGTGCGGATGAATTTCTGTTCCACCACCTGATTGGTGGTGCCGTTGATCACAAACACGGAATCGCCATACGGCGCGCCCAGCACGGCGGTGGAGGGAATGACCAGCACCGGCTTCGTGCCGGGGAGTTCCACCGTGGCGCGCACAAACATGCCGGGGCGCAGCAAGTCATCCGCGTTGTCAAACGTGGCTCGCACCCGGATGGTGCGCGTGGTGGTGTCGAGATCGGGGTTGATGGCAGTCACCGTGCCGGTAAAAGATTTGTCGGCATAGCTGTCTGAAGTGACACGGACGGGCAGGCCCGTCTGGATACGGGCCAGTTCCTGCTGCGACAGCGAAAAATCCACATAAACCGGCGCCAGCGCCTGCAAGGAAACGATGCCCGCACCGACATTCAGCGATTCACCCAGATTCACCAACCGGATGCCGAGCTTGCCGGTAAAAGGGGCGCGGATATTTTTCTTGGCGATGGTGGCACGTACATTGTCCGCATTGGCTTCCGCCTGTTCCAGCGCCCCCTCGGACGCATCCACTTCGGATTGCGAAACCGTTTTGTCGGTGCGCAACTGGCGGGTGCGCTCCGCGTTCAGCCGCGCCAGCTTGGCTTGGGCTTCCAGCGCGCGCAACTGGGCTTCCTCCGTGGAGGTGTCCAGTTTCAGTAGCAGGTCGCCCTTCTGGACGGTCGCGCCGGACTCAAAATCAATTTCACTCACCGTGCCCGCAATTTCCGGGGCGACCGTTACGCCCTGCGCCGCGCTCACCGAGCCCACGGCGGGCAGGGTTTCCGGCCATTGTTCATCCGTGGCCAGGCTGGCGGACACCGTTTCCGGTGGCGGGGCAAACAGGGCGGCTGCGCCAATCATGGTTTTGAATTGAATTACCTTCACCGTCACCAGCGCACCGCCGATCACGATGACCAGGACAATTCCCAATAGCAGTTTCTTATTCATGCGATTTTCGTATTAAATTTCGGTTTAACTTTGCGTTTTAAGATTTTGCGACCCTTTGTGCCGCCGGCTCCGGCCAGAAACAACTTTACAATCCGCTGGGCCGTCAGCCGGTCGGGCTTGAAATCCGGCGCGATCAGGTGCGACACCAGATAAAAATTCACATGGCCGTAAATGCCGTACGCCAGCTCCCGGCTGTCAAAGTCCCGGCTCAGTTCGCCCTTTTTCTGGGCTGCTTGGATCAGCTCATGGACAAATTCAAAATTCCGCTCGCACTTTTCCGTACAGGCCAGGTTGTCCGGCAATTCACCGGCGGAGGTGAACATGGTGCCGAACGACAGCCGCATCAAATTCCGGTTCCGGCAGCAATAATCAAAGAGCGTTTCCAGAATGGCCTCCAGCTGCGCCTGAATGCCCGTGTTCTGCGCCGCCGCCTCCCGGAGGATGCGGTACCGCTCGTCATGCGCCTCATGCACCAGTGCCCGGAACAAATCCGCCTTGTCCTGAAAATAATAATACAGCGCCGGCTTGGAAACCCGCGCATCGCCCACAATTTGCTGCACCGAAGTCGTGGCATATCCGGCATCGGCAAAGCGCTTCAGCGCCGCCGAGAGGATCTGCCGACGCGTTTCCGGGCCGCTCTGCAACATAACTTACCGTACGGTAGGTAATTTATGGCCATTTGTCAAACACTTGTTTGAATTACGGCGCAGCGGGGATCGTTTCGGGAATGAAAGGGCAGGGGAGCCGACTACGCGCGCAACAGCCAATATGCCGTCGTCGTCAGGGCGCTGGCAAATGGCAGGCCATCCGCCAGCACCAATGGCCGCCGCCGGTCGGCGCGCAGCATTAAAATCACGAACCCCGCGGGATAGGCGAGGGAGAACGCCACCGCAGCCATCCAATTGAACCAGCCCGCCCAATGCACGTGGTCCAGTGCCTGGAACCACAAGCCGGTAGTGAATCCACACATGAGCGGGCAAATCAGGAAAGCTTGCATGCCGGACACCCCGTTTTTCAGCAGTTGGGGCAGTAGAAACAGCGCCGGCCCAAACCACGCCAGGAGGGTAATGGCGATAATGGCCTTGCGCGACCAGTTGCGAAGCGGGTTTATGACAGACTGATTAACCATCAATGCGCTAGATTCACCCGGGCAAGTCAACCGCCAAACCAAATGCGTTCCCGGAACCTCATACCCCGCCGAGCTTGAACTTGGCGACCGATTTGGACACCACCCTGGTTCCTTGTTTCACCGTCACCGTGCACGTGGCAAATTCGGCCGCACCTTTTTTCGGACAGAACACATCCACCGCAACCGTTTCCATTTTGGGATCATCCGAACCCACAAAGCACGACGCCTTCTGCCCCAGCGTCGCCAGCACCCGGGGCGCGGAAATCAATTTTTCCTCCGTCTGACCGGCGTGCTCCACCATTTGCGAGACCCGCACCTGCACCAGATATTGATCCTTCGCCTTGCCCGGTAAAATCGTTGCCTCCGTCGAATAAGCCGTGTCCCCTGCCAGCACCCGGCAGGCCAGCGTGAAAATAAAAAGAACCGTCGCGAGTAGTTTCATGGTGTTCAATCAAACACCCCAATCGCACGAAAGTTCTCCTTCCCCGCCCCTCGATTCGTGTAAATTCGTGGTTACTCCGTCCTTGGAACTTTCAAGCGCCGGCCGCCGGCAATTTACGCTTGGCCATCGCCACTTCAAACCGGTTCATTGGCACATACAACCCGCGCTGCACTCGGTCTGCCACCGCCTCCATCGCATTTGCGTCTGTCCACGCCTGCACCGCCGCGAGATCCGGAAACTGCCGGGGCGATTCCGCCCGTTGTTTGAGCTCCGTCAGAAAACGCTCATAAACCAAGGCCACATCATTTGTTGGCAGCCGGATGACCGTATGATTCGCCGGCGAACCCAGCACGTCATTGGTGTTATTCGTGCAATACAAAACCTCCCGGTCAAACACGGCGGTAAACACCATGATCACCGTCTCCTTATCCTGGCTGTTGGCCCCCAGATGATATTTGTTGTAAATGATCTGCCCGAGCTGGCAGCGGCTCGAATCAATATAATTGACGCCCCCGCTGTCACGATGGTTCGGATTCAGAATGCGCGACAACTTCTTATACCCCAGGATGGCGAATCCCAGCCGTTTAAAATCTTCCCGTATGGCGGCGGTGGCCCGCCAGCAATCCTTCGTCAGATCCGATTCCGCACAGCCGAGGTCCGCCCATGTGCCTGGCAACCATCCGATGGGAAGCGACTGTTGGGGCGTGGTGCCCGCCTGCGGAGCCGGGATCATCACCTTGTAATAACCCGGGGAAATTTCCTGAGTGCCACCAACCGCCGGCTGCGTCGTCGTTTCCGCCAGGGACAGATTTTTGGTTTTTATCAACTGACGAAAATCCAGACCATCCGGCAATTCACCCATGGTGGCGTATTCAAATCCCACGCCCACGGAAAATTCCGGCAGGCCAAGCGCTTCGGCCAGATCGGCATGCCGTTCCATCGCGAAGGTATAGCCATCCTCGACGAATGCTCCCTGGCGTAGAATGGCAGCCATCTCCTTCGCTTTGACCGAGCCAAAGGCCTGGCACAATTTCTCAGCATCCCCACCGGCGGGTTCATGATCGGCATCTTCGTCAGCATCGAAATAGCCTGGGCTGGAATCATATTCATCGGCCAGTTTCCCGTTCAGGTAAAGCTGATACCAGAGGATGTCGTCATCGTGGTTGAGCACCGCCAGCAGCGGACATTGAAACTCCTCCGACAACCACGCCGCCAGCCCGGCAATAACCTCCTGATTTTGGTCCTCCGATTCCTCGTCAAAAACAACCACGCAACCATTCTGCTCCGGCGTGACCAGTGCTGACCGACCAGCCAACGCCGCTGCCACCGCCTTTGGACTGGGGCCGCGCAGGGTGTAATTCGTATAGAAGCTTCCCATAAATGATGGTGTTTGAAGTTAGTGTTGTATTTTGTATGTCCCCTTTAGCTACCTTCCCGGTCCTAATTGGCGTGAACCATCCATTCGCTTGGCCAGATCAAAACGCGGCAACCGATTCTCCCTCGCCTTGGGGGAGAGGGCCGGGGTGAGGGCGAGCGTTAGACTATATAAATCCGGGTTTCTCATCTAAATATCGGCGGTTTCCCATTCCTATTGCTGATAAACCCGCACGTAATCAATCAAATACTTCTGCGGCAGGTTGGCATCATCCACCGGCCCGCCCCAATCGCCACCCAAGGCAAAATTAAGGAGCAGATAGTGCGGCTTGCGAAACGGATTGTCCGTCCCCCGGTCCGCCTTGGCCAACTTCACCGTATGGTACTTGGTCTGGTCGTAGAAAAAATCAATGCGATCTGGGAACCACTCCACGGCATAGATGTGAAAATCATCTGACGGCCGGTCCGCCTCGAATTTCCCGCCATCCGACTGATGCTTGCCCTTCGCCCCGAAGTGCAACGTACCGTGAATCGTGTTCGGTTCCTTGCCAACCAATTCCATGATGTCCGTCTCGCCGCACGCCGGCCAGCCGACCACGGAACGGTTGGTGCCCATCATCCACATGGCTGGCCACACGCCTTTGCCCCGGGGCAACTTGGCCCGCATCTCAATCCGACCGTAGCACCAGCTGGCTTTCCCCTCCGTAATCAGGCTGGCGGCCGTGTATTCCACCGCGTCATGGTTTTCGGGTTTGAAAGGCTCCTTTTTGCACTCGATCACCAGCATACCGTTTTCCACCCGGGCATTTTCCAGCCGGGCGCGGGTGTAATACTGGCGCTCATGATTCCGCACAAAGCCCTCTTCATAACCCCACTTGGCCGGATCCGGCAGCCCCTCGTAATTAAATTCATCCGCCCAGACCAGTTTCCAGTCCCCGGCTCGCACGCCAGTCGCGGCGGCCAATAAACCCAATGCGATCAATAAAGTTTTTATCATGATAAATTCTGGCTGGTTGTCTGGGCGCCGCGCTCGCACTGGCAGTGCTGGCAGCCTTTGATAATCCAATTTTATGGCCCGGTCAAAGTGAATCCTTCGTATCAGTTTCCCTTGGTGAGATCCCGAGTTACCACACCTCCCCCATTTCTTCCCATCGCTTTTGTGTCCTTTGGCTTGAATCTCCGCAGCAAACCATTACGCTTGGCCCAGTTTTTGGAGATGCAAACCAAACATGGAGCTTTTATGAATATCTGGCGTGGACATTTTTTTTCGTTGGCATTTGTGGCAGCCGGGTGCCTGCTCACCGGATGCAATAAGTCGTCCCCCGGTCCCAATGCCGGCGGCGATGTCATCAAGGTGGGCGAATACGGCTCCCTGACCGGTTCCGAGGCCAGCTTCGGCCAATCCACCCACAAAGGCATCCAGCAGGCGGTGGATGAAATCAACGCCGCCGGCGGCGTGCTCGGCAAGAAAATCGAACTCCACACCGAAGACGACCAGTCCCAGGCCGGCCAGGCCGCCACCGTGGTCCGCAAATTAATTTCCAGCGACGGCGTGGTCGCCCTGCTCGGCGAAGTCGCCTCCTCCCGTTCCCTCGAAGCCGCCCCCATCTGCCAGCAAAGCGGCATTCCCATGATCTCCCCGTCCTCCACCAATCCCAAGGTCACCGAGGTGGGCGATTACATTTTCCGCGTCTGTTTCATTGATCCCTTCCAGGGCACCGTCATGGCCAACTTCGCCACCAAAACTGTCCAGGCCCACACCGCCGCCGTGCTCACCGATGTGAAGAGCGACTACAGCCTCGGCCTCGCCAAATTCTTCAAGGAACAGTTCCTCGCCAGCGGCGGCAAAATTGTGGATGAGGAAAAATACAGCGGCGGCGACAAGGATTTTAACGCCCAGCTCACCGCCATCAAGGCCGCCAGCCCCGAAGTCGTGTTTGTGCCCGGCTATTACACGGAGGTTGGCCTGATCGCCCTGCAGGCGCGCCAGTTGGGCATTAACGTCCCGCTGCTGGGCGGCGACGGCTGGGAATCCCCCACGCTCATCCCCGTCGGCGGCAAGGCACTGGAGGGCGACAGTTTCTCCACCCACTTTTCCGCCGATAACACTTCCCCCGAAGTTCAGGCCTATCTGACGACGTACAAAAAGAGATACAACGAAACGTCCGACGCCATGGCCCCGCTCGGCTATGATGCCATGATGATCCTGGCGGACGCCATCAAGCGCGCCGGCACGACTGACGGTGCGAAAGTCCGTGATGCCCTCGCCGCCACCAAGGATTTCAAAGGCGTCACCGGCAACATCACGATTGATCCCAACCGCAACGCCTCCAAGTCCGCGGTGATCCTCACCATCACCAACGGCGCGATCAAATATATCCAGACCGTTGCCCCGTGACCGAACTTCTCCAGCAACTCATCAACGGCCTCGCGCTCGGGTCCATTCTCGCGCTGATCGCGCTGGGCTACACGATGGTCTACGGCATCCTGCGATTCATTAATTTTGCCCACGGAGATGTGTTCATGCTCGGCGCTTTCGCCGGATTTTATCTCGCCCCCAAAATCGCCACCTTCGTGCCGCTGCCATCCGTGGCGGGAGCGTTGATCATCTTTGGCCTCTCCATGGTGATCTGCGCCGCGCTGGGAGTGCTGATCGAGCGGCTGGCGTATAAGCCCCTGCGCAAGCGGCCCAAGCTTACCGTGCTCATCACGGCCATCGGCGTGTCCCTCTTTCTCGAATACGCCGGCCAGTTCTTCTTCGGTGCCGCCAACAAGAAATTCCCCGATATCCTGCCCACCTGGCCTGTTACCAAAGTCTTGGGTCTGAGCGTGAACAGCAACCAGCTCATCGTCCTCGCCGTCACCCTCCTGCTGCTGCTCGGTCTCCGGTTCATCGTCATGAAAACCCGCATGGGCCGCGCCATGCGGGCCGTGTCCTTCAATCCCGAAGCCGCCGCGCTCATGGGCGTGAATACGGACATCGTCATCTCCTTCACCTTTGCCCTCGGCTCCGCGCTCGCCGCCGCCGCCGGGATTTTATACGCCATCAATTATCCGTCCATTGACCCGCTCATGGGCATCATGCCCGGCCTGAAAGCCTTCGTGGCCGCCGTGCTGGGCGGCATCGGTAATCTGCCCGGTGCCGCGCTGGGCGGCATCATCATCGGTGTCACGGAAACGCTGGTCTCCGGCTACATTTCCTCGACTTATCGCGACGCCATCGCCTTTGCCATTCTGATCGTCATCCTGCTGGTCAAACCGTCCGGTTTGCTCGGCAAGAAGGAGGTGGAGAAGGTATGAACCTGAACCTGCGCCATGCCAAAACCGGTTTGCTGGGCGCACTCGCCCTGTGTTTCCTGGTCACGCTGTTCTCGAAGTTCATCAACCCCTACTGGCTCTACATCCTCTACGACATCGGCATCAACATCATCCTCGCCGTCAGTCTCAATCTCATCAACGGCTACACCGGCCAGTTCTCGCTCGGCCACGCCGGCTTCATGGCGGTGGGCGCCTACACGGCGGGAGTCATCACCAACCAGTTCGGCCAGTTGAATGCCTTCGCCTCTGGCGGCGTGTTTCTCGGCGCGTTGCTGGCGGGCGGTTTAATGGCGGCCGTGGCCGGGTTGCTCGTCGGCATTCCCACCCTGCGGCTCAAAGGCGATTACCTCGCCATTGTCACCCTTGGCTTTGGTGAAATTATCCGCGTGATCCTGCAAAACGTGGATTCCGTCGGCGGCGCACGCGGCTACAGCGTCATGCATGGCTGGACCAATTTCTTCTGGACCTTCGGGCTCGCCGCCGTGACGGTCTACGTCATCGCTTCGCTGGTGAATTCCACCTACGGACGCGGCTTCATTGCCGTCCATGACGACGAAATTGCCGCCGAAGCCATGGGCATTAACACCACCAAATACAAAGTCTCCGCCTTCGTCATCGGCGCATTTTTCGCCGGCATCGCGGGCGGATTGTACGCCCATTCCAAGCAATACATCACCCCGGGCGGCTTCGGCTTCATGCAATCCATCGCCTTCGTGGTCATGGTCATTCTCGGCGGCATGGGCAACACTGTGGGTGTGATCCTCGCCGCCATTCTGCTCACCCTGCTGCCCGAAGGCCTGCGCTTTCTCGCCGGCGTCCAGCAAATCCCCGGTGTCACCAAGATGTACCCGCTGAGCTGGGTCGGCGACACGCGCATGATCATTTATTCGCTGCTGCTGATCGTCCTCATGCTCACCCGGCCGCAGGGCTTGTTCGCCTTTAAGAAACGTCAACGCTGAACCCCGATTTTTCCCATGGCCCTCCTTCAACTCGACAAAGCCACCATCCGCTTCGGCGGACTCACGGCCGTGTCGGAGCTGGACCTCGCCATCGGCAACACCGACCTCATCGGCCTGATCGGACCCAATGGCGCCGGCAAAACCACCGCGTTTAATCTCATCACCGGCGTCTATCAGCCCACCTCTGGCCAGATCAGTTTTAACGGCCAGTCCATCGTCGGCAGCAAGCCGTATCTCATCACCGCGCGCGGCATCGCCCGCACGTTCCAGAATATCCGGCTCTTTGCCTCGCTCTCCGTCTTCGACAACGTCCGCGCCGTGTTCCACCTCCATTTGCGCGGCGATGTTCGCCACGCCCTCTGGCGGGGCAGGGGATACCACGAGGAGGAAGCGTCCATCGCGAACCGCGTGATCGAGCTGCTCGAAATTTTCCAGCTCGCCAAGTACCGCGACGAACCCGCCAAAAGCCTCAGCTACGGCGACCAGCGCCGCCTGGAAATTGTTCGCGCCCTCGCCGCGCAACCCAAGCTGCTGCTGCTCGATGAACCCGCCGCCGGCATGAACGCCACCGAGAAGGTCGAGCTCACCCGCCTCATCCGTTTCATCCGCGACAAATTTCAAATCTCCATCCTCCTGGTGGAACACGATATGCAGCTCGTCATGGGCATTTGCGAACGCATCGCCGTGCTGGACTACGGTGTAAAAATCGCCGAAGGCACCCCCGACGAAGTCCGCCGCAACCCCAAAGTCATCGCCGCCTATCTTGGCGAGTAACCCCCCTTTGCGCGTGAACTCAATAACCACCCCATGCCCCGCCGATAAGTTCACCGGCACGGCGAATCCCTTCGGTCGGAGCGCGGCTGTGTCGAAGACCAGCCGCAGCAACATGGCCAACCAAGCCGACCTGCGAGTTGTCCAAGCGTGTTGCCTGACGAACGTTGCTGCGGCTGGCTTTCAGCACCGCCGCGCTCCGGGGAACCAGCCCTCGCACACCCTGCCTGTCTATGCGCTCTCTGCGTTCTCTGCGGTTAATCCCCTCCCGTTAACCCCCTGATTCCCCGATGCTCGAGATCAAAAATCTGACGGTCGGTTACGGCGCCATCAACGCGCTGCACG
>CAIJGS010000139.1 GCA_903820285.1 uncultured Verrucomicrobia subdivision 3 bacterium | reverse complement strand
TGATTTCGATTGAGTTAATCTTATGGACGAGCATTTTGGCGGGAAAGAACTACCCGCTGGCGGCCGTGGTTCCCCCTCCGAATCAACGGGCCGCCTCAACCTGCGAATCAAATGAAAAAACAACTGACAAAGATTGCTCCACTTCGCGCCGGTATTGTGCTGGGAACGCTCTACGCCTTTTTAGGGCTCCTGCTCATGCCGATTTTTTTGCTGTTCACACTATTGGCCAGCCATACGGGAGGGGTGCCAGCCGGCTCGGGTGGTGGGATGCCAGTCGTCTTTGGCGGGGTATTGATGACGGTGCTGATACCGGTCTTTTATGGCATTATGGGTTTTATTGGCGGCATCATTTCGGCTTTTCTTTACAACCTCATTGCCGGGTGGACCGGGGGCCTGGAGTTTGAAGTCCGGGACGTGCCGCCGACGGTTTGAAGCCGGGGTTATCGCCAACTCATTGCTGCCTTGGTGATGACGAATTCGCCGCGGTTGGCGTCAAGCAGCCGCAGGCACCAACGGGGCATGTGGTGTTGCGGTCTCTTGGGCGGGGTTGTTGACAGGTTAAAGTCAGGTTATTCCGCTCAGCCGCTGGCCTGGAGCAAGTGTCTATCTGCGGGGCGTATTCAGTCCATGCGGGTGCTGGCGTGGGGAATTCGGCCGGTGGCAGGTGCACGCGGCAGGTATGTGTGTTATGCTGGCTGGTGGGCGGTGGCTCGGGCGCACCGATTGTTTTCAGGCAGGCAACTGCTGGCTGGTGCAGGTTGGGATCCGCGGGCGGAGTGGATGACTCGGAGATGAGCAGAAAGACGCTGATAAAATGGGCAGAATGGGGCCGAGCTTCCGGTGCCCGCCCGCCGGTATTAATTACTCCCCGACACATTGTAGGTCAATCTTCTGGCGGTTGGCAGCGGGCGGATAACGGTTCTTCAGGGGGTCCTGGCTGGTCACAGGTAACCGCCATGGCGGTCGCCGCATTATTTATCATGGTGTCGACCAGTGCGGAGGCGAAAACTGAGTTAACTCCAGCGGCCCTGCAACAGATCAAAACCGTGTTTGTGATTGCGATGGAAAATCACAATTTTACGCAGCCGGTCACGCCGACCAGTCCGCCGCAGATTCTCGGCAACCCTGCCGCTCCCTACCTGAACAGTCTGGTGACGCCGGGTAGTCCGAATTCGGCGCAGGTTTCCTACGCCACGCGATATTATAGCGCCGGGGTGGGGGTGCATCCCTCCGAGGCCAATTATGTGTGGCAGGAGGCGGCGACAGATTTTAACTTCAACAGCGATGCGGATCCGAGCGCGGGAACCGGGAATTTGTACACGGTGCCGCATTTCACGGCGCAGCTGAATGCGGCGGGGATAGCGTGGAAGAATTATCAGGAGAACCTGCAAATGACGACGGGGCCGCAGTTCAGCGCATGGGGCACCAGCGCATCGGTGATCAACCCATACTACGGGACCGGGCTGTACTATTATGCGGCGAAGCATAATCCGATGGTGTTTTTTACGGATACGCAGACGCAGAACGTATATGAATTGAGCGCGCTATTCAGCGATCTTTCCAACCATTCGGTGGGCCGCTACAACTGGATCACGCCCAATCTGTACAATGACGCGCACAACGCGTTGCCGGACGGATTCACATATGGTGGCACGACGTATACAGGAGAGCAGGCGGCCATAGCGCAGGGGGATAATTTTCTGGCGACGGTGGTCCCGCAGATCATGGCCTCGGCGGCCTATGAGGATAACGGGTTGATCGTCATATGGTGGGATGAGACGGAGTGCGGGGATACGACGAACAACACGATGCCGGAGATCATTATTTCCCCGCTGGCCAAAGGGAACGCGTATGCCAGCAGCGTGGAGTACAATCATTCCTCGGACCTGAAAACCATGGCAGAAATCTTCGGTCTGGGGTTCGTGAGCAACAGCATACCAACGGGAGCGGTGAATGTGGTCAACGGTACCACATATAACTACGTGGCGAATGTGAACGACTTGAGTGACATGTTCAAGCGCCTGGCCATCCAGGGATTGACGCGGTTGGACACGGGGGGTGTGCGCCTGACGTTGATGGGGCTGCCGGGCCAGTCGTACAGCGTGCTGACGAGTGACACGATGGCGGCTCCGCTATCCGAATGGACGGTGATCGGCGGCGGGACTTTCGGCAGCGGCAACGAGATTTTCACCGACCCTGCTGCCGTCGGGCATGCGGGGCGATACTATGTTTTGAGAGCAGAGTAAGCTGGCAAGGTGTGAACAAGGCGGCTGGGCAGTTCTAAAGTAATCCACCGCGCCGCCTTGATCAATTTATCCTGACTTTAACTGACGGCGGCTTCAGTGATGACCAGTTCCCCGCGATTGGCGTCGAGGCGGGCTTTGGCACCGACGGGCAGGGTGGCATTGAGGTCCACGTGGCCGAAGGGCAGGCCGGTGACGACCGGGACTTTCAGCAGCGAGAGCCGTTCCTTGATGACGTCGGCCGAGGTCTGGCGATATTCGGTGGCCTTGGCGGCATTGGGGTCTTCGCAATCGCTATTCACACCTATGGCCACGCCGGCAACCTGTTGAAGTATGCCGGCATTCCATAGATGGGTGAGCATGCGGTCGAGGCGGTAGGGTTTCTCGCCGACGTCTTCGATAAAGAGGACTTTGTCTTTGAACACCGGAGCGTAGGGTGTGCCGATGGCGGCGCAGAGGACGCTGAGGTTGCCGCCGACGAGCCGGCCTTCAGCGACACCGCGCCGCAGGATGGTGACGGTTTTTTCGGCGTAACCGTTGGCGATATTGCCGGGTGGCTTGGCTTCCATGAGCGTGCGGAAAAAGGAGGCGCGGGTGAATTCGGGGAGGTCGGCCTTGCTTAGGGCGCCATTTAGCATGGGGGCGTGAAAGGTAATTAGGCCGGTCTGGCGGCCCAAGATGCCATGCAGGGAGGTGATGTCGCTATAGCCGGCAAAAATTTTCGGGTGGCGGCGGATGAGATCATAATCGAGTATTTCAACGAGGCGGGCGCTGCCATAGCCGCCACGGAGGCAGATAATCGCTTTGACCTTGGGGGCGGCGAACATGGCCATGAGATCGGCCGCGCGCTGGCGATCGGTGCCGGCGAGGTAGCCGTGCCGGGCGCGGGCGTTCTTAGCGAGTTTGGGTTTAAAGCCAAATTTTTCCAAAGCCTCAATGGAGTGGTCCACAGACGCGGGATCGGGCGGCGGGCTGGCGGGGGCGACGATGCCGATGGTGTCGCCGAAACAAAGGCGTTCCGGTTTAACAGTGCGGGGGCGGGCCGAAATAGTTTTCACGCGCAGGTGAGTTACGCGTTGTGCGGTTAAAAATCAAGCGGGATCACGCCTGCCCCTCGGGTTTGGCGAGGCGGGTGCGGGATTTGAGGCGGTATTCGGCGGGGGTGCATTTGGTGAAATGCTTGAACACGTGGCAGAAATACGGGGTGTCGTGATAACCGCAGCGGGCGGCGATGTCATCGATCTTGAGGTTGTAGCTTTGGAGGAGATGCTTGGCGCGGTCGATGCGGACAAGCGTGAGATATTTGCTGAACGTCATCTGCCCGTGCGTCTGGAACAGGCGGGACAGGTGATTGGGCGTGATGCCAAACTGTTCGGCCACGGAATCGCGGGTGATTTCATACTGGTAATGGCTCTGGAGGAAGACGCGAATGTCTTCGAGCAATTTCAGGGCGCGGCCGCTGGTGGGGGCGACCGGCTGGCGCAGGAGGTCCTCGACGCACCAGATCAGACAACGGACGAGTTCTTCAAAAGGTTCGGAGGCGGCGCCGGCGGCCTGCAATTCGCCGAGGGCGTTTAGGATATGGGGAATGGGGCCGGTGAGCGGGCGCTGGAGCGAATACTTTTTGGAATTGAGTTCGCTGTAGCCGCGGCCCTTGTGGGAAATGAGGCTGATGCCCGTCTGGGTGCGGCCGAAGGAAATGCTGAGCAATTCAAGGCCGGGCCGCCACTCCGGGAGGTTCCAGCAGTTGGGGGCGGCAAAAAGTACCATGCCGGGCCGGACGCTGGTTTTCACGGTCTCATCACCGCTTTCAATCTGGTTTTCGTAGCTGCCGCGCAGGGGGATTTCGAGGCGGGGGAAATTGACCACGTGGCTGAAAAGCGGGGGATGCAGACGGCGGCCGCAAACGATGACTTTTTTCACCGGATGTTCATGCAATTGCCGCGTGGGCCACCAATCAAGGGTCAGGCTGGATGCCATGTCAGAATATTTATGTTACAAAATTTCAATAAAAGCCACATCTTTTGTTTTGTTGAAAGGGAGCGGGGCCATTAGATTTATGGTTTAAACAGGTGAGACTAAATTTCCGATCGAACATGAGCAAATATCTGGCCATGGTTATGCTGCTGCTGGCCGCAGCCAAATTGAACGCCGGCATATCGGTAATCCCGGTGCCGGCAAAGCTGGTGCCGCAGGCCGGTGAATTCCGGCTGGATGCCAAGACGCGCATTGTGGCGGATGAATTGGCACGACCGGCGGCGGAACTGCTCGCCGCCAGATTGCGGGCGGCCACGGGTTACAAGCTGAAGATCAAATCCGACACCGCGAAGGCGGGCGACGATGACATCCGGTTGGTGACAGATGGCGCGGGGAATCCCGAAAGCTATACGCTATCCGTGACCACGCAGGGTGTGATGATCCACGCCCCGGCAGCGGCGGGTGTGTTTTACGGGACGGAGACGTTGTTACAATTACTGCCACCGACTGTTTTTTCCGCCAAGCCAGTCGCGGGAACGGTGTGGTCCGTGCCGGGCGTGGAAATCGCGGATGCGCCGCGTTATCCCTGGCGCGGGTTCATGCTGGATGTGAGCCGCCATTTTTTTACCAAGGGCGAGGTGGAGCAGGTGCTGGATCTGATGGCGCTCTACAAGCTGAACACGTTTCACTGGCATCTGGTGGATGACCAGGGCTGGCGCATCCAGATCAAAAAATATCCCAAGCTGACTTCCGTTGGCGCGTGGCGTGGGGCGATTGGTTTCGGGCTGGACCCGAAGGATGCGACGGCATATGACCGGTCGGGCCGGTACGGCGGTTTTTATACCCAGCGTGAGATTCGCGAGGTGGTGGCATACGCGACGGCGCGGCACATTACGGTGGTGCCGGAGATCGAGATGCCGGGGCATTCCTCGGCGGCGCTGACGGCGTATCCGCAGTTCGGCTGTCCGGGCATTGATTTTGCGGTGCCGGCCAAGGGCGGAGTTTTCACCGGGGTTTACTGTGCCGGTAACGATGCGACGTTCGGTTTCATCAATGATGTGCTCTCCGAGGTGGCGCCGCTGTTTCCGGGCAAATACATTCACATCGGCGGCGATGAGGTGGTGAAGTCGAACTGGCAGCATTGCGCGAAGTGCCAGTGGCGCATCCAGACCGAGGGTTTGAAAGATGAAAAGGAATTGCAGAGCTACTTTATCCGGCGGGTGGAGAAGCTGGTGACGGCCCACGGCAAGAGCCTGATCGGGTGGAGCGAAATCCGCGAAGGCGGGCTGGCCCCGACGGCGGCGCTGATGGACTGGATCGGCGGCGGGGTGGAAGCCGCGCGCAGCGGTCACGACGTGGTGATGGCGCCAACCAAATATTCGTATTTTGACCATTACCAGTCCACGAACCACACCCAGGAGCCACTGGCCATCGGTGGATTTCTACCCTTGAAACAGGTGTATGCGTTTGAGCCGATGCCGGCCAAACTGGCACCGGAGTTTCAATCCCATATTTTGGGCGGTCAGGCCAATTTATGGACGGAGTACATTCCGTCGCTGGCGCGGGTGGAATACATGATGTTCCCGCGGTTGTGTGCGCTGGCAGAGGTGAACTGGTCGCCGGTGGCGGCCCGCGATTGGGAAGGGTTCAAGGATCGCTTGGGGGTGAATGAACAGCGGTTGGCGGCGATGGGGGTGAACTATCGGGCGCTGGCGAAGCCGGAATAAAACTCCGACCTATTAATCACAAATAGGAATGGGAAAACATCCAACAGCCAACCGCGAACGCCCAACAGCCAATGTGGCTGGCGCACGTGGACGCTTGGTGAATGGGAGTCGGCTGGTTGTTTTGGTGTTGCTGGTGGCGTGGCTGGCACCCCTATTGCCGGCCCGCGCGGCGCGACTTGAAATTCTCACGCTGGACAGCGTGAAGCTAAAAGACAATCCGCTGCACGATCCAACCAAACGTCAGGTGGCGGTTTTTCTGCCGGACCAGATCACGAATGGCGTCCGTTTGCCAGTGGTTTATTATCTGCCAGGGTTTGGCGGTTCGCCCGGGAGTTACATAAATAACTCGAATATATGGTCAGCGTTTACGCAAAAGGTTGCGGATGAGATCCAGCCGGTGGTGCTGGTGGTGGTGGATGGGCGGACGCGTTGGGGCGGCAGCCAGTATTTGAATTCGGCGGCACAGGGGAATTACGAGGATTACATCTGCGATGAAATCGTGGGGGCAGTGGAGGCGCAGCATCCGGCACCGACCAATGGCGTGATGCGGGTGATCGCGGGGCATTCGAGCGGCGGTTTTGGGGCGTTACGGCTGGGCAGTGCGCGGCAAAAATTGTTTCAGGCGGTGATTGCGTTGAGCCCGGATTCGGATTTTCCCACCAGCCATCTGCCGCTGATGATGGTGCCGGGGGTGACGAATGTGTCACTGGTGGAAATCAAAAAAATTGCAGCCGGGCAGCTGCCGGTGCCGAAAGATGGGGACTTAATTTATGCGCTGGCCCTCTCAGCGGCCTATGCGCCGCGAGGACATTTCCACCCGGGCGAATTCGACTGGCTCTATGATGCGCATGGCAGGTTCCGTGACGCGGTGTGGCAGCGGTGGCTGGACAATGATCCGCTGAGCGTGGTGCAACGGGACATCCATGCCTTTGGCGTGGGCCAGATCATCTATCTGGATGGTGCGGCGCGAGATGAGTATTCGGCGAACATCGGGGCGCGGAAAATTTATCAGGCGCTGCTCGCGCGGCCGAATCTGTGCGCCTTTTATGAACCGCCAGGGCACCACGCGGACCATGTGCGCGAGCGGTTGCAGCGCGGCCTGGCTTGGGTTTTGGGCGGGCCGGTGAAGGATATTCAATGATATGACTGCCAAAATATTATGCACGGTTGCCACGCTGGCGTTGCTGGCCGGCGGTTGCGCGACAATGCCGCGCAGCGGCCAGCCGGAACCGCGCCGGGGGGATGAAATCGTCGCGGCCGGGCAGTTTTTTCATACCGGCACGCCAGTGGTTTTGTGGCTGGACCCGGGCGGGTATGACGCCTATCGCGTGGAGCGGCGTTTTGGTCCGGTCGAGTCGTCGGATTGGACGGATTCGACGGCGAAGGTCAAAACTCTCAAGACTCCCAACCGTTATGGCTTGCGCCATGCCGAGCTGACGCCGGCGGAAGTAGAGCGGGTGCGCGGCGGTGGCTGGGACCTGCCGCTGTTGCAACGCGTGGTGGACCAGTTCGTGATTCATTTCGATGTGGCCGGGACCAGCCGGAGCTGTTTTGCCACCTTGCAGGATGACCGCGACTTGAGTGTGCACTTCATGCTCGATCTCGATGGCACGATTTACCAGACCTTGGATCTGAAGGAGCGGGCCTGGCATGCCACGACCTCCAATGACCGTTCGGTGGGCATTGAAATTGCGAACATGGGCGGCTATCCCGTGCATGGTAAAAATCCGTTTGCCCAGTGGTATGGCACCAACGCGCGCGGCGAGACCATCATCACCCTGCCCAAACGGCTGGGAGATGGGGGCATCCGCACGCAGCCGTTTAATGGTCGCCCGGCCCGGCCCCAGCCGGTGCGCGGGGTGATCCAGGGCGAAGACCTCGAGCAATACGATTTTACACCGGAACAGTATGCGGCGCTAACGAGGCTGACCGCGGCGTTGTGCCGCGTATTTCCCAAGCTCACCTGCGCTTATCCGGTGGATGCCCAGGGAAAACTAATTCCGCACAAACTGCCGGACTCGCAACTGAACGCCTATCACGGCGTATTGGGCCATTATCACATTCAAACGAACAAAGATGATCCGGGGCCGGCCTTTAACTGGGAATTGGTGATCGGCGGTGCCCAGCGGCTTTTGGCAGGGGAAAGTCTGGCCCCGCCGCTTTACACCCCCCGGGCGGCCGGCCAGTTCCGGCGCTAATGTTACAATTCTACAATAAAAGCGACATCTTTGGTCTGTGCATGGAAAGACCAAGCCGTTAGTGTCTTTGCGAAGACGCTCGATTTAATTACAAGGTCATGAGCAGTATGTCGCAAATCATTGGAAGTCATATGTCTGTCTGGTGGGATGTCCGGGATTGCCATCACGGCTGGAAGGTGTCAGTCATGCATACTGCGGTCGAGGTTGTGTGGCTTGATTCTGGTCGCGCCCGGACTCCGCGTTCAAGCAACCATGACCACGGATTTCACCCATAAGTTGTTGTATGAAACTGATTGCTGTCACCGCCTGTCCCACCGGCATTGCGCACACCTACATGGCTG
>CAIJGS010000138.1 GCA_903820285.1 uncultured Verrucomicrobia subdivision 3 bacterium | reverse complement strand
TTGACACCAACATACCGATCCTGCACATCAGCGGTCTCGACAATTACACCCGGCCATACCGGCTGGGTGACACCGCCAAAGTGGTTCCCATGGGCAGCAGCAACGGCATCACCGCCTACGCCACCGGTTCCTCCCCCGGCGGATATTTCATGGGCAACGATTTCCGGAAGGCCTACGTACCCGGAGTGACCAACACGGGCGCCGGCCAATACATTGCCATCGTGGATGTGGGCGGGCCTTATTACACCAATGACATTTACATGTATGAGACCAATGCCGGCCTCTCTACCAGCATTACCATCTCGAACATTCTGCTCTCCGGCTGGACGGGCATTCCCACCGGCACGAATGACGACGAGGGCGAGGAGGTGCTGGACATTGACATGGCCATGTCCATGGCGCCCGGAGCGACCATCCTGAATTATGAAGGCGAGGCGCACGACGTGTTCAATCAGATCGCCGTGGATAACAAGGCCAAGCAAATGACGCTCTCCTATGGGTTTGGCATTGATTCCAGCATCATCCAAATGTTCCGGCAGTTTGCCGCCCAGGGCCAGTCCTTCAGCCAGGCGTCCGGCGATGGCGGGGCCGACCCGGATGGCGGGGTGGGCCTGACGGGAAATCCTTACGCCACGATTGTGGGCGGCGCTTCGCTGACCACCAGCAGCGCGGGCGGTCCGTGGCAATCGGATGTCACGTGGGGCGGCAGCGGCGGCGGCATCAGCGGCTACGGCATACCCAGCTGGCAGCAGGGCATTACCACGCTCACCAATCAGGCTTCCACCGCCTGGCGCAATTATCCGGACGTGTCCATGCCGGCCGTGAATATCTTCACCGTTTACCGGAATGGCACCGCCATTGGCGCCACCGGCGGCACCAGCGCGGCGTCGCCGCTTTGGGCCGGTTTCATGGCCCTGGTCAACCAGTCGGCGGCCGCCTTGGGCAAACCGGCGGCTGGGCTGGTCAATCCGGCCATCTACACCATCGGCAAGGGAAATTATGCCGCGTACACCAATTGCTTTCACGACATCACGACGGGCAACACCGTCAATAGCCACAATCCCACCCGGTTTTATGCGGGGCCTGGTTATGATCTGTGCACGGGCTGGGGCACACCGACCGGCAGCAACACCATCAGCGCGCTGCTGGGCATCGGCACGAATGATTTCATGCTCTATACCACCCGGGGCAGCCTCACCACCGTCCGCGGCGGCGGCGGCGGCGCCACCATCATCATTACCCCGATGAACGGATTTGCCAGCAAGGTGAACCTCGCCCTCTCCGGCCTGCCTCCCGGTGTCACCGCCACACTCGGCACCACCAGCACCACGAGCAACAGCCTCGTGAGCATTATCACCAGCAATACCACGCCGGTGGGGAATTATGCCATCACCATCACGGGCATCTATGGCAGCCTGACTCATGCCACCACCATCGGCCTGACGGTGGTCGCGGCCATTCCCGGTTCCGCCCCGGTCGCCCTGGCCTCCTATTATAATCGGACCGGCATTTACACGGATGGACTGACGTTCGGCTCCGGCTTTGATGGCGTGGGTTATGCCTGCTCCGCGAACCTGCTTGAGCCCTCCGCCACCTGGAATAATGCCCTGTTCAACCTCGGCCCGGCCAATGCGTCGGACGTCATCAGTTGCAGCGGCCAGACGGTCACGCTGCCGGCGGGTCAATTCTCCGCCCTGCAACTGCTGGCCACCGGCATCAATGGCAGCCAGTCGGCGCAGACCTTTATGGTGACGTATACTGACAACTCAACGACGAATTTTTCGCAAAGCGTCAGCGACTGGTATTCCCCCCAGAATTTTTCCGGCGAAGACAATGCCATTGCCATGCCCTATCGCAACTGGGGCGGCGGATCGCAGGTCAACAGCACCTTTTATTTGTACGGCTACATTTTCTTCCTTAACCCGGCCAAAACCGTGAAGAGCCTGACCCTGCCGGCCAACGGAAACGTCATCGTCCTGGCCGCCACGCTGGCGAATGAACCGGTGCCGGTTTCGCTCTCCGCCGCCTTCAATCGCGTGGGCCTGTATTCGGACGGCACCAATTTCTCCAGCAGCGGCGGGGCGGACCTTGGTGGGGCGGCGTACTCAGCCACCTTGCTCGGCAGCCACCAGACCTGGACCAACACGCAGTTCGCGTTCGGACCACCCAACGTCTCAAACATTATTAGCGCGGCCGCCCAGACCATTGCCCTGCCGGCGGGCAAATATTCCGCCCTGCGAATGCTGGCCAGCGGCGTGCAAGGCAGCCAGGCATCGCAGACCTTTACCATCACCTACACCGACAGCACTACCGCGAGCGTGGTCCAGAGTTTGAGCGACTGGTATTCGCCCCAGAACTACGCGGGCGAAGCCAAGGCGTTTCCCATGGCCTACCGCAACTCGAGCGGCGGCACGGCCGACAACCGCACTTTTTATCTGTATGGCTACTCGTTTGCCCTCAACAGCAGCAAGACCGTCCAAAGCATCCGGCTCCCCAGCAATGGCAATGTTCTCGTGGCCGCCATCAGCCTCGTGCCCAACTGGGCTCCGGCCTTCACGCTCAATCCGTTCAACGGCCTGCCCCTCAGCTCCGGCCAAGGCGAATCCGGCACGATCTCAACGAATGCCAGCGACCTGAATGGCGATACCCTCACCTTTGCCAAGTCCAGTGGACCGGCGTGGCTGACTGTGGCTCTCAATGGCACCCTTTCCGGGACCCCCTATTCGGCCAACGTCGGCACAAACACATTCGTGGTCAGCGCAACCGATACCGGTGGATTATCCGGCACCGCCACCTTCACCATCAATGTCCTGGCCGTAACCCCCACCCTCAGCCTCGGCCGATCCGGCAGCAACCTGGTCATCACCTGGACCAACGGCCTGCTGCTCGAAGCCAGCAATTTGACCGGGCCATGGACCACCAATGCCGCATCCTCGCCTTATGTGGTGGTTCCGAGCTCCGCCAGACACTTCTATCGCACGCTGGCCCCGTGAGGCTGGCAGCGTTTGATCCAACCCCAAACACAACCAAGCCAGCGGGCAAACAAATCATTCCTGGAATTGATTGATAAAAAGTTTGCCTTTTATGACGCGCATGACATACTCCCCGTCCCTTTGGTTGTCGGGGCGTAGCGTAGGCTGGTAGCGCGCTTGTTTCGGGTACAAGAGGTCGTGAGTTCGAATCTCACCGCCCCGACCATTTTCAAAGGGGTTTTTGGTAAAGTCATGGTTTCCTAACCGTTTCCCCACGATTCCCAACTGAATGTTTTTCCTCTGGTAAGGACGCGATGTTGACCGAACGACTTTCAGTTACAGACCAGGAAAAGGGTTTCTCTGCCCGCAGCCGTAATTCCTCCTATTATAAAAGCGGCAAGTCATATCCAGTATTCATTGTAAAACAGCGCCTCCTCGGAAAACGCAAATAGGTACGGCGTTCGATTTTTGAGGATGCCAAGGCAACCGTCCAAAACGCCTGCCGGATGGTCTGCGCGGTTCACTGTGGCGGCACTTCCCTTCACGGCTGGTTCCATGCCCATGCCAATATATTTAATTTCTGCAGGCCAATTCGGATTTGCGCTCCCCGCCCGTCCGTAAAATTACCAAGCAGATGCGGGTGCTCTGATTGGGGAATTAGCCGGATCAGCCAAACATGAGAACGTAACCGGAACGCCGAGTATCCAAAGGGACGCTGGTTGGTCAGCCGTTCCGGAACCATTCTAATTTCTTGTAGCCAAAGCCGGGCCGGTTATCTTTGCCGCGTGCAGAAAAAGCGCGTGACCATTTACGAGATCGCCGCCAAAGTGGGGGTCTCCCACACCACGGTGGCCATGGCGCTGCGCCACCACCACCGCATCTCCCGCAAACGCCGTGAACAAGTCTTGCGCGTGGCAGCGGAGCTGGGGTATGTACCCGACCCCATGCTGACTGCTCTGGCTTCTTACCGCACGCAGACCCAGCCGGCCCGGCTGCAGAATGCCATCGTCTGGCTCAACCATTGGGAGCAGCCCGAAAAACTGCGCAAGCTGCGGGAATTCGACGCCTATTGGCGGGGGGCCGAGGCGGCCGCCCGGCGTTATGGCTACCGGCTGGAGGAGATCTGCTGGAAACCGGAATTCTCGGCCAAACGCTTTGAACAGATCCTGACCACGCGCGCCACCCGCGGCGTGCTGATTCCACCCCATCCCACGCCTCCGCAATGGGGCGACTTTGACTGGAATAAATTCTCCGTAATCCGTTTCGGCCTCTCGGTGCCCAGCCCGGACTCGCATCTCGTGACCGCCGACCAATTGCGATCCGTCCTCATGGCCATGCAGCGCATCCGGGAACTGGGCTATCAGCGAATCGGCCTGGTGATCCCGGAGGATTACGACCAGCGGATCGGCGGCAATTTCATCGGCGGGCTGGCCGCCGCGCAAAAATTTTATAAGCTTCAGGCCCTGCCCCCACTGCTGGCCTTGGAAAAGTATTACACGACCGAACCGGCCCGGGGCGCACGGCTGCTCGGGCAGTGGCTCACCAAATACAAACCTGACGCGGTGCTGACCTCCATCAGCACCCTGCCCCGAATCCTGCAGGATCTCGGGTACCGCATCCCGCGCGACCTCGCGGTTGCCGGTACCGGCATCGACGTGCCCGTGGACGCCGGCATCGACCAGCACTCGGAGGCCATCGGCCGCATGGCGGTGGAGATGCTGGTCTCGCAGATCAATCTGAACGAATGCGGCGAACCGGCCGACCCCGCCCGCATCCTCATCGAAAGCCGCTGGCGCGACGGCGCCTCTCTGCCCCCCGTCCGAAAAGCCTGATCGCCGCCGGTAAACCCCGCCGCCAGAAATTTAAACGTTACCATTTTCAAATGCTTTACTGGTAAACCTTATTCAAGATTGTAATTTTCCTGATGAGCGGCGAGAGTGGAGCATACCCAAGCGCAAATAGCGTCAATGCCCCGGCTCCGTGCCATCCTGTCTTTTGTCTTGGGGGCAATCCAACCATAGACCACTCATGAAACTGACAACCTTGAAAGTGAACCAGACGGTTCAAGCCACCCTGGCCTGCGCACTGTTAGCCGTCACCCTGTCCAGCGCGCTGCCAGCCTCGGCCGCCGTCTGGGCTTGGGACTCCGCCCCGGGCGGAAACACCTTCGGCGGCGCCTATTGGACCAGCGGCACTGTGCCCGGGGCCGGCACCTCCACGCCGGCCACCGGCGACGGGCTGTACTTCGGCGGCTCCTCCGTCACCAACCTGAACAACAACGATTCCGGCTTCAGTTTCACCAATTTTATCTTCACCGCCGGAGCCGGCAGCTACACCATCACCAACAATTCTTTCAACCTGAACGGCACCTTGGTGGACGCTTCCACCAATGCGCAATACGTGCTCACTTCTGTGGCACTGTCGGCGTCGGAAAGCCTTTATGTCACCAACAGTGGCAGCCTCACGCTGGGCGGACCGGTTAGCGGCACTGCGTTTGGCCTCACCCTGTCCGGCCCGGGTACCGCGACGCTGACCAACAACAACACGTACACCGGCGGGACGCTGGTGAATGCCGGCACGCTCGTGCTGAACTTCGCGAATGTGCCCGTGGCGACCAACATCCTCGCCCCCGCCTCCGCCCTGACCCTCGGCGGCGGCACCCTGCAAATTCAAGGCAAACCTTCCGCAACGACAGCGCAGACCAACGCCAGCCTGACCCTCACCGCCAACACCCGGAGCCTGCTGGCCGTCAGCCAGAATAGCGCCACGGCGGTGAATCTTTCCCTGGGCGGACTCACCCGGAACGGCGGCAGCACCCTGGACGTGACCCTGCCAACGGCTGGCGCGGCGGTGACGACCACGACCACCACCACCGGCAACAATAAGGTCAATGGCAACGGCATCGCCTATGCCACCGCCAATAGCGGGGCTTCCTGGCTGACCAACAGCGGGGTCTCATCGGCTGCGCTGGGTGCCTTGGCCGCCGGTTCCTACAGTGCGGACGGTTTCGGCGCCGGCGCGGACGCCGACATACAGAACAACGATTCCCCAGCGGTCTTCACCGCGAACACTTTGCGGTTCAATGTGGCTAGCAAGACGGTCAACCTCAGCGCCGGCATCAGCCAACTCACCGCCGGTGGCATTCTGGTAACTACGAACGGCACCGGCGCCGCCATCACCGGCAACACGGGCGCGGCATTGCAAGGCGGTTCCACCGGCAAGGAAATTGCCGTCCATGACTACGCCACCCTGAATCTTGGGGCGGTCATCACCAACAGTTCCAGCGGGGCCAGTTCCGTGACTTTCTCCGGCCCGGGCGCCACCACCGTCAGCGGAGCCAACCTTTACACCGGCGGCACGGTCATCAACAGCGGTACCGTCAAATTGGCGGTCTCGACCGGAACGACTTCCGGCGCCTTTGGTCCCACCAACACCGCGCTGACTATCAGCCCGGTGGGCACTCTGGACTTGAACGGCAACAATCTTGAAATCGGCGCTTTTGCTGCTCCGGCCGTGGGGGCGATCATCACCAATAGCAGTTCCACGCTGGCCACGATCACAATGGGGGCCGCGAACGGCAACGACAGCGGGGTCAATGGCAACACCCTGTTTTGCGGCAATGTGAAACTGGTCTATATCAGCTATTACAACAGCGGTTCGTCGTCCACCCGCAGCGATTTGGGCGGGGTCAATACCCACACCGGCGGCCTCACCCTCTCCGGTAACAATCTCAATGATCGCATCGGTAATTCTTTCACCTTTGGCACCGGCCCGCTCACCTTCGGCGGCAGCTATGGCCCGGGTGGATTTTTTGTTCCTTCCTCCGGTCTGAGCGGCAACTGGGGGGCCATCAGCAACAACGTTGCCGTCGTCGGCACCGGTAACATCTGGTCGTTTCAAGGCTCCTCCGGTGGTTACACTTTCGGCTTTGCCACCAACAGCGCCTGGACCGGTACGGGCTCGTTGCTATTCGTCCCCGGATTCCTGCCGACCGTCAATTTCCTAAGCGACATGACGGCTTTCCAAGGCACGCTGATTTTCTCCAACAATTCCCGTCCCTACAATCTGGCGAACAGCGTCAAGCTCGGGGTGCCGCTGGGAGTGATCACCCTCGGTTCTGCCACGACCAATTCCCTGCAATATACCGGCGGCGGCAATGTCACGGTTCCGCTGGGTGATCTGAATACCTCCGGCTCCGGCGCGGTGGTGGTGCAGAACGCCACGGCCGCCACCACCGTCACCTGGCAGGTGGGCGGACTGGGCGTGAACAGCGTGTTCGGCGGCATCATCGGCGCCAACGGCACCGCCAACTCCGCCCTCACCAAGGTGGGGACAGGCACGTGGACCCTCGCCGGCGCGAACACCTACTCTGGCCCGACCGCCGTCAGCAACGGCGTACTCGCGGTCACCGGCAGCCTGGCCGCGAGCAGCACCGTCACCGTCTCTAGCCCGGGCGCAATTGGTGGCAGTGGTACCATCAACGGCCCGGTCATCCTGAACCCGGGCGCCACCTTCACTAATGGCAACGGCAGTACCCTTAATCTCGCCAACGGACTCACCCTGAGCAACGGCAGTGTCCTTGATTTTGCCCTCGGTACCGCCTCGGATGCCATCGCCCTCACCGGCGGCACGGTCACCAACAACGTCACCACCACTCCGGTCACAGTCAATTTACAGAACCTCGCCGGCTTCGCCGCAGGCACCTACACGCTGATCTCCAATGGCGGGATTGCCGGCACAAACAACTTTGTACTGGGTGCCGTGCCTTCGGGCTACAGCGCGGTGCTGCAGTCGGACGGCACCGACCTGCAGGCCGTGGTGACCCTGAGTGCACTCTCCACGGCCTGGTGGAAGGGCGGGGCGAGTGCCAGTTGGAATAATTCTGGTAACTGGAACACGGACCAGACTTCCGGCATCAATGCCGGCAATTACCCGAGTGCCCCGACGGCGGTGAATTTCTCCGCCAACAGCGCCGGCAACCTGGCCACCACGCTCGGCCAGAACTTTTCCATCAGTTCGCTTACCTTTGCCGCCGCCGCCAGCGTCGGCATCGGCGGTGCCTACTCGCTCACGCTAGGCAGCGGCATTCTGAACACCAGCGGAGCCGGCCACAATGTCATCAGCAACGCCAGCGTCATCCTCAGTCTGGACCAGACATGGGAAAACGATTCCGCCGCCAATCCGCTCACCATCACTGCCCCGGTCAGCGGCAGTCATGCGCTGACCACCGTTGGTCTGGTCATACTGTCCGGTACCAATAGCTATGGGGCTACGACGATTTCCAGCGGCACACTCCAAATCGGCACCGGCGGTGCCGGTGGCTCGCTCGGCTCCGGCCCCGTCACTAACAACAGCAGTCTGCTCTTCGACATCACCGGCAGCCTCGTGGTCAACGGCCTCATTTCCGGCAGCGGTTCGGTCACCAACGCTGCCAGCGGTACCGTCGCCCTGAACACCGCCGCCACCTACAGCGGCAACACGGTCATCAACGCCGGTGCCATCAGGCTGGGCGTGGCCAACGCCATACCTGGCGGCCCCGGCAATGGCAATGTCACGGTCAACGGCACGCTGGACCTCAATACTTACAATGAAACGGCCAACGGTCTGATCGGCAGCGGCATCATCGACTCCCTGGCCGGCGGAACCCCTACCCTCACGGTGGGCACCAACGGCAGTTCCTCCACCTTCAACGGCGTCATCCGGAACACCGCCGGCACCCTGTCGCTGTACAAGGCCGATATCAGTACCGTCACCCTGGCCGGCACCTCCACCTATGGCGGCCAGACGACCATTGGTGACGGCACGCTCGCCTTTAACGGCCCTGCCGCTATGAGCCCCAATTCCATCCTCGCAATGGTTAACGGCTCGGTGCTGGGCCTGCGCGCGGACACCAATGCCGTCTTCACTCCGGCGGGAATCGCTACCTTCCCGGGTGCCGCCTTCACCACGTTTGACATCGACGCCAATAACCTCTCCACCGGGGCGAACGCCGTCCTCACCCTGAACGGCGCCCTGACCTTCGGACCGACCACCCAGGGCAACTACGGTGTCTGGGAGGACGAATTGGCAATCACCGGCGGCAACGGCTACACGGTCTCCTTGGGAGCCATCACCGGCCCGAACAACGGCACGTCCGGTAATACCTTTCTCATCGACGTGGCCTCCGGCATGGCGCTGGATATCGCTTCCTACACTTGGGCGCCCGGCGGCACGGGTGTCCTGCAGATTCAGGATACGGGCAGCACCACCATTACGAACCTCATCCAGCCGAGCAACCGCAACCTGGCCGTCAACCTAACCGGCCCCGGCACTGTCACCATCAACGGCAATGCCCAGCACCTGGCCAGCAACGCGGCGGCGACCTTCAACTATAACCTGACCGGCGGCCAGCTGAACATCAACAGTCCGAAGGCGCTGCTCGGTGACAATGCGGGTAACACTTTCACCGGCATCCTGAACGTTGGTGGCGGCAATCTGGATAATACCAGCGGCAGCTCCATCACGCTGGCCAATGCCATCACCCAGAACTGGAATGCTGATTTCACGTTCATCGGGAGCACCAACCTCAACTTCGGCACCGGCCCGGTCATCCTCGGCGGCAGCCGAAATGTGACTGTCAACGCCAGCACCCTGACGGTCGGCGGCGTTCTCACCGATGGCGGCAGCGGTTATACCCTGACCAAAGCCGGCAGCGGCGCGCTCATCCTCGCCGGTACGGTCACCAACACTGCCGGGCTGACGGTGAGCGCCGGCACGCTGGGCCTTACGACGGCCCTGGCGGGCGGCGCCCCGATTACCATTGCGGATGGAGCGACCCTGCAACTGACGGTTGCCGGCACGAACCAGACGTCTCCCGCCAGCATCACCCTGGGCGGCAGCTCAGGCGCGAATGTCACTTTCCAAGGTGTCAGCAGCACGACCCTCGTGCCGGTCAGCGCCACCACGCTGACCCTCAACGGAGCGAGCGTCGTCACGATCGCCAGCGGCACCTTCACCGTCGGCAGCACCTATCCGCTGATCGCATACGGCAGTGAGACTGGCGGCGGCAATGTCACGCTGGGCCCCCTCCCCCGCGGCCTGAGCGGCACACTGACGGACACCGGCACGAACATCGAGCTGACTATCACCGCCCTGGTCCCGGAATACTGGACCGGCGCGCACAACGGCACCTGGGACATCACCACCTCCATTGACTGGACACAGGGCGGTGCGGCGACCAACTACACGGACGGCAGCGTGGTGGTATTCAATGATGCCGCCACCGGCACCACGGCCATCACGAATATCGCGGCGGTCTCGCCTTCCAGCATCACGTTCAGCAACAGCACCAAGACTTATAGCCTGTCGGGCGGTGCCATCGGCGGATCGGGCTTGCTGACTCTCGCTGGCGGCGGCACAGTCATTTTGAAAAGCACCAACCTCTACACCGGCGGGACGGTCATCAACGTAGGCACGCTGCAGCTGGGCGATGGGGCGACCAGCAGCGGGGCGGTGGCCGGCAATATCACGGACAATGGCACCCTCGTCTTTGCTTCGCCGGTCAGCCAGACCTACGCCGGCAACATCACCGGCACCGGCTCGGTGGTGGCGACCAATAACGGCGGTACGCTGACCCTGTCCGGCGCAAGCACTTTCACCGGCGCCTTGGTGGTCAAGGCGGGCAGCGTCTATTCCAGCAACCCCGCTGGCTTTGAAGCGCCGGTCACCGGCTTTGGGGTCGGCACCAATCCGATTACGCTGGGTGACGTTGCCAACGGTCTGCCGGTCAGCCTCATTGCCGGTGGTGCGTGGGATGCGGTGAGCCAGCCGGTCACCGTGACAGGCTCCGGCAGCCGCCTCCTGCAGGGCACGTGGAACAGCGGCGGCCAGGTCCAGAGTTGGGGTGACATCATCCTCGCCAACGCCACGGTCAGCTTCCAACAGACCGCGGCATCGCCCATGCGCTACCAGGCCGCCGACGGCATTACTGGCGTCGGCAACATCATTGCCACGAATTTGAGCAGCGGGTTTACGGACTTCCGCACCAACATCAACAACACCGGCTGGGTCCGCAATGACAGCACCGGCACCGGCGGCATTGGTGAAGGCTCGCAATTTGGCACCTACGGCAGCTTCGGCTCCAATGTCACCAGCCTGATTCAGAACAGCGCGGCTTCCACGTTCAACCTGAACGCGGCCAACCCGGCCTTCCTCGGCACGGCCCAGGTGCTGGTGGGCACCATGACGCTGCAGAGCGCCACGGCACTCAATGCCAGCAACACGGTGGCCGTGGCGGGTGGCGCCACCTTGGACATCCAGGGCGTGAACGAGACCATTGCCGGGGTGACGGACGTGAGCGGTGCAGGTGGCACGGTTACGGATTCGACCGCCACCGGGCTCAACTCCCTGACCTTGGCGGGCGGCGGCACTTATGCCTTCCACGGTGCGCTGGCTCCGGCCACGCCGGCGGACATGTCCCTGACGGTGAATCTGTCCGGCAACGGCATCCAGACCCTCGCCGGCACGAACACCTACACCGGCAACACCACCATCAATGGTGGCACCCTGGCCTTGAGCGGTTCCGGATCACTCGCCAGCTCGAACCTAATCGTGAATGGGGGGGCAACCTTGAGTGTCTCCGGCCTGTCTACCCCGTTCGCCTTGGTTTCTGGCCAGACGCTCAACGCTGGCAACGGTACGGCAACGCTCGCGGGCCCCGCCAATCTGGCCGCCGGCGCATTTGTGCTCAACTTCACCAATGGCACCCCGGCCCTGAATATTACTGGCGGGTCGCTCAACCTCGGCGGGGCGCCGCTCACCGTCAATGTGGCCGGCCCCGCGCTGGCCAGCGGCAGCTATTTGCTGGTCACCACCGGTTCCGGTGGCTCGGTCACCGGCACCCTGCCGGCCTCACTCACGGTCACGGGCGCCAGCGCGGCCACCAATGACACGGTCGCGGTCACCGGCGGCCAGCTCTTCCTGGTGGTGCCACCGCTGACGGCGGCGTATCCGACCAACCTTACGTCGATGGTAAATGGCAGCCAACTGGTGCTGTCCTGGCCGGCGGATCATGCCGGCTGGCATCTGCAGGTGCAGACCAATCCGGTCACGGTCGGGCTCGGTACCAACTGGGTGACCATCCCGGGCAGCGACTCGGTCACCAGTGTTACCAATACAATTGACCCGGCCCAGGGCGCGGTGTTCTACCGGATGATCTATCCGTGACGGGCGGGTTGGGCCGCCCCGGTTCCGGGGCGGCCTTTGAACTGATTTATCCAACTATGAAAATTCAACGGAGAAACGTTTGTGAATCGCGGCCGGCGTTCACGCTGATCGAATTGCTTGTGGTGATCGCCATCATCGCCATTCTGGCGGCCATGCTGCTGCCGGCGCTGGCGGCGGCCAAACGCCGGGCCTACGCCACCAACTGCACCTCCAACATGAAGCAGGTGGGCACCGCCATCCAGATGTTCGCCGACGACCAGTCGGATTTGCTGCCCAACGGCGAGCAAGGCACCAGCGGTAACCGGGGCTTGAGCGTGGCCCAGAAAGCCACCTATTGTTACAGCCAGGACGCGCCCAATTTTTACGATTGGATGGTGTATTCCATCCAGCGTTATGTCGGCGGGCCGGTGCCGCAGACCACTGTCGGTTCGTTTCCCTACCCCACGAACACCATGGGCGTCATGTATTGCCCCGCCTGCGCCCACTATAACACCTCTAGCGATCCGGCGTTTTTCACCTATGAGATGGTGGAAGGCGGGCCGGCTGGGAGCGTCAGCCGCTACTGCGGTCTCACGGCAAATCCTTTTGGTTACAACGGTGCTTCCGGCACCGGCTCGGTGCAGCCGCTCAAGCTTTCCACCGTCGCGACGATGGGGCCGAACGGGGTTGCCGGAACCTGGGCCATGGTGGATTCCGATCAGGAAGGGAACAACGGGGCCGGGGCAGCCGCCAGTTTTCCGCCCGTGCCCGTCCACGGCAGCGTCCGCAACTACCTGTGGTTCGACTGGCATGTGGAGTCGGTCAAGGTTCCGGCGGCGGGCAGCGGGGATTCCGTTCACAAGGCCCCCTATGCCGCTTGGAAGCAATGAGCGCAATGGTTGCATTTGCCCCCTCCCAACCTTAAATTTTCACCGACAGGAAACCGAGTGATCACGACCAGCCAAAATTCATCCGCCAGCCAGCTTGCTGATTCATCCCTGACCCGCGCCTTTGAACTGTGCGTGGCCAAGACCCGCACCAATATCCGGCGTCTGGCCGACGAGCCCAAGGCCGCCCCGTGGGCCGTGGACGGCAATTATTTCGCCCACCCGGAAGGTTTCAATGAACTCGGCAACTGGACGTCCTCGTTTCTGACGGGTATGGCCATCATTGCCTGGCGGGCCACGGAAGATGAATATTTTCTGCAGCAGTTGCTCCGGCTCGCGCCGGCCTACCGCGAAAAAGCGTTCAATCCCGAATACCATTCGCACCATGACATGGGCTTTCTATATTCGCTCTATTCGGTGGCGATGTACAAACTTACCGGCGACCAGCAGCACCGCGCCACCGGCCTGGCGGCTGCGGAAGCGCTCTTTCACCGGTTTAATGCGGCGGGCGGCTTCATCCGTGCGTGGGGCAAGCTCGACACGGATGACCAGGAAAACATGGCTATCATCGACTGCATGATGAACCTGCCGTTGCTTTATTGGGCCGGGGAGGAAACCGGCGACTGGAAGTTCCGCGACATTGCCATGCGGCAGGCGGACACGACGCTGAAATGTTTCATCCGCGCCGATGACTCGGTGTTTCACGCCTACCGGTTCAATTTGAAAAACGGTCAGCCCCTTGGCGGCGACAACTATTGCGGCCGGGCGGTGGATTCCCACTGGGCGCGCGGCACGGGCTGGGCGATTTATGGCTTTGCCCTGAGCTACCGCCATACCGGCGAAAAACGATATCTGGATGCGGCCCTGCGGCTGGCGCGCAAGTTCAACCAGCTGCTCAACGGCGACCCGATGCCGGTCTGGGATTTCAAACTGCCGGCCGGGGAAACAGCCCTGCGGGATACCTCGGCGGCGGCGGTGGTGGTGTGCGGCTACCAGGAGCTGGAACGGCTGGGCGCGGCGGATTCGTTGATCACCAAGACCAAGGAAGCGTTGCTGCGAAATCTCTGCACGGAACAGTATCTTAATTTTGACCCGGCATGTCCGGGGGTGTTGCGGGACGGCCAGGTGGGGATCGACGGCGCCGGCACGGCTCAAAATGCTTACATGACCTGGGGGGATTATTACCTGATGGAAGCGCTTGACCGGCAGCTTCACCGGACGCTCACCTGGTGGTGAGCGGGCGGGCGGTTCCAGCAGGGATGGATTTTGGCGGCGCATGGTTGCGTCCATCGGTTCATACGGCTCAAACAAAATGTTTCCAACAACACGCAAATCCTGTGATTTGATACGGCCGGCCATCGCCTGGCTGGCGGCGCTCGGGGCCGGCCTGCTGGTTCAGGCGGCGCGGGCGCAGGTGCCTGCCGCCCCGGCCAATTTTACGGCCACAGCGTCCAATGCCATGGTGAACCTTGCCTGGAGCAACGTGTCGGGCGCGACCAATTATGTGGTGAGCCGGTCGGTCACCAGTGGCGCCGAGACGCCGCTGGTCACCAATGGTACGGCCACGGCCTATGCCGATGCCGCCGTGGTCAACGGCACGACCTATTATTATGTGGCGGCCGCCCGGAGTGCGGGCGGCCAGAGCACCAATTCCCTCGAAGCCAGCACCACGCCGCAGCCGCCGCCGGGCACCCCCACCGGCTTGGCCCTCACGGCTGGCGGCACCTGGCTGGCGCTGGCGTGGAACGCGCCCACCGGCACGATCAGCGTTTTTCGGATTGCCCGTTGGGTGACCGGTTCGGCCGTCACCAACCTCCTGCTGGAGACGGCCCCGTATACCACGTTCGTCGATTTCACAGTTGGTGCCGGTACCAACTACAATTACGCGGTCAGTGCCGCCGGCCCGGGCGGGCAAAGTGTCAACTCCGGCACGGTCACCGGCACGCCCACGGGCGCGACGGCCCCTTTCGTGCATCCGGGCGCCCTGCATGTGCTCGCCGATTACACGCGGATGGCAACGAACGTGGCCGCCGGCAATGATCCCTGGTACCACAGTTACACCCAGATGGCGGCCTATGCCCAGGCGCAGACGAACTGGAATGCGGCGCCGGTGGGAGCCATCGTCCGCGCCAGCACCGGGGGCAATTTTGCCCGGTGCCAGCAGGACGCGCTGGCCATCTACTTTCAGGCCATCGAATACCGCATCACCGGCAACACCAATTACGCCACCTCGGCCATCAACCTGATGAACCAATGGTCCGGCACGCTGACGAACGTGACCGGCGACAGCAATTTCGCCCTCGGGGCCGGCCTGTGCGGCTATGAATTCGCCTGCGCCGGCGAGGAATTGCGCGGTTACGCCGGCTGGTCTGCGGCCAGTCAGACGGCCTACAAAAGCATGCTGGCAAATGTTTTCTACGCCGCGAACAATAATTTTCTCACCCTGCACAACGGTGCCTGCGACACGCATTACTGGTGCAACTGGGACGCCTGCAACCTGGCCTCGGTGATCGCCATCGGTGTGTTCTGCGACGATGCCAACATGTTCAGCCAGGCGGTGGCGTATTACACGAATGGCCTCGGCAACGGCAACATCAACCTGTCGGTAGATTTCGTCCATCCCAACGGGCTGGGCCAGTGGCAGGAATCCGGCCGCGACCAGCCACACACGATGGATGGCATCAACTGCCAGGGATTGGTCTGCCAGGTGGCGTGGAACCAGGGCGTGGATTTGTACGGCTATGACAATAATCTGTATCTGCGGGGTCTGGAGTATGTCTGCAAATACAACCTGAGCAACAATGTCCCGTACGTCCATTACCAGTCGTGCGATTCGGGTTCGGACCAGACCGTCATTTCGCCGTTCGATCAAGGGGGATTCCCCTGCATCTGGGAGATGGCCTATGCCCATTACGTCAGCCTCAAGGGGTTGGCCGCCCCGTATACGTCGCAAGTGGCGGCCAGCCTGCGGCCGGATGGCGGCATCACGGACTGGAATTCGCCGGATTGGTTCGGCTTCACCAGTCTGACCTTCTACGTCACGCCGGGGGTCACAAATGCGGCACCCAGCGGACTCACGGCGTCGGTATCGGGATCACAGGCGACGCTTGCGTGGTGGGGTTCGGAAGCGGCCACCAGCTACACCGTCAAACGTGGCACTGCCAGCGGCGGCCCCTTCACGAACATCGCCACGGTGGGTCAGCTCAACTTGTATTGCATCGATCCCGGGCTGGCCGGGGGTGTGACGAATTATTATGTCGTTTCCGCGAACATCCCCGGCGGGACCACGGACAACAGCGCGCCGCTGGCGGTGACGCCGAACGCTTTGGTGTGCGGGCCGGATGACACGTTGAGCGGCACGGTCATCGGCACCACCGGTTCCTATGGAGGCAACGGAACCACTATCGCCAATGTCTTCGATGGATATACCAATAGTTTCTTCGACGGTCCCGATCCCAGCGGCGACTGGGCCGGCCTCGACCTGGGCCCGGGCGTGAGCTGTGTGGTCACGAATGTGGCCTACTGTCCGCGCACCAGTTATGCCAGCCGGATGACGGGTGGCATCTTTCAAGGGGCGAACGATCCGAACTTCACCAATCCATTGACCTTGTTCACCATCACCAATATCCCGAACGACGGCGTGCTGTTCTCACAACCGGTCACGAACAGCCAGTCGTTCCGTTATCTGCGCTATGTGGGGCCGGCGAACGGCTATTGTGATGTGGGCGAGGTGCAGTTCCGGGGGCTGACCACCGGCTTGACTCTGCCGGCGAGCCCGGCGGGGCTGACGGCGAACGCGATGCCACCCAGCCAGGTTGGTCTGGTCTGGGCACCGAGCGCCGGTGCCACGAGTTATAACATCAAGTGTGCCACCAATAGCGCCGGACCGTTCACCATTCTCGAGAACACCGGCGGCACGCCGTATACCAATTTCATCGCCGACCGGCCGGACACCGGCACCAATTATTACCTGGTCACGGCCCTGAACAACGCGGGTGAAAGCGCGGCCTCGGCCGAGATCACCGTCACGCCGCTGCCGATCGCCCTGACGAATCTCATCTGGTCGGCCGCCGTCAGTGGCAACTGGAACACGACTGCGACGAACTGGCTGTTCCTCGGCATGCCCACGGTCTATGCCAACGGATTGCCGGTGGTTTTTGATGACACGGCCGCCAGCACGGCGGTGACGGTGGCCGCGACGATGTCGCCGGAGTCGGTGATCTTCAACAACTCGGCCAAGACCTACACCGTGTCCGGCGCGGGCATCGGCGGTTCTGCCAGCCTGACGATGCTGGGGAACGGGACGACCACCTTGGGCGGCTCCACGGCCAACGCGTTCAGCGGCGGCACGGTCCTGGCGGCCGGCACCCTCGATGTGGAGAATACCAGCCTCACGCCGCTGGGCACGGGCGTGGTGATCTTCACCGGCGGCACGCTGGAGAACAAAGGCCTGGCGACGGTTACCATCAGCAACCGTCTCGTCACGGTCGCCAACACCACGACCCACCTCCATCCGGCGACCTACAACGGAACCAGCCTGGTGCTCGCCGGCAATCTTTCCGGTCCCGGTGCTGTTGAAGTGGACGCCAGCGGTTCCGCCTATGATTCGATTTACGTCAGCGGCACCAACAGCGGCTTCACTGGCACGTTCACGGTGGACAACGACAGCAACCAGCGGTTCACCTTCGCCAATCCCAATACCGGCAGCGCCAACGCAACGTGGGTCTTCAACAGTGCGGGAACGGACGAGCAGCGCTGCCTGTTTACCGGCACGAACACGCTGGCCTTCGGGTCCCTTGCGGGGGCGGGCTGGTTCCGCAATGACGCGGCCGGGCTGACGATCCTCCGCGTGGGCGACCTGAATACGAGCACGCTCTTCACCGGCCTGATCGCCGGCAACGGTGGGGACCAGTTCGGCCTCCTCAAGGTCGGGACGGGCAGCCTGACCATGACGGGAGCGAGCACTTACACCGGGCCCACCACGGTGAGCAATGGGGAGTTGGTCGTCTCCACGGCGTTCGCCGGCAACGGGGCGTTTGCCGTGACGAATGGCGCGACGCTGGGCTTCGTAAATCTTTCCGCCGGCTCCGCGCTGGTGTCGAACCTGACGGTCGCGGCCGGCACGACCCTGCTGTTTCTCAATGTGTCCAACCCGGCCGTGCCCTTGGTGACGGCCAGCAACGTGTTCATCGGCGGCGTCTGCACGATGGCGGTGCCGGGGATTGCCGGCGCGCTCACGGGCCGGACCTGTCCGCTGATCAATTATTCCGGGAAGTTCACCGGCAGCTTCACCAACCTCCAGTTCCTGCTCCCGGCCGACTGGTCGGGCGTGCTGGTAAGCAATGCGAACCAAATCGCACTGACGGTGACCCCCGTGGCAGGGCCCGAATTGTGGTCGGGCGGCGCCAATGGCGCTTGGGACATCATCACCTCCTACGACTGGAAGGTGAACAGTTCGCCGGCCACGTATGCGGACGGCAGCACCGTGGTCTTCGATGATTCGGCCGCGGGGCCCACATCCATCACCAATCTGGCGGCGGTCACGCCGGCCAGCGTCACGTTCAGCAACAGCGCCAAAATCTACCGTATCACCGGCAGCGGCATTGGCGGAGCGGGGACACTGACCCTGGCCGGCCCTGGCACGGTGATCCTGGCCAACAGCAACAGTTACACCGGCGGCACGTTGATCAGCCGCGGGACGCTCCAGTTGGGCGACGGTGTGGCCAGCATTGGCGTGGTGGCCGGCAACATCACCAACAATGCCGTCCTTATCTTTGCCGACTCCGTCAACCAGACTGAAGCCGGCGTCATCAGCGGCACCGGCCTGGTTGAACAGGTCACCACCAATGTACTGTCGCTCACGGGCGTGAACTCGTTCTCGGGCGGGCTGGCGGTGACGGCGGGCACGGTTTACACCTCGAACTCTTCCGGGTTCGGGAGCAGCAGCAACCTCATCACCCTCGGCAGCACCAACGGGCTGGCGACAACGGTGTCGGTGGGCGGAGCCTGGGTCAGCGCGACGCAGCCGGTGCTGGTGACGGGGCCGGGCAGCCGGATGCTGCAGGGCACGTGGAACAACAGCGGTCAGGTCCAAGGCTGGGGCAACATCGCCCTCTCCAACGCCACCCTCTTGCTCCAGCAGTCCGGCGCCTCGCCGCTGCGCTATCTGGCCGCCGCGGGCATCACCGGCACGGGCAACGTCATCGTTACCAACACCGGTTCCGGGACGGCGGACTTCCGCACGGCCATCAACAACACCGGCTGGGTGCGCAATGACAGCAGCGTCACCGGCGGCATCACATTTAACAACACCGGCCCCGGCACAGCCGGCTCCAATGTGACGAGCCTGATCGAGAACAGCGCCGCGAGTCCGCTTACGCTGGCCAGCGCCAATCCCGCATTCACCGGCACCGTGCAGGCCCTGGCCGGATCCATTCTGGTGCAAAACACGGGCGCCCTGAACGCCAGCAACACTGTTTCCGTGGCTTCCGGCACCGCCCAGAATATCCAGACGCTGGTGGATTTCCAGAATGTGAGCGCGACCATCGCGGGCTTGAACGACGTCAATGGGGCCGGCGGCACGGTGACGGATTCCACGGGCACGGGAGTCCATCCGCTGACCCTGGCGGGCAGAGGAAATTATTTCTTCTCCGGCGTCATCACGGCAGCCGCGCCGACCAACCTGGCCTTAACTGTCAGTTTGGGTAGCCAGGGTTCACAAACCTTGAACGGCCCCAATGCCTATGCAGGCGCCACGACGGTGAATTCAGGGGCGCTGTTCGTGAACGGTTCGCTGGCCGCCGGCAGCACGGTGACGGTGAGCGGTGGTGGATTGCTCGGCGGGGCGGGAACCATCTTTGGCCCAACCACGTTGAATGCCGGGGCGGTGCTCGCGCCGGGCGCCAACAGTGCCGGCACGTTGACGTTCGGCAGCAACTTGGTGCTGAATGCCACCGTGACCAACGATTTCGCGGTAACCGCGTCCGGGGCGAGCAACCATGTGATCGTCGCCGGCCAGCTGAAACCGAATGGGAGCGTGATCCATGTCACCACCGGTGCGCCGCTGCCGGGGGGCACGAACCTGCTATTCAACTATGGCGCCATCAGCGGCTCGTTCAACCCGGTTCCGACCTTTGACGTGGTGCCGCCGGGGGCGGCGTCCATCGTGGACGACGGGGCGGGACACATCAATCTGGTGGTGGCCAACACCGTGAATACGACTCCGGCCAACCTGATCTTCCAGCTGACTGGCGGGACGGTCGCGCTTTCCTGGCCGGCGGATCATGTCGGCTGGACGCTGGAGGCGCAGACGAATCCGGTGACTGGCGGTCTGGGAACCAATTGGGTTCGTCTCCCGGCCTCGACCATTACCAATCAGATGAACTGGTCGCTTGCCACCACCAATGGCTGCGTGTTTTTCCGGCTCGTCTATCCCTGATCACATGAACCTTATTGCGCGGGCTTTTCCTTGCGAATGAAACATATTGAGGCATCTCTGAAATGACGCGCTTTTACGCATTTTGGGCCATCAACGGGGCGCTCGAAGCGAAGCGTTTGCGCCGTCCGTTGGCGCAGTTCCAAGGCGTTCGCAATTTCGCCGACGCCCCGGATGCCCCGGCGCAGACGCAGGTGGCGGCGTGGCATTTCCGGCCGTTCCGGTTGCCCCATGCCGTCGCCTTCTTTTAAATTACTGATTGTTTAATCATGACTCCACTCCAACTCATAACCGCCGCCGGCCTCCTGGCGTTCGCTGCCGTCTCCGCTCCGGGCGGTATCATTGATGAGATCCGCTTTGGCGTCGCCGCCTCCGAACAGGCGCACCATTTCGCGGGCGAACAAAGCCGCCTACTCACCGGTGGTCTGGGCGAACCGGCGCGCCGCCTGCTGGCGCCGGCGGGTGGCGGGTGGGAGGGCGGCAGCATGGATTTCACGCTCAAGGTTGATCCGGAGCTGCCAAATTATGTGACCGTCCGATTCTGGGGTTCGGACGCCACGCGTAACGTGCTGGCAATGGATTGCGACGGCAAGCAGGTTGGCTACCGGCATCTCGGAGATGTGGACCTGCTGGACATCGGCGGCGAACTAGCCGCGTTTCCGGGGCGGTTCATTTACGTGACCACGCCCCTGCCGGTGGGGATGACGCGGGAGAAGACCACCGTAGATCTGCAAATTCGCAGCACCGGCCCGATGTGGGCTTACGGGAAGGATTTTGAGCAGTTTCAAAAAAACATGACCGAGCCGAGCCGGGGCATCTACCGGGCTTATACGCACACGGACACTTGCTTTATTCCGCCGCCGGATGAAACGCAAGGGACAGCCGTGGCGGCTCCACCGGTGCGCACCGCTCCCGGACCGGAAGTGATGGAGCAGCTCAAGAACCGGGTGAACGGGACGGCGAACGGCTTGCTGAAATCGGCCGCGCCGCTGAATGAAATGCAGATGGAATTCCTCGCGCGGGCATACTTTGTGACATGGACACCCGCGAACCGGAATCCCAAGGTGGTGGCGCAGGTGGTGAAGGGCATGGACGCGCTGTGCGCGGCGTGGCGCAAGCATCCGGACCTGATGCATGACGATCCGTCCACACCGAACCCGGGCTGGTTCGAATTCGGCCCGGCGGGCCACGCGGTTTCGCTGCTGGGGGATGAATTGTCACCGTTGCTGGGCGCGCAGATCAGTCTGGGCGGCAACTTGATATCCCGCCGGACGGCCTGGGCCGACTTACTGGTGGCAGGACGCGACTGGCACCGGCATCACCGGCGGCTTTATACGAACCAGACGATGATCAACGACACGACCATCTATGAATGCAACCGCGGCCTGGAGGTCATCGACCCCGCGCAGGCGCTCACGGAGGACGCGGTCCGCCGGTATTTTTACGAATCCGTGGCGTTGGAACCATGGCGGGATAGCGATGGCCACCCGACCTGGCAGGTGGGCACCAACTATTGGCAGCTCACCGCCAAGCATCTGACGAAGGAGCTGGGTTACGTGGGGTATTATGGTGAGGTGCTGGATTGGGTGACCTCAATTTACAATGCAACGCGGTCGGCGCCAGGATTGCCCGGGGATCAGAAGATCAAAGCGCAGTTGGAGAAAATCGCCGCCGCCCGGGCGGTGTTCCGCTATCCGGGGGTGGATGAGGACGGTTTCCGCGCGATGCTGATCGAGGCGGTGGTGGGCTGGCGCGACACGGATCATTATCCGGGCAATGTGGCTTACGCTGAGCGGGCCACGTGGGACGCCTCGCCACTCTATGCGGCGGCGGCGACCCTGAATCCGGCGGCGATCGGGTATGTGCAACAGATGTTCGCGGACGGGCAGTTTTTCATCTCGCTCAAGCGTCAGATGGAGCAGGCGGGCAGCTTGCGCGTCACCGCCGGTCTGCTCGATGTGCCAGCCGAATATGCCCGGTTGACAGCCCAGCCGCCCGTTGCCGCGCGGTTGCCGATGACGCCGGGACAGCCGGACTTCGTGTTCAGTGACGAGGAGGACGGGGTGGTCGCGGTGAAGCACGGTGATGAGATCCTTTATGCTTCGCTCTACTGGCGGGCCCACCACGCGGTGAATTATCTGGCCCGGGTTCATTACACCACGCCGACGGTGGACCGCATTGCCGTGGTGCGGGAGTCAGCGGAGTTCACGCCCAGCGGTTTAACCTATACCCGGCCGGACAATATCGGCGGGGCAACACCGGGCGGAGTGCATTATCCGGGGTTGCGTCATTCGGCCGAGGCGGGCGAACAACTGCCCATCGTCCAGCCGCCGCCGGGCGTGAGCATCCGGCCCGGCGAGGAAAGCGTCTATGCCGGCAAGGCGGACTTTTACACGTTGCGTTACGGCGATTATCTGATTGGCATGAACCTAAGCAAGGGCAAGACGTTTGTACTGCCGACGCCCGCCGGCATCAGCTCGGCCAAAGAACTGGTTTCCGGGAAAACGGTTGTACTGGAGGCACCGGTGAAAGTCGGGCCGCAGGCGACGGTGGTGTTGTGGTTGAAACCGTAAAGCTCATGACTTGGCGAATATTCATCATCATGGCGGGGCTGGCCGGGCTGCCGGGCCGGGCGGCGGCGGAATGGCAATGGTCGAAAGAGGTGCCGGCCATCACCATTGGCGACACGGCGGCGCATCCGCAGGCGTTCCTGTGGATTCCGCCGGACTGCCGGCGGGTGCGGGCGGTGGTCTTCGGCCAGAACAACATGATCGAGGAAGGTATCCTGCAGGATGAAAACTTCCGCCGGCAACTCGGCGCGCTGGGAATTGCGGAAATTTATGTCGCGCCGACGTTCGACACGTGGCAGGACGCCACGAACAATGCTGCGGCGAACCGGAAATTTGATGCATTACTGCAGGCATTCGCGGACGAGTCCGGCTATGGCGAACTGAAGTTTGCGCCCGTGATCCCGCTGGGGCACTCGGCAATGGCGAGTTTTCCCTGGAACTTTGCCGCGTGGAATTCTGGCCGTACGCTGGCGATCCTGAGCGTGCACGGCGACGCGCCGCAGACGACGATGACGGGCAACGGGCGTCCGAACCTGGTCTGGGGCGACCGGGGCATCGACGGGATTCCGGGCCTGATGGTGATGGGAGAATATGAATGGCTGCCGGGCCGGCTGACACCGGCCACGGAATTCTTTGCCCGGCATCCGAGAACGCCGGTGGCGGTTTTGGGCGATGCCGGGCACGGGCATTTTGACTATTCGGATGAACTGATCCGCTACCTGGTCATGTTCGTCCGCAAGGCGGCGGCAGCGCGGTTGCGGGACCAACCGCCGGCCTGTCAGCCGGTGCCGCTCAAGCCGGTCGATCCGCGCGACGGCTGGCTGATGGACTGCTGGCAAAGCAACCGACCACCGGCGGCGGAACCGGCGCCATACGCGAAATTCACCGGCGACCGGCGGCTGGCGTTTTGGACCTTTGATGCCGAGACGGCGTGGGCGGCGGAGCATTTTAATCTGCAGGCTGGCAAGGCACCGCAACTGGCGGGCTTTGTCCAAGACGGCAAAGTGGTCGATCAGACGCCCGGCACGCACGAACAGATCCGGCTCGTCGTGCCGCCGCTGGATGACCGGCTTACGTTCCGGCTGAACGGCACGTTTTTGGACGCGGTGCCGGCGGGAGCGAATCCGGTCCGGTGGACCGGGCTGACCAATGGCGCGCCGCTGGAGCATGCGAACGGCGGCGGACCGGTGCGACTGTCGCGCATTTCCGGTCCGGTGGAGCAATTGGGACCGGATGAATTTCGGATCAGTTTCAACCGTTCCAGTATTCCGGAAGACCGCCGGTGTGGAGACATCTGGCTGCTGGCCAGTCATCCGGGTGATGCCCGATTCAAGAGCACCGTACAGCAGGCTTTGATGAAGATTCCGGTACGGCTGACCCAAGGCGCAGCGCAGCGAATCACGTTTCCGCCCGTTCCCGACCAGCGGGCTGGGGTAAAAACACTCAAGCTGGCCGCCGTTTCCGATGCGGGCGCGGCGGTGCGCTATTATGTCCGCGAAGGGCCGGCCGAGGTCGCCGGAGACACGTTGCGGTTCACGGCGATTCCGCCGCGGGCGAAATTTCCCGTGCGGGTCACCGTGGTGGCGTGGCAATACGGACGCACTGTGGAGCCAAAGCTGCAATCGGCGGTGCCGGTCGGACAAACCTTTCTGCTCACCCAATGATCCAACACGAATTCATGGCGATTGATGAGGGGCACGCGACGCTGCTGCACATCGACGAGCGGGACCAGTCCAAGAACTGGCTGGTGCCCATCGGCCATCCCGCAGCACGGGACATGCAGTTGATCGGCGGCAACCGGATCTTGATCGGACATCACCACGGTTACAGCGAGTTCGACCTTTCACTGGGACGGGTGGTGAAGGAATTCGCCGCGTTGGCCGGGGTGACCGCCGTGCGGCGGCAACCGGATGGGCATACCATTATTGCCGGGGTGGATATCATCGGGGCCGGCTTTGCCGAAACCAAAGGAGTGACGGTGCTGGAACTGGATGCGCAGGACCGGGAGGTACGCCGCGCGATCTTTCCTGGTGATTATGTGCGGCTCATCCGGCAGACGGAGCAAGGCACCTATCTGATGTCCTGCAACGACCGCATCCGGGAAGGTTCCCGGGACGGCCGGTATCTGCGGGAATTTCCGATGGCCGGATTTTACCACGCCTGGAAAGCGGTCCGGCTGCCGAATGGGAACCTGCTTGTGACCGCAGGTTATGGCGCGTTCGTGGTGGAGTTGGATTCGGCGGGGAAAGCCGTCCGCCAGTTTGGCGGGAAGGACCGGCTGCCGGAGTCGGTCCGGCCGTTCTTCTATGCGATGTTTCAATTGCTGCCCGGCGGCAATATTGTGCTGGCAAACTGGCAGGGCCATGGCCCAGGCTTCGGCCGGTCCGGGGTGCAGTTGCTGGAGTTTGATTCCGCCGGTGAAATGGTCTGGTCGTGGAGTCAGGCGGAGCTGATCTCTTCGTTGCAGGGGGTGCTGGTGCTGGACGGATTAGATCCGGGATTGCTCCATGACGAACGCGGCGGAGTGATGGCCCCGGTGGCGACCGCCATTTAGTTTACAGGGAAACCAGCAAAAACATTTGACCCCTGCCCCAGTTTGCTAACCTCATTCAAACTCATGCCGTCCATCAAGATTTCTTGCCATGTTTGCTTCCTTCTGGGCTTTTTTGCCCTTCGGTTGGTCGCATCGCCGCTGACTTTGCCGGTCGGCGGGCTGGCGGCGGGGACGGTGGTCGAGTTTTCCGGCAACACGACCTTGCGGGAGCCGGACGGCCCGCGTGGACAGTACAAGCACGGTTTCCGGGTGCTGAATGACAGTGCGGCCGAGTGGCAGAATTATTATGGTGTTCGCTTTGAGTTGGAATTGCCGGATGCGCGGGAAGTCGAGTTGACAGCCTCAATCCGGCGGGCCGCGCGGAGCGCCTCGCCGGAAACGCCGGTGCGCGGCACCGTCCGGGTGAGCGGCCCGGGCTGGCATACCATCACGCTGCCTTGGTCGGCTTTCCAGTTCGATCAGGCGGGGTATGCCTTTCTTAAGGATGTGAAGGAGTTTGCGCTATCCGCCAGTTTCACCGATGGCGAGCCGGGGGAGAAACTGCGGCTGCGGAATGTCCAGGTTATCGCGGCGCCGGCCGTCTCGTTGGCGAGCGAGATCCGCGGCGCGGCGGCCCCCAAGGGTGGAACGGTGACCTATGCCGTGCAGGTGGGCAACTGCACACACACGCCGCAATCGGTGGCGCTGAACTTTGTCCACTATGGATGGGAAGTGATGGATGCCACGGTGGCGCCGGCGAACCTGCGGCTGGCGCCGGGGGAAAGCCGGGCGGTGACGGTGCAGGTGAAGGTTTCCGAACGGGTGACCGCGGGAGGGCACGAGGAACAGGTGCTGCAGGCCATCGCCAACGGCGAGGCGGCGACCGCGTCCCGGCTGCGGTTCATCACCACCAGTGAACTGCCACATCCGTACATTTTACACACGGCAGCCGGCTGGCAGGAGGTCCGCGAGCATGTGGCCCGTTATGTTTGGGCCACTGACAGCCAGGCGGATATCGTCAAGCGGGCGGCTGCCTGGCGGGTGCCGGAGGTGGCCAAAGCGCCGGGGAACGATCCGGACGACACGATGGGGCCATTCCTGTTCCATACGCAGGTGGAGAACGACATGATGGCCAGCGCGCAGGCGTGGCAGCTGACGCAGGATAAGGTTTACGCCGAAAAGGTGGCACTTTTTCTGCGCCGGTTGTCCGACCCGGCCAACGGTTATCCGGTGACGCTGCGCGGGTGCAGCCAAAGCCAGGTGCAGGAGGGGCATTTTTTCCAGCACATCGCCATCGCCTACGATGCGATTCTGGATGCGGGTGTCCTGACTGCAGCGGACCGGCGGCAGATTGAGAACACCTTTTACATTTTCATCGAAAGCATCAACCGGCTCTGCGATTACGGGGCGATTAATAATTGGAATCTTTCCGAGGCCTGCGGGGCTTTCTATTGCGCACTGGCGATGCAGGATCTGGCAACGGCGGACCGGTTCTTCTCCGGGCCGGACGGAATTGAGGACGAGTTGTCCAAGGGGGTGATGGACGACGGCTGGTGGTATGAATGTTCCATCGGTTACAATATGTGGTGCGCCAGTGAGTTTACGCAGGCGGCGCTGGCCTATGAGCCGTTTGGCGTGGATTTTCTGCATATGAACGTGCCGGCGAGTTATTCGCCCAAGGCGTTGCTAAAGGCGGAACTGAGCGGGGGCGTCACCAGCGGCATCACGCCGGAGGAACAGCGCAAGCCGTTCGGTATGGCTGCGGAAATCTACGGGCCGACCACGAAGCCCTATCGGACGATCCGGGACATGTGGAACAGCCTGCTGCCGTTCATCGACTGGCGGGATGTGATGTTCGGGGTGAACGATTCCACGGAGAACCAGGTGGCGGGCAACCGTACGGAGGTTGGCGGCCAGCCGTTTGAGCTCGCCTATTACGCGTTCCGCGATCCGGCCTACGCGGCGATCATCAAGCTGGGAGGCACGCAGCGTGACCTGCTGTACGGCGTGCCGGAACTGCCGGCGAAAACCCCGGAAAAATTCCGGGAAAGTGCGGCGGCGGACAACGTGGGGCTGGCCATGTTGCGCTCTCAGACGACCAACCGGCCGGTCCGCGACCAAATCCAGGCAGTGCTTCACTATGGGACGCACGGCTGGGCGCACGGGCATTACGACCGCACGGATCTGCTGTCGCTGATGCGCGACGGTCGGAGTTTCTGGAGCCCGGAATCGGTGTTCTGGGTATATGAGCCATTCATGTACAAGTTCTATTGCCAGTGTTCGGTGAATCACAACATGGCCGTGGTGGATGAAAAAATGCAGGAGGCCACGCCGGGCGAGCGGCTGCTGTTTCATACCGGGCCAGCCTTGCAGGCGACGGTGGTGCAGACGGATACACGCTGGTCAAATCCGCCTTACGGTGGCATGGTTTATGATTACGTGCCGGTGAAAACATTCGCGGAAAAATGCTGGCGTGAGGGCCGGAGTGTGCCGATCCCCACGAACCCGCCGGTCTATGGCACCCTGACCGGTTTTACCGAAAAAGTACTCCAGCGTCGTGCCCTGCTGGTGCTGGACGATTACATCGTGGTGGCGGATTACCTTAAGGGCACCAACGAGCACACCTTTGAAAGCCTGCTGCAACTGAAGGGATTCGAGGGGCTCAATGCGCCGGCTAAGACTTTCTTGCGGCATGCTGCGCAGTGGAATGCGGACCCGGTCGGCAGCGCGCAGTTTGTGACCGATTGCGACTGGTATGCGGTGGCGGCCCCGGCGGTCAGCCAGTTCACGGAACGGTGGGGACCAGGGGCAGACAATGAAGGTTCGCGTTCCGTGGGCAATGAGGATGGCGTTTTGAAGCTCGGGGTACATACCCTCTGGCCGCCGCGGCAGGAGATCATGATTGGCACCGCCCCGGAGCAGCATGATACGGAGAAGCGCCTGTTCTACACGGTGCGCGGGGATGGTAAAACGCTGGCGGAGGGAAAATTTGGGGCTTGGATTCTGGGCTCGGCGGAGGTGGACGTTTCCGTGGCGGGGATGAAGCAGTTGGAACTGGAGTCACGCGTGGAACTGTCCCGCAAGCCGACGGTGTTCTGGGCCGGGGCGAAAATTGTGACGCGATCGGGCAAGGAGATTTCGTTAAGCGAATTGCACGGACAATATGAGAACATCGCGCAACCGGCGGCGCCCGGAAAAGATTATTTCGGCGGACCGGTCAAGATCGTGGGCGAAGCATATGCCACGGCCACGCCCGGCCAGCCGCAGGATGACAGGCGTTCCGGCCGGGTCCGGTTGGATCTAAGCGGCCTGGATGCAGTGCGGTTCAAGGCCACGCTCGGCAGCGATTATCCGCCCGGGACTGAAGCTCAGCGCCGGAAGGTATACGCCGTCCGCGCTCCCCGGGGAACGGAAGCCCGCTTTCTGACGGTCATCGAACCATATGAAGGCCAGTCGGTGGTGACATCGGCCACGGCTACGGACGCGAACCACCTGCGCGTGGAACTGACGGACGGCCGGGTGCAGGAGATCGAACTGGCGAATTTTGAAGGCGACGGACAGGACATCATGGCCCGGCTGACGGAATCGAAAAACGGAGTGGTGCTACGCCAGGAGGCCACCCAAACCGGCGAGGGAGCGAGGTTGACACCGTGAGTAGCCAACCGGTTCCGACTTTAGTCCTATGCGCCGACGCTTGGCATCCGGAAGAAATGATCCGGCAGGGGTTGACGGCTTTGGAAGCCCCCGGGTTTGCCTTTGAATTTGTCACGCAAGGGGACCGGTGGTCGGAGGCCATGATGGAGTCGTTCCGTTTGGTGGTCGTGGCGAAGGCCAACCATGTTTCGGCGGCCGACCGTCGGCCTTGGCTGACGGCGGAAAAACAGGCGGCCTTCCGTCAGTTTGTGCGCAACGGTGGCGGGCTGGTGGCATTGCACGGGGGCGTTTGCTACCAGGAACTGCCGGACATGCGCGGGGTCACTGGGGGCGCATTTCTGCGACATCCGGACCAGTGCCCGGTCACGGTGGTGCCGCAGACAGGGCATCCGCTCACCCATGGGGTCAGGACGTTCACCGTCTTGGACGAACATTATTGCATCGAACTGGATATGCCTGACACCGAGGTGTTTTTGCGCAGTTCCTCCGCGCACGGTATCCAGCCGGCGGGCTGGCTGCGCCGGGAAGGCACGGGCCGGGTTTTGGCGCTGACCCCGGGCCACCACGCCGGCGTCTGGGGACAGCCGGATTTTCAAACCCTGCTGCGGAACGGACTGGCCTGGGCGGCCGGAGACCATTGACATGACGCCGTTGATCCACAATCCCGTTCTGCCCGGCTTTTTTCCGGATCCCAGCATCTGCCGGGTGGGGAGTGATTTTTACCTGGCGAATTCTACCTTTGAATGGTTTCCCGGCGTGCCGATTCACCATTCGCGGGATTTGGTAAACTGGCGGCTGGTGGGTCATGCGCTGACGCGGACGTCGCAACTGGACTTGTGCGGCATCGCGGATTCGGGCGGAGTCTGGGCACCGAGCCTCAGCCATGCCCACGGACAATTCTGGCTAATCTACACGAACATCCGCACCTGCGGGCTGGGGCGGCCGTTCAAGGACATCGGCATTTATCTGACGACGGCCCCGGACATTCAGGGACCATGGAGCGAGCCGGTGGTGCTGGATGCCATCGGCTTTGACCCTTCGTTGTTTCATGACCGGGATGGACGTCAATGGCTGGTAAACATGGAATGGGATTTCCGCAAGGGGCGGCACCGTTTTGCGGGCATCGTGGTGCAGGAGTATGACCACCGGCAACGCCGGCTGACGGGGCCGCGGACGAAAATCCTGGAGAAGACCGGCATTCTCACTGAGGGGCCGAATCTTTATTTTCACGATGGCTGGTATTATCTCATGCTGGCGGAAGGCGGCACGGGCTGGAACCACGGCATCTCCATGGCGCGGGCACGGAACATTCTTGGTCCTTACGAATTGGATCCGCAGCCGAGTGTGCTGACGTCCCGTGCTGACGCCACATCGCCCCTGCAAAAGGCGGGCCATGGCGAGCTGGTGCAAACGCCGGCGGGCGAATGGTACCTGGCGCATCTGGCGAGCCGGCCGCTGAAGACCGGGGCGGCCCGCAACCTGGCTTCGCCGGACCAGACAGCTTCCGCGTCCGCGCATGCGGGCGACCGGTGCGTGCTGGGCCGCGAAACCTGTCTGCAACGGGTGGAATGGCGGGACGGCTGGCTGCGGCTGGCAGCCGGCGGGACCGCCCCGCTGCTGGAGTTGCCGGCGCCGAAGGATTTGGCCCCGCAGCCGTGGCCGGAAACGCCGGTGCGCGACCATTTCGCAGGGGAGCAGCTGGGGGCGTATTGGAGTTCATTGCGGGTGCCGGCGGACACAGCCTGGCTGTCGCTCACGGAACGGCCGGGATGGCTGCGATTGCGCGGGCGGGACTCGCTGATCTCACTGTTCCGGCAAAGTCTGGTGGCGCGGCGGGTGCAGCACTTCCGGTTCACGGCGGAGACGTGTCTGGAATTCGCCCCGGACCACTTCACGCAGATGGCGGGGCTGGTCTGCTATTACGACACACGCCAGCACTATTATCTGCGGGTAACGCATGAGGAGACTCGGGGAAAGGTGCTCGGGGTGGTGCTGGCGGATGACGGCGTTTATGACGAACTGACGGAAAGCGAATTGATCGTGAACGACTGGAACCAGGTGTTTCTCCGGGCGACGGCAGACGGGAAGCGGCTGCAATTTAGCGCGTCGCCGGACGGGCGGGCGTGGCGGGAGGTGGGCCCGGTGCTGGACCTGTCGAAACTTTCGGACGATTATGGCAGTACGCTGCGGTTCACCGGCGCGATGGTCGGTGTGTGTGTGCAGGATCTGGGTGGGACGAATATGGCTGCGGATTTTGACTATTTTGATTATCAACCTGTGACCACATGATCACCCTTTACGATTACCTCAGCATCGGCTTCTACTTCGTGTTCGTGGTCACAGTGGGCGCGGTGTTCGCGCGCCGGAACAAGAGTACATCGGATTATTTCCGCGGGGGCGGGATCATGCCGTGGTGGATGACGGGCGTGTCGGCGTGGATGGCAAGTTTCAGCGCCTGGACGTTCACCGGGGCGGCGGGGAAGATCTTCACCCAGGGGTTTTATGTGGTGCTGCTGTACTGGGCGAATTTTGTTCCGTACCTGGTGGTCTATTTCTTCACCTGCTACCGGTTCCGGCGGATGCGGGTGGTGACCCCGCTGGAGGCGATCCGGCTGCGGTACGGCGCGGCCACGCAGCAGTTCGTGACGTGGATCCGGCTGCCGTTTCTGCTGCTGTTCGGCGGGGTGGGGCTGAACGCGGTGGGGGTGTTCATGTCCGGGGCGTTTGACCTGCCGCTGCCAACCATCATCGTGATCCTGGGGGTGATGGTGACGTTCGTGTCGCTGGTGGGCGGGGCATTCGGGGTGGCGGCGAGCGACTTCGTGCAGATGTTCCTGGTGGTGACAATTACGCTGGTGATTTCGGCGCTGGCGCTGGCGCAGCCGCAGGTCGGCGGCCTGGCCGGGCTGGTCCACCACCTGCCGGCACAACACTTTGAATGGGGCGAATTCGCGCGGCCGCAGTTCATTACGCTGTGGTTTCTGGCGTTGCTGACAAATAATTTATTTTACCTTAACACGATGGAAATGTCGTCCAAATTCCTGATGACACGCAGCGACGCGCATGCGCGCAAGATGATGGTGTTCCCCCTGTTCGGCACGCTGCTTGGGCCGCTGATGTGGATGCTGCCGCCGCTGGTGGCCGCGGCCATGTACAGCCCGGCGCAGATGCACGCCATTTTCCCGAACCTCGGCCAGCATCCGGAGGAAGGGGCGTTCCTGCTGACGGCGCACAATGTGCTGCCGCAGGGAATGTTGGGGTTGCTCATCGCCGGAATCTTTGGGGCAACGCTTTCAAACCTCGATGCCAGCGTGAACCAGGGAGTGGGCATCCTGGTGCGCAATTTTTACCTGCCGGTCATCAACCCGCAATGCCCGGAAAAAAAGCTGCTTATCATCAGCAAGCTGTGCACCGCCCTGTTCGGCGTGGTGGTCATCGTCATCGGCCTGGTAGTGAGCCGGCTGCGGACGCTGCCGCTGTTCGACTTGCTGAACCAATTGGGCGTGAGCCTGTGGTTGCCGCTGGCGATTCCGCTGTGCCTGGGGCTGTTCTACAAGCGCACGCCGCCGTGGTCGAGCTGGACCACGATGTTGATCGGCCTGACGATGTCGTTCGCGATGAAATTCTGCACGCGGCCGGAGATGGTGGCCGGACTGCCGTTTCTGCACGGGCCGTTCAAGCCGGAGGAGGTCACCCAGTATTATCTGTTTGCGACGGTGGCTGGCGTGAGCCTGACGTGCATCGGCTGGTTTTTCTTCACCTCGCTTTTTTATGACGCGTCACCGCCGGCTTACAAGGCGCAGGTCGAGGAGTTTTTCACCCGGCTGAAGACGCCAGTGGAAGACCTGACAGCGGCTCAGGTGCAGGAAAACCACAAAGTTGTGGGGACCATCGGGCTGCTGTGCATGATCTTCGGATCGTTTGTGCTGCTCTTGCTGGCGGTGCCAAACGAGCCAATGAAGCGGCTGGCATTCCTGTTCTGCGGCGGCATCGTCTTCGCTGTTGGCTGGCTGTTGCGGCGGGTCTCCAGCCGCCAGCTGGCCGCCCCCCAAAAGGCTGCCCCGGGACAATGAGCCAGCGCCTAACTATGCAACCCGAACCGGTGGAAATCCAGTTTGACGGCCGGCGTCTGTGGCGGACGCTGTCATCGACCTCATCGCCCGCGCTCGGTTGCGGTATCCACGAACGATCATGCTGGACCGGGGAATGATGTGCAACAAATGACGACATGACCACCAGCGCTGCCAACCACTGTTTCCGTCCGGGTCAAATCTGGCCGGATGACCGGGGTGTCCCCATCAACGCCCACGGCGGGGGCGTGTTATTACACGATGGGGTGTATTATTGGTTCGGCGAACATAAGATTGCCGGCGAGGCGGGCAACCGGGCGGAGGTGGGGGTGCACGTGTATTCTTCGCCGAACCTGTATCAATGGCGGGATGAAGGCATCGCGCTGGCGGTGAGTGACGAGGCGGGCAGTCCGATTGAGCACGGCTGCATCCTGGAACGGCCGAAGGTGATTTTCAATGCGCCGACCGGAAAATTTGTGATGTGGTTCCATCTGGAGCCGAAGGGGGCGGGTTACTCCGGGTCGTTGAGCGGCGTGGCGGTGGCGGATCGCGTGATCGGACCGTATGAATTCGTGCGGGCGTTCCGGCCGAATGCCGGGGTCTGGCCGGCGAATGTGCCGGCGGCGGAACAACGGGAACTGGAGCCGGAAAAACTGGCGCTGCTGGCCACGATGGAACTGGGCGGCGGTCCCCGGGCATATTATCCGAAGCACCTCCTGTTCCGGCGTGACTTCGCGGGCGGGCAGATGGCGCGGGACATGACGCTGTTTGTGGATGAGGACGGGCTGGCATATCACATCTACGCCTCGGAAGGCAACGGGACACTGCATATCTCGCAGTTGAGCGCGGATTTTCTGTCGCCGGCGGGAAAATATGTCCGGGTGCTGCCAGGGCGTTTCAATGAGGCGCCGGCATGGTTCAAGGTGGGCGGGCGGTATTACATGGTCACGTCGGACTGCACGGGCTGGTCGCCCAACCCGGCGCGGCTGCTCGCCGCCGACACGATTTGGGGACCATGGGAGGAACTCGGCAATCCGTGTCTGGGCAGCGCGCAACAGGTTGCGACAACCTTCCAGGCGCAGTCCACGTTCGTGCTGCCGCTGCCGGGCCGGCGCGATGCATTCATTTTCATGGCGGACCGCTGGAATCCCCGGGACGCCATCGACGGACGGTACGTCTGGCTGCCGGTGGAATTTCGGCACGGCGTACCGATGATCGGCTGGCAGGAGGAATGGAATTTGGAATTTTTTGACAAAATGATATGAGCACTGCAATGAGCACCCCGGGCCACCAACAGCCGTTCCTCAGCATCTGGTTCGGAAATTTCTTCGAGCCGTTTTACAGCGACCGCGAGGCCACGCAACGGGGCATTGCCGAGGTGGCCGATTTGGGGTTCAACAGCATCAACCTGGATTCGAAGGCGTGGGCGGATTTTTTTGCGCGCTATCGCGGCGAACCCGCCAGCCAGTATGTGGCGATGCATGAATTCATGATGGCCGAGATGGCCAGACACGGCATCGATTACACCTGCCTCGCACTTTATCTCTGCGGCGACAATCTGTATCCGACCATTCGTGACGTGCCGCCCGTGCGGGGTGAGGAACCGGTGCGCCCCAATGGCCAGTTGATGGGAACTTATAAATACTGGTCCCCCCGCGCACAAGCGACCATGGTGGAGCATGTGCAAGGTTTGCTGAAGCTGTACGCGCCGGGCATGCGGCGCACGCCGGACGGACGCATCATCATGCAGACGATGTTCGAGCCGATCCCAAAACCGAGTTTCGACCCCGAGGGACGGACGAAATATCTGGCCTGGCTCGAACGGCGGTATGACGGAAACATCGCGCGGCTGAACGGACGCTATGGGCTGGCGGCGAAAACATTTGCCGAACTGCAACCGGCGGAATACTGGCTGCGGCCGGAGGAACTGAACTGGGTGGGCTGCGCGCGGCCCACCGCGGCGGACTTCGCGGAGCGCACTCCGGACTTTCACCGGTGGATCGACAACCAGACCCATCTGGCCGAAGTCCTGTCGGACTATCTGGCCGTGATGAAACGGCATTGGGAGGCGTTGGCGCCGAAAATTTACGTGGAGCCGCTGCTGCACCAGTGGGGATATTTCTTCAACCCTCCGGGGCAACCGGACTGGCAGACCGGCCAGCGGGCGCTGGATGTCTATCGCTGTGCGGATCACGTGGACAGCGTGCTGTTCATCGCGGCGCCGTTGAATGCCGAGAACCGGGCGGATGCCATGGCGTTGAGTGTGGAAGGCTCCATCCAGCGCAACGCCAACCGTCACCAGCCGTTCACGGCCGGGCTTTACCTCGGACGCCATGTGAACGGGGATATTTACCGGACCGTCCCGCCGGCGGAATGCATCGGCACCCACGTGGCCAATGGCGCGAAGGGGTTGCATATCTATGGATATAGCGGACTGGACGATGGCGGCGTGATGTATCGCATGGACGAGGTGTTCAAGGAATCTTTGCGAACGGGCAACCGCTGGGCGGCGGAGGTAATCCCGCTGCTGGACCAGCCGCGGGCTAAAGAGGTCGCTTTGCTGTTCCCGGCGGAGATGAGCCTTTACGAGCCGCTGGAAGTGGACACCGAAGGCCGGCACCGAATGGATTTACTGGGCTGGTATGCGCAGTTCACGGATCTTGGCTGGCACGTGGACATCGTTCACCCGGCCCAGGTGGCGGCGGGCGGGTTGGCGGGCTGCCGTCATCTGGTGGTGCCGCACAATTCGCTTTATGATCTTGGTGAAAATGCCGCCCTGGAGACGGCGGTGAAAGCGTTCGTGGCCGGCGGCGGTTCGTTGTTCCACGGGCCGCATTGTGAACTGGCGAAACGGGCTTTCGGCATCGGGGAAGAAATCATTCCGTTCGATTGCATCCAGTGGGTGGAGGAAATCATCCCGCATGGCTGGTCCACGGTGGCCTACACGGGTGGCAAAGCCTTGGGCAAGTACATCCAATCGGGCAAGGCCGGCCTGCTGGAAACGGTCTGCGGCCGGGGCAACGTCTTCTCGTTCGGTTTTGAATATGGGCATGCCTACTCCCGCAGGACCATGCCCATTGTACCTCCCGCCTATGGTCGGCGCGAAATGCACCCGGTGGTATTGCTCAAGGAGACCCCGGTGGCGGTGCTGGCTGGTGTTTGCCCCGCTTTGCCGATGGCTCCGGTCAAGGGAGTGGAGTTCGCGCGGTTTGGCAACCATTGGGTGGTGGTGAATCATCGTTCCAGTCCGGTGGATCTTCGAGCCATTCCGTTCAGCGACATGATATCACAAATCCCATCCGCCGCCGGGTGGGTGGCGGCTCATTCTGCCGCTTATTTGCATTTGGCGGGCTGAGCATATCAAGCTGGGATGGTCAATCAGACCGACAGGTTACGTCATCGCAAACACTGACCGTTCACTAAAAATGGTTTAACCCAATGGCTATGCGAGTGTGGGTGTGAGCGTTTCAGGTAATACCGGGGGCGGCTACGCCGCCTTCAATAATGTGACAGCGAATTTGCTGGCCGGTTCGAATGCACTGATTTTCATCACGAATTCGGCGGCGAGCACGAACCAGTGGTGGCAATTCCACGTGCTGGATGTGGTCGGTTTCAACCAGACGAATCACACCCTGGATGTGGTCGATCCGGACAACAACAAGTACGGCGCCTTTGGCTTTCCCGGCACGAACTCGAGTCCGCCGGCCACCGGTTTTTATACGAACAGCTTTGGGGTGGCGGTGCCGTATAATATTGTGCCGTACAATACGAACGAGGCAATCCCCGTGGTCGGCGGCTGGAGTGATGTCGGCGGCTCCACCAACAGTCTGGTGCAGGCCTATACCATTGATGCCAATGGCAACATTACCGACGGGATTTATGCGGGCACTTCCATCAACAGCATCGACACCATCGGCATGGTGCCGGAACCTTCCAGCTTGGCCTTGGGTCTGATGGCGGCTAGCGCCATGAGCGGCTACTGGCGGATGCGCCGGCGAGTCTGACCTGAAATCGGTTCATTACGAACCGACGTTTTTCCCGGGGGTTCCACCCTCCGCCCCAACATCCTCTCCTCGGGCGAGGATTTTTTCTGCCCGGACGGAATGATGTACGTTTATTTATGATGTGAATTTACCCGTGCCGGCGCGATTGTTAGAATTTCCCGATGACGGGAACATGGGAACTGGTACTGCTGTTTGGCACCGGACTGGGCGCGGGCTTTGTGGACTCCATCGCCGGCGGCGGCGGGTTGATCACTCTGCCGGTGCTACTGGCGGTGTGCCCGGATCCCAAGTTCGCGCTCGGCACGAACAAATTGCAGGCGAGCTTTGGGTCGGGCAGCGCCACGTACCATTATGCGCGGGCGGGAGCGCTGTCGCTGGCGGATTGCCGTCGCGCCTGCTTACTTGCCTTCATCGGGTCGGTGACCGGTTCTTTTCTGGTGCAACTGCTGGATCCCCTGCTCCTCAAACGCATTGTTCCCGTGGCATTGCTGCTGGTGGCACTCTACGTGTGGTTCAAGCCGCAGCTCGGCGAGAAGGATATTCACCCGCGCATGTCGCGACTGCGCTTCGATTTGTTCTGCGCGTTCGGGCTGGGATTGTATGACGGATTTCTCGGGCCGGGCACCGGCACGTTTCTCACACTGGCGTTCATGCTCGGCCTTGGGTTCAACCTGACGAAGGCCACCGCCAATACCAAGGCCCTGAATTTTGCGAGCAACCTGGCGTCGCTCATTGTTTTTCTCATCGCGCGCAAAATGCTGTTTGTGGCCGGCCTGACGATGGGTGCCGGTCAATGGCTCGGCGCGCGCGCAGGCAGCGGGATGGTGATGACCCGGGGAACCAAATTCATCCGCCCGGTGTTTCTGACAGTGGTGATTTTAATTACGTTGAAGATGCTGTACACGGCGTATTGGCCGACGAAAGCGTGAGCGGCGCCAACCGTTGCACCCACCATCACCAAGGGCTGAAAGCCCGTCAGGTTAAAGCCCAGGCAGGAGCGAGCCCGCGAGCGGAGGCCTGGGTTGTCGTTTCCGATACGTTCCCGGCCTGTAGGGCCGGCACTGGTAAATCAGGTTCTGTCGTTCCGGCCCGTTGATTCGTGTTCCTTGGTGTTTATTCGTGGTTCAACTGCCTGACTTCGGATCCAACCGTAGCCGCAGCGTGGGATAGGGATATTCAAACGCGCCGCGGATCACGAACAAGGTGCCGTCGATCCGGGTGCCGACCAGATTGAAGGGAGCATTGATTTCATGAATGCCGTCTTCGGAACCGGGTGCGACGGCCCCGTACAACCGGCCGCGAATGATAAAGTCGGTTTTGAGATGGAGCGACCTCCCCAGCCAGCCGCGATTGGATTCCACCGTACCACCGCTCAATTCCGCGCCGCCCACATGGCCGGTCACGCGGCCATCGGGGGCAATGGTCAATTCAGTTGCCACCTCCTGAACCTTGGTGCGTTGCTTCACGATTTCATCCCGGCTCATGCCGCCAAAGCGATCTAGTCCCTCCCAATGGGCTATCAGACGCTGGTCAGGGACAGCGGGGCTGGCGATAGCGCAGGAAGTTAAAACGGGCAGCAGGAGGGCCAGTGTGGCCAGCATCCTTGCAATCCAAGGGAATGTTTTCATAACGGCATTTTACCGGGAGGCGGGCGATAATAGTAATTGATAATTTAAATGCCGGCATTGAGTGGTTCAATGCCTGCTATGCCCCCCGTATTACAGACTTGAATTAACAACCACCACACTACCGGAAAAGAACTATGAGCTTGTCCCCAGCAATTGTGTTCGAACAGACGTGGGGTATGGGCTTATGGGTGG